>CAZGZU010000045.1:0-1671 GCA_964529855.1 uncultured Candidatus Saccharibacteria bacterium | reverse complement strand
CCCATGGCCTGACTATATTTAGTTCCTAAATAAAAACAATGACCGTTTTCAATACAATTCTTTTCTTCTAATTTACCTTTGCACTGCGGGCATTCCTTAATCTGGCCGGCTTTCTCCACATTAGCTCCATACTCACAGCCCGGGCAAGTCAATATTTTGTCTTCGCCTGTTTCGGCAATCAACATAAACTCGTGAGACAAACTGCCGCCAATCGTCCCTGACTCCGCCTCTACGGCCACCACTTCCAGACCGCAATGCTTAAATATTTTAAAATAGGCCTGCTTAACTTTTTCATAGAAATCCAGGGCGTCTTTTTCAGAAACATGAAAACTGTAAAGGTCTTTCATCATAAATTCACGAACCCGCAGCAAACCGCCGGTCGCTCTCATCTCATTGCGGAATTTATTCTGAATCTGATAAAGATAAATGGGCAGGTCCTGATAAGAATTAATTCTTTTCCTGACCAAATCAGTAATGACTTCTTCATGGGTTGAGCCCAGACCAAACTCTTTCTCATGGCGGTCCTTGACTTTGAAAAGAGGCGGGTCAATTTCTTTCCAGCGACCGGTTTCCTGCCATAAACTCTTGGGAATCAAGGTCGGCAAAAATAATTCCTGAGCGCCCAGATTATTCATTTCCTCTCTGATAATATTTTCTATTTTCTGATGAACCCGCCAGCCCAGAGGCAGAAAACTGTAAATACCGGCCGCTGTCTGGTCAATAAAATCCCCTCGCGTCAAATACTGATGACTAATGGTTTCTGCTCCCTTGGGAGCCTGTTTTTTAGTTCTGGCAAAAAATTGTGATTGTCGCATATATGTTTAGACCTCAAAAAAACCTGACCACGTCCCGCCAGGTAATGGCAATCATTAAAAGAATTAAAACAATAAAGCCGGCCGTGTGAGCAAATCTTTCAATTCTTTGGCTGACCGGCGAGCCCTTAATTTTTTCTATGGCCAAGAATAACAAACGACCGCCATCCAGGGCCGGGAAAGGCAGACCATTAAGAATGGCCAAATTAATGCTCAAAATGGCCGCGAACTGGAGAATGTAAATAAAACCAAGTTGGGCAGCCTGACCGGTTAGAGAAAAAATACCTACCGGCCCGGCTATCTGAATGGCCAACTGTCCGGTAGTTATCAGTTGCCAGAGAACGCCTCCTAAGGCAACGATAATCGCCCCGGTCAAGTAAATCATACTGACTGCTCCCTTAAACAAGGCCTCGTACCAGGGATATGAAACAATGGCTGTTCTGGCCAAACCAATACCCAAAGGACCTTCATCAACAGGCGGATTAATACGCGGCACCAAAGTTTTCTCTAAAACTTCATCGCCTCGCTGAATAGTTATCATCACTTCCTGGCCCTGATGAGCGCCAATAAAGTCCTGCACCTCTTTAGCCGTATTTATAACGACCGCATTACTATTTATGGCTAATTGTTTGATGCTGTCGCCTATCTTAATGCCCGCTTCTTCAGCCGGTGAATTGAAAACAACCTGGGTAATCTGAACTTTAGCTTCCCTTAAATTACCGCTCTCCTCATCGCTAATAATCGTCGGCAGGCCGATCCAATAACCAATTGCCAGAAGAAAAGCCGCTAAAAGCAAATTCATGATTACGCCGGCCGCTAAAATCTTAAAGCGGGTGCCGAAGGACTGACTATAAAAAGC
>CAZGZU010000044.1:0-2040 GCA_964529855.1 uncultured Candidatus Saccharibacteria bacterium | reverse complement strand
GTTTGAGATAGGCAATCAAGAACTAGAAACTGAGCAAAACATTCTTGAAGGCTGTCTTAAAGGTTTTAATAATTAGCTTAAGACAATGCTAATTATCTATCCTGATAAATTGACACCCGAAACTTTCTATCAGGAGTCAAAAGCTCGGATGGCTGTTGAACTTAAGCAACAGCAAAAGCTAAATTAGGTTTAGCAGTTATTTTGTTGCAAGATTAACGAGGTTACTCTCGGCTTGCTTATTAAAGAAAAAAACTTCCATCGATGCCTGTCATCCCCGCAAATTTTCTAGCGTCTTTGTTTTAGAGCCCGACTAATCCTTCTTTTGGCTTCTCTTTTCTTAATCTTTTCCCGTTTATCAGCTTGTCTTTTGCCCAGGCCTAAAGCAAAGGCCAGTTTTAAGCGGTTGTGTTTAGTGTAAACCCGCAAAGGCACTAAAGTCAAGCCCTTTTGCCTGGTCTTGCCAATCAAGCTTTTGATTTCTTTTTTGTTTAAAAGCAGTTTCCGGCTCCGGGTTGGCTGATAATCAGGTGGCGTATTCTTGGGCTGATAAGGCGGAATCAGGGCATTAATCAGCCAGGCCTCTTTATCTTTAATGTTTACATAAGCGCCCTTTAAACTCATCCGGCCATTTTTAACTGATTTAACTTCCTGGCCGGACAAAACCAGCCCTGCTTCAAAGGTTTCCACCAGATGATAGTCGTATTTGGCTCGTCGATTGGTTGCTAGGCTCGGCATATATTCACTTTAACATTAAATAAAGCATTGAGTAAATCAAAATAATGGGCTATGATAGAGTTATGCTTAAGAAGAAAATAGAAAAGTTGGTTAAAGATATCGTTAAACAGGAAGCCAAAATAGAGCATCCGACTAATCCGGAATTTGGCGATTATTCAAGCAATATAGCTTTACAGACAAAGATTGAGCCGCAGAAAATAGTTGATAAATTGAAAGATAATCCTCTGTTTGCCAAAGTTAGCAAAGCCGGACCGGGCTTTATTAATTTTACTTTGTCTCAAAAAGCCCTGCAGCAGGAATTAGGGGAAATTTTAGAACAGGCAGATGATTATGGACAACTGGATATCGGTCAGAACAAAAAAGTTCAGGTAGAGTTTATCTCCGCCAATCCAACCGGTCCCTTGACGGTCGGCAATGCCCGGGGCGGTCCTTATGGCGATGCTCTGGCCAATCTTTTGAAAAAAGCCGGCTTTAAGGTGGAAAAGGCCTATTATGTTAATGATGCTGGTCAACAGATTTTAGCTTTGGGTCATTCAGTTTTAAAAGACAAGGAAGCCAAATATCAGGGGAAATATATTGACGATTTGGCTGAAAAAATTAAAGAAAAAGACCCCTATAAAGCCGGCCAAATAGCCGCCAAGCATATTATTAAGGATTTAATTCAAAAGACAACTGATAAATTGGGCATTAAATATGATGAATGGATTTTTGAATCTGACTTGTATAAATCCGGTCGAGTGGACAAGGTCTTGAAATATTTGGACAAAAAAGGTTTAATCAAGCAGGAAGGTGGGGCTCAATGGTTTAAGTCGTCAAAATTTGGCGATGAGCGGGACAGGGTAGTGGTGAAAAAAGATGAAAGTAAGACATATTTGATGGGCGATATTGCTTTACATCAGTACAAGTTTGAAGATAAAAAATTTGACCAGGTAATTAATCTTTGGGGAGCAGACCATCATGGTGATGTGCCCGGATTAATGGCTGGCATAGAAGCGCTTGGCCACAAAGACAAATTAAAGATTATTCTTTTGCAATTCGTAACTATTTTAGACAAAGGAGCTAAACAGCGAATGGCTAAGCGAGCTGGTTTTTATGTGACGATGGATGAATTGTTGGATAAGGTTGGTTCGGATGCTGTTCGTTTTTTCTTTTTACAAAAGTCAGCTGATACTCATCTGAATTTTGATTTGGCTTTGGCCCAGGAACAATCAGCCAAAAACCCGGTCTATTATGTTCAATACGCTCATGCCAGGATTTGCAGTATTTTACGGAAAGCAACCGATGTCATTGCGAGCGGAGCGAAGC
>CAZGZU010000043.1:0-2064 GCA_964529855.1 uncultured Candidatus Saccharibacteria bacterium | reverse complement strand
TTGAACAAGTCCCTTGATATGGGTCAGGCCGGCTTTAATGCGGGTATTCTTTTGCGGGGTGTTAAGCGGGAAGACGTTGAACGAGGACAGGTTCTGGCCAAGCCGGGCAGTGTTACGCCTCATCAGGAATTTGAGGGCGAGGTTTATATCCTGAGCAAAGAGGAAGGTGGACGACACACTCCTTTCTTTACCGGTTATAAGCCCCAGTTCTATATTCGAACGACTGATGTGACCGGTGAAGTTACTTTGCCAGAGGGCACGGAAATGGTCATGCCCGGTGATACGGTCAATCTGAAAATTAAGCTGATGGCGCCGGTTGCTTTGGAAAACAAGCAGCGATTTGCTATCCGGGAAGGCGGTAAGACAGTGGGAGCCGGCGTAGTCACTAAGGTAAAAAAATAAATTAAAGGTCGAAAGTCAAATTAAGGTTTTTATTTAGTTTTGACTTTTGCGCTGAATTTGAGATTGTGAACGATGGTACCTAAAAAAGAAGAAGAGGCTAAACAGAGAATTCGTATTAGAATTCAGGCCTATGACCATAAGTTAGTTGATCAATCAGTCAAACAGATTGTGGAGACGGCTGAGCGTTATCAAGTGGCCATTCGTGGACCGATTCCTTTGCCTACCGAGATTCATAAATATACGGTTAATCGCTCCACTTTTGTCCATAAAGATTCGCGCGAGCAGTACGAGATGCGAGTCCACAAGCGGTTGATTGATATTATTAATCCTGGTCCTAAGGTCGTTGACGCTTTGATGGGGTTAAATCTGCCAGCCGGTGTTGATATTGAAATAAAGATGATATAAACCAATAAACGGAAAATAATGCACAGTCAATCTTTGATTAACTGCCCATTATTTATTGTTTATTACATATGACCAAGCAAGTTTTTTACAGAAGAATATGATAGTTGTGAAGGGTTTAGTCATCTTTGACCGGGGGACTACCCCCGGTTTTTGATTGCCTGAAGATACAATTGCCACGAGAATCTCGGAAAGTTCTTTTCAGCTAACGCCAAAATCCCCAGCGAGGATTTTGGCTGCAGTGAATTGCTCGCTCGTCCGCCTTTGGCGGACACCGTGCCCGCTCGCAATTCAATGCCGCTGAAAAGAACATTTCCGAGATTCTCGTTGCTCTATATGAAATTTATACTGGGTAAAAAATTAGGGATGAGTCAGGTCTTTGATGACAAGGGTCGGATGGTCCCGGTGACGTTGATTGAAGCGGGACCCTGTCAGGTTGTTCAGGTTAAGACCAGGAAAAAGGACGGCTATCAGGCCGTTCAGCTTGGTTTTGAGGAGATTAAGGATAAAAAACTTAAAAAATCACAGAAAGGTCATTTTAAAAAAGCCGGCCTAACCAAAGGTTTTCGTTATTTAAGAGAATTTCCCAAAAATGATTTGAAACTCGGCGATAAAATTGAGGTGACCGTATTTCAGGAAGGCGAAGTGGTTAAGGTGGCCGGTTTTTCCAAAGGCAAGGGCTTTCAGGGAGTGGTTAAGAGGCATGGTTTTGCCGGTTTTCCGGCTACCCATGGTACCAAACACGGCTTGCGAGCGCCCGGTTCCATTGGTTCGGCCTGGCCCCAAAGAGTTTTAAAAGGCAAGAAAATGGCTGGCCGTATGGGCAATGAAAGAGTGACTGTTCAGGGTCTTAAGATAGTTCAGATTGATAAGGAAAATAATCTGTTGGCTCTTAAAGGAGCCGTACCCGGACGAAAAGGAACTCTTTTGGAGATAGCCGCTATCAAAGAAATTGAAGCAGTTAAGGCAGAAGAAAAGGTGGTTAAAGAGGAAGAAATCAAAGCTGAGAAGGCCAAGGCGGAAAAGAAGGAGGAGCAAAAGGAAGAGAAAAAAGAGGAAACAAAGGAATAAGATTTTGGAAAAGAGCGATGAAAAGTATTAAAGTATACAATCAAAAAGGCGAGGAGGTGGGAAAGGCCGATTTACCGGCTGGAATTTTTGGTCTGAAAATGAACAAGGATTTAGTCCATCAGGCAGTGGTTGCTCAAATGACTAATGCCCGACAGGTTTTGGCTCATACCAAGGACAGGAGTGAGAGAC
>CAZGZU010000042.1:0-2115 GCA_964529855.1 uncultured Candidatus Saccharibacteria bacterium | reverse complement strand
CGTATTCGAGAGACCGAACCTTAATTAGGCCGTATGTTTTGAGGCCGGGCCTTGAAAGCTACGACCTTATATAATACCCGGCCACGCCAAAAGAAACAGCTACGTTTAAAGATTCTTTTTTGCCCAACATCGGCAAATGGATAATCCGGTCAGCTCTTTTGAGTATGCCCGGAGAAATCCCTTTAACTTCATTGCCAATGACTAAAGCCAAAGGAAATTTGGGCTTAAATTGAGTATAAGGCAAACTTTTCTTTGTTTGCTCTAAAGCGACTATGAAAACTTTTTGCTTTTTTAAATCGTCAATCACCCGCCAGATTTGCCAATGGTGTTCCCAGGGAATATTTTTTTCAGCTCCCAAAGCGGTCTTGGAAATTTTGGGATGAGGCGGCTGGCCACAGATACCGCCTAAAAATATTTTATCCACGGCCAAAGCATCAGCTGTCCGGAAAATAGAGCCGATGTTCTCCAAACTGCGAATATTGTCACAAATTAGATAAAAAGGTAATTTTTTAGCTTTCTTCATTGCCTCTATTCTACGGATTATTAAATTTATTGGCAAGATAAAAGGCGCAGCATCTATTAGAGCTACGCCTCCAAAAAGTTAATCTTAATCACGCATTAATGCTTCATCTCGGCGTCCAACACCCCAAGCCTCTCTTTGCATTTGTGAAGTAATAATTGACTTCCTTTCTGAGCCTTGCTTTGACCTTGTTTGACCGATTTTTCCTTCTCTTGCCCTTTTGATAAGAGCATGATCTTCATTAACGGTCTTTCCGAGCTCTTCCAGAATATCCAAAAAAACCTTAAGCATATCCCCGAAATCGCCTCTCTTTTTCCCGGCCTGCAAAAACCTACCTCGCGCCGCTCTAAAAGAATCTACTGGAGCATCGGGGTCAAAATCACCCCCTTCTATACACTCCTGAATGACCTTTTTAAAGAAATCTCTTTCTTTATTATCCACTTCAATCCCTCCTTTTCTGGAGTTGATGTGAAAAAACTAAAATATTAATAATATGATAACAAAATCTTATGCATCTGTCAAGATTGGTTAGTCCACAATTGTTTGGCTTCCTGCCAAATCCTATCATCCTGATGTTTTTCTTTGAGCCAATACCACCATTCAACTCCCCAGAAATAGGCCTGGTCAAAGCCGGTTTGTCGGGTATATTCAATAATCCCCTTAAACTTTTCCAAATCCATTGATTTGCTTTGTTCTTCAAAGCTTGCCTGCTGAATAGGATGACCACTCCAGGGCTCGGCCTGCAATTCAACGATAATGACTTTTTCTACCCCAGTCAGCCATTTAACCAACTTAGCTCTTTTGTAATAAAAAACCGGTGGGATGGGATAGGTCAAATTACCAATTATCTTAGCCCAGACAGTCCGGTAAAGAGTCGTTCCTAAAATATCAGCCCGGCGAGCCGGTCCCAACCAAAGACTTAATTCACCGCTGGTCGTAACAATGATTGGCCGTTGCCGAGAATCCAATTGCCTGACCAGGGCAATTTCTTTGTCCAAAAATTCTTTATCCAATTTAGGACAGTCGCCAAAGGTCCTTAAGAACGGCTCGTTCTCAACCTGCCAGGCCTTGATGGTTTGGTTATCCTGATAATGTTCAACTATTTGTTCCAAAAGGAGCAAGATTTTTTCCTGCTGGTCTGATTCGCTCAAATTGGTGGCCCAGTCAGGAATATGACACTCTGGCCAGCGAGGCACTTTGCGGCCAACCACTAAAATAACTTCCGCTCCTCTTTGTTCGGCCTGGCTAATCTGCCAGTCCAGGTCAGCAAAGGAATACTCGGCGGGCTCTGGTTCTACTCTGGGCCAGTAAGCAACCAGGCGCAATTTCTTTACTGCCAAATCATCAAGTATGGCCAAAAATGTTTCCTGCCAGTCCAAATCCAGGTCTTCGGCAAAAACCTGACTAAAAGTAACGCCAAAAGTGATTTGGGGAGCCGGTTCAGCCTGGCCAGTGAACAGATAAATGAAAGGACCCGCTATACAGAGAATAGCCAGCAGGATGACGGAGATGAAAAGACGAAGAATAGATTTCATAGGATTCAAGGCCCGACCTCAAAACATACGGCCTTTCCATCTTAAATACTTTAAATGAGT
>CAZGZU010000041.1:0-2678 GCA_964529855.1 uncultured Candidatus Saccharibacteria bacterium | reverse complement strand
CTGCCTCCCATTCCTGAAATGACCAGAGTAAATTGGCTTTCCTTGTATATCTTTATCTTTATCTAAGTATGGATCTGCATAAAAAGTCGCATATAATCTGACGAGGGTTATAGCCGACAATCTTTCCGGCTTCATGTCGGGTGGATTATGTGTATGATGAATTACGATTGTATCTATTGGCTTCCTTTCTTTATCAAAATTCTTACCACTGCTTCCAAGCGCCACATCTCCAATGGATAAATGCTTTTCAAAAAAATCGTAGATAAGTTTCTTTACTTCCTTACGCTCATTTGCATCCATATTTTTTCTTGATTCTTTTAAGCGTCTGTATTCATCGGTCAAAAAAAAGTACCAGTCAGGTTTTTTTATTACCTTTTTCCATTTTTCCTCATCAAAATATTTATTCATAATCTCGCGCTAGTTGTTAAATGCGGAGAGGGCGGGATTCGAACCCGCGGTACCCTTGCGAATACACGACATTTCCAGTGTCGCCCGTTCAGCCGCTCCGGCACCTCTCCTTACAAACTCTCCATCAATTTTTCTTTTAATTTCCTTACCTCAAAAGGATCTAAAGGGTCATCAGGATTATGTTTTAATTGGTTAATCTCTCTTTTCAATTCTTCTTTGCTCAAACCATCTTTTAGGGAATCATGAAAAACACCTTCAACATAGGCTCGTTCTTGAGGAGATAATTGAGGGATGCTTCGTAAAACTTTCCTGAAATCATCCCGATATATTTTTTTGGTTGATGAAAAAAATATCATAATTTTATTAAGATTAAAGCTTTATTTATATCTCCATCCCCCGCAAGTTTCTTACTCGTTCCTTAATCGGCGGATGAGTCATAAATAATTTAGAGACCTTTTTGCCGCGAAAGGGATTAGTAATATAGAGATGGGCGGTTGCTTTATTGGCTACCTTTAAAGGCGTCTGGTCACGGGAAATTTTTTCCAAAGCGCGGGCCAATCCTTCAGGATAGCGGGTTAACAGAGCGCCGCTGGCATCAGCCAAAAATTCTCTTTTGCGGGAAATGGCCAGTTGGATTAACAAACCGACAAAAGGAGAAAGAATGGCCAAAAGAATACCTACTAACATCATAATAGCCGCTAATTGACCGCCTTCCCGACTGTCCCGACGGCGACCGCCGAATATGGTCCAGCGCAGAAACCAATCGGATAATAAAGCAACTATTCCTACTAAAACCACTACCACGGTTTGCAGAAGAATGTCCCGATTGCCAATATGACTTAATTCATGAGCCAGAACGCCTTCCAATTCAGAACGCTCCAGTTTTTGTAAAAGTCCTCTGGTTACGACAATTACGGCGTTTTTTGGATTGCGACCAGTGGCAAAGGCATTGGGAGCGGCTTCTTCCATAACATAGATTCTGGGCAAAGGCAGACCGGCCGTAATGCAAAGATTCTCCACCAAACGATACAATTCCGGATTATCCTGCTTTTTCACTTCTTTGGCCCGACTCATGGCCAGAACAATTTTATCAGAATACCAGTAAGAAGTAAAACTCATTAAAACGCTGATGATTACGGCAATAACCAAAATAATCGGACTGTTAAACTGATAAGAAAAAACCCAACCCAGACCAATAATGAAAAGCAGAAAGAAAATAATCAAAAACCAGGTCCGCCGGATATTTCTGTCTTTGTGAGTGTAGAGGGTGGCCATGAATTATTGTCATTGCAAACAGAGCGTCTGTTTTGCGACAGTAAACTGTCATTGCGAGGCCGACAGGCCGAAGCAATCCCGTGGCATTCACTCGAGATTGCTTCGCTTCGCTCGCAATGACAAAAATTAGAAACTAACTTTAACCGGTTCGCGAGCCGCTTTATCTTCAATCTCAAAGAAATCGCGCTTTTTAAAACCAAGCATGCCGGCTACCAGAGTATTGGGGAACTTTTGTATTTTGATGTTAAAGTCCCTGACATTGCCGTTAAAGAAACGACGAGCTGCCTGAATCTTATTCTCCGTATCAGATAACTCTCTTTGTAATTCCAGGAAATTCTGATTGGCTTTCAAATCAGGATAATTCTCGGCTACGGCAAACAATGACTTCAAGGCGCCGCTTAACATATTCTCTGCCTTGCCGTGTTCTTCTACTGTTTGAGCGCCCATGGCTTGCGTTCGCGCCTTGGTCACTTTTTCAAAAAGCTCTCGTTCATGCTTGGCATAACCTTTAACTGTTTCCACTAAATTAGGAATCAGATTATAGCGTCTTTTTAATTGGACGTCTATGTCTGACCAAGCCTCATCAGTCCGGTTTCTTAAGCGAATAAGACCATTATAGATAGCAATTAACCAGCCGAGTATCACGGCCAGCCCGATAACAATTACCCAACCAATTGTCCCCATAATTTACTGGCTAAAAGAGATTATCTAAACCAAAAATTAAATCTTTGATTGAAGACCCCCTCATTTAGACACACTTAATTTTCTTCTATTATACTATATTCAGAATTTTAATCAACCATTGACAAATCGTGTTTTAGCTGTATGATTTATAATAGTTCTCTATGTAAATAAGCATAACAACTCTTTGAAAAGGAGGTTAGATATGAATAACATTAATCCGGATGAGATACTAGTCTTAATTATTCATGTGCTTTTTCTGTGTTTCTTTGTTGCTTTCCTAAAAGGAAAAATAGAAAGGAAATATGGATTAA
>CAZGZU010000040.1:0-2719 GCA_964529855.1 uncultured Candidatus Saccharibacteria bacterium | reverse complement strand
CGAGCGTGACCTTGCCTGCGGCAAGATCACTACTCTCAATGTCAAACCTAAAAAAAGATATAGTTCTCGAGGCCAAACCTTACTCTTACTTCCTCGTAAACGGCAAAAGTCCCGCAATGCGGGCTTTTTTGATTGCTTTGGCCAGTTTCCTTTGATGCTTGGCGCAGGTGCCGGTTCTTTTAGGGGAAATTATTTTTGCCTGACCGGAAATAAAACGATTAAGCAGGTCAATGTCCTGGTAATTGATTTCACTTATTTTTTGTTGGCAAAAATGACAGCTTTTAGGCATATTTGTAATCTAAAATGGGATATTCTTGACGTCCACCCCTTGTTTTTTTTGAGAGGCAGCGGCTGTGCTGGCCGGGGCCTTTTTGTCTTCAGTATTTTCTTCCTGTTTTTCCTGTTCTTTAGTTGGCTCATCAGCTTCAATGACCGGAATTTCTTCCTGGGAGGGAGGAGTTTGTTTTGCATCGCTCTCTCCAAAAGATTCCTGGTCTTGTCTGACAGCGGCCTCGCTTCTCGGTCCCATCTGCATATTATCAGCGATGATTTCTGTGCGATATCTTTTATTGCCATCCTGGTCCTGCCAGGAACGGGTTTGCAGACGACCTTCAATTAAAGCCAGACGTCCTTTGCTCAGATAGCGGATACAAATGTCAGCTAATTTTCCGAAAGCGACCACGTTGTGAAATTCAGTGGCTTCTTGTTTTTCGCCATTTTGGTTAACCCAGACACGATTGGTGGCCATGCTGAAAGAGGCGAGTGATTGCCCTGAAGGCAGGGCTCTGGTTTCCGGGTCGCGGGTTAATCGGCCGACAATAACTGCTCTGTTAAAATTCATAAAGCCAATAAGCAGTAAACAAGAACAATAAACAATCTTTGTTTATTGTTAATTGTTTATTGCTTATTCTTTTAAAATTTCTTCTAATTTTTTGTCTAATTCTTCTATTTTGACTTTTTCTTTAATTGGTCGGTCGGTCTTTCTTTCCGGTTTTTTATCCGGGATTGGTCTGTCAGTAGCTCTCATCTTGGCTGATAAAGGTTCTATTTTATCAACCAATTTAAAGTCAAAAGATTCTTTGTTTCCTTTACTCTTTGGTTTTCGTTTGACAGTAATTAGATAGCGGATGATATCTTCCTCGGAGTCAAGCTGTTGCTGGAACTGTTTAAGCATTTTGGGAGGCAAGAGGAACTGGAAGCTTGAATAAAAGGCCTCCTGATATTTTTTAATTGGATAGCTTAATCTTTTCTTGATTAAATTAGCCAGGCTTGTTTCTGTTTCTAAAGAGGAAATTGAGCCGTCCAGGTCAGCAATCGCTTTTTTGATTTTTTGGATTATTTCATTGAGTTTAACTTGCTCAAGCAAAGGAGAAAACAGGCAGGTTATTTGATATGATTTAGTTTTGGGATTCATTATGGCTATAGATTAGCAGAAGGTCGGGGTAAGGTCAAGTCCGTTCAAATCTTGAACTCAATCACGTCGCCGTCCTGGACAACGTATTCTTTGCCTTCGGTGCGGAGCAGGCCTTTTTCCCGGGCAACCTGCCAGTTGGCGGCTTTAATCAATTCTTGCCAGTTGATTATTTCCGCCCGGATAAATTTTTCTTCGAAATCACTATGAACGACTCCGCCGGCCTGGGGAGCAGTTGAGTTCTTTTTTAAAGTCCAGGCCCTGGTTTCCTGGCCGCCGGTAATGGTGTAGAAGGTGATTAAGTCCAAGGCCTGATAACAGGTTTTAATTAATTTGTCCAATTGAGAAGACGGTAATTCCAATTCCTTTTGTTCTTCCTTTGATAATTCAGTTAAATCCGATTCTGATTTTAAATCTAAAGACAATGTCATTGCGAGCGAGCCGTCAGGCGAGCGTGGCAATCCCGTGGCCTTGTTTTTTCCCGCGGGATTGCTTCCTCGCTCATCCCGCTTCGCGGGCGAAGCGGGCTTTGCTCCTCGCAATGACGAATCTTCGCCTGCATTAAAGACATAAATCATCGGCTTGGCCGTTAAGAGCTGTAATTCTTTAAGGAGAGGTTCCATGGATGGGTTTTGGCATTCTAAAGTCAGTTTTCCTTGAGCCAAACACTTTTTTATTTCATCCAAAATCTCCAGTTCCTGGGCTGTTTTTTTGTCACCGGCCCGGCTCTGTTTTTTGGTTTTTTCCAGCCGCTTATTAACCGTTTCCAAATCTTTCATAATCAGTTCAGTATTGATTATTTCAATGTCTCTTTGCGGGTCAACCTGTCCTTCCACGTGAGTAATTTTCTCATTAACGAAATCCCTGACTATCTGACAGATGGCATCCACTTCCCGGATGCGGGCTAAAAATTGATTGCCTAATCCCTCGCCCTGATGGGCGTTTTTAACCAGACCGGCGATGTCAACAAATTCAATAACCGTTGGCGTAACTTTGTCCGGGTTAATGATTTGAGCAATCGCTTTTAATCGTGCATCAGGCACTTTGACAATGCCCACATTAGGGTCAATCGTACAAAAAGGATAATTGGAAATATCCACTGCCTGTTTGGTCAGCGCTTTGAACAGAGTTGATTTGCCTACATTGGGCAGGCCGATGATGCCAATAGAGAAAGACATGTGTAAGGTTTGGCCTCGAGAACTACGATCTTGCCGAAGGCAAGGTCGTCGAGACCAAGGCCCGGCCTCAAAACCTACGGCCTTTCCATCTTAAATACTTTAAATGAGTATGATTAGAAGAGTATCGTTG
>CAZGZU010000039.1:0-2816 GCA_964529855.1 uncultured Candidatus Saccharibacteria bacterium | reverse complement strand
CGAGCGTGACCTTGCCTGCGGCAAGATCACTACTCTCAATGTCAAACCTAAAAAAGATATAGTCCTCGAGGCCAAACCTTACGTAGCTCTCGATGTCAAACCTAAAAAGATTTACGTAAGAAAGAGATGAATAAGGTCTATTGCAGAGCAGGCGTTAATTGCTGTTCCAGGGCCTCTATGGTCGCCTTGACGTTTTCATCGTCAGGGACTAACTGATTGACTATCTTGAACTGACTCAAGGCATCCTCAAGCCGCCCTTTGGCCTGATAAGCAAGGCCTAAAGCGTAATGAGCATTGGCATAGGGAGTGATATAGACGGCCTGTTCAAAATAGGCAATCGCCTGGTCAACATGATTAAGGTTAAAATGCAGACGTCCCAACTGGAAATATATTTCCGTGGCTGCGCCGGCTAAATCGGAACCGCGCTGGAAACTAACTCCTTTTAAGTTATTCAGGATTGATTCCATCTGTTTAACCGCCTCTTCCAACTCGCCTTTCTGTTCATAGACCAGAGCTAATTGAATATGAGCATCCAGATAATTGGGCTTTAAGTCAATCGCCTTCTGACAATAGCTGACTGTTTCATTCCAATCTTTTTCCTCGCTGATTAAATTAAGCCGGCAAAGCTGCCGATAGAATAAAGGATTAGTCGGTTCTAAAGCAATCGCCTTGCCAAAAGATTCCAGAGCCAGGGGCAAAGTGCCGCCGACCAAACCTCGCAAATCACGATAAATCACCCCGGAATTTTCCCAAGCCGTCACGCCATTGGGACTAAGCGTGGTCGCCACATTGGCCTGACCAATAGAAGCGCTGACCAGGGCCTGCAAAAGCTGAACATTCTGTTCTTCAGTCGGCTTGGCCGCTTCGGTCCAGGCCTCTACTAAATAGGCCTGCGAAAGGGCCCGTCGGTAATTCTCCCGATAGCCGTTGAGATTTACCATTTCTTCCAGCTTGGTAATCAGTTCTCTATTATCAGCTACTGGTTGATGGCCTTTAACTTCCGCCAGGTAAAACTGACCGGATAAATAAAACAAGCCGACCAAAGCGAAAATCACGATAATCAGAATAACGTTCATAACCAGGCCAACTTCCGGCAATTTCTTAAAGGAGAAAGTTATTTCCCGGAAAGGTATGGCCTGAATGCCCCGCCAGCTGATAATGCCCAGGGCAATAAAAAACCAGAAATAGAAACTTAAGGCAGTATTGCCCAGATAAACAAACTGACCGACCAGCAAAGCCAACCAGGGCAGAAAAAGAGGCAGAAACTGCGGATTGGGCGTAAGCCCTTCCAAAGACGTCTGTTTGCCCATTCGGCGCAAAGCTAAAAACATAATCAAAAGGAAAATGCCGGCAATCAACAAATATGAAAGGATGCCTAAAATGCCGGTTGTTCCGAGAATCTCCAGCAGCTGACTGGGGGCTTTGTCAAATCTGATATTCCAGAAGTTTGTCTGGTTAAATTCGGCCGGCTTGAATTTGGCAAAACCGGCCAGGAAAGTGCCCGGACCGGAACCGAAAACCGGATAGTCCTTGAGTGTCTGCCAGGTGACCAAACTGCCTGTCTGCTGGTCCAGGATAAGTTCCTGGGGCAAAGGCAGATTAGGTGAAAGCAAGCCGCTGAAAACTCCTGCTTTAGCGGGCAGACCGAACCAATAAATAGAAGCGATAAGCAGAAGGATAATCGGCAGAATCAACAAATTAACCCGTTGCCTGAACATGCGCGTCCAAAAAGCAATGACCAACAAGACCAACATGGTTATACCCAGAGCCAGCCAGGCCGCCCGGAAATTAATAATGATTAGCAAAATCACCGAACCGGCCAAGACCAAAGAACAAACAATCTTCTCTAAAGTCAATCCTTTAATCGGCCAATTGGATTCCCCTTTTTTATTCCGCCCTCTGGAAAAAACTCCCGCAAAAATCAAACCGATTAAAAAACCGATTACGGCCACCAGGAATATAGACAATCCCTCCAAAGAGCCATTGACCGGATTAAAAGACCTTAAACTCATCAACTGGGGCAAGCCGGAAATTTTGGCCCAAAGGCCGAAAACCGACAGATAGGAGATAATCACCACCAGAAGAATAGAGGTCAGGAATACCTTAAAAATATTTTTTATGGGCAAGCCCCATCTGGAACGAGCCATCTCGGCCGCTCCAGTCAACTTATAGTCATCGGGCATTAATCCGCCGGCCAATTCCTCTTCTTCTGGCTTGGGTTTTGGTTTGACTGCCTTAGCTTTTTTAAGAACAACATTATTAACCACTACAAAATACATCAAGCCCAGCGCTAAAATGCTCACCACTGAATCAGAAAAACGACCATAAAAGCCCAGCCAGGAAGAAACCTTGTCAATGGAAAAGCTGGCGCTTAAAATCATTATCAGCATAAAAACCAGAATCCAGACATCCAAAGGCGTCCGCTTAAAAACAACCTTTTTCTGAACAACAATCATCTTGGTCAGCCAGGCAAGCAAAGCCAAAACGACTAAATAAACTAACAGATATTGCTTGTTGAACTCATAAACCTCAGTGGTCCAGGGCAGCCAAAACAAAGGCATCAGAAAAACAAGCCCATAAATGCAAAACTTAATCACTAAATTGCACATTTTAAGCATATTTGTTTGTGAGGTTTGGCCTCAAGAACTTATCTTTTTTTAGGTTTCTCAAAAAAGATAAGAGAAGTCGAACCTTAATTAAATTGATTAGATTGATTTCCAAGGCCCGACCTCAAAACCTACAGCCTTTCCATCTTAAATACTTTAAATGAGTATGATTAGAAGAGTATCGTTGGGCAAGGCCGTAGGTTTTGAGGT
>CAZGZU010000038.1:572-3192 GCA_964529855.1 uncultured Candidatus Saccharibacteria bacterium | reverse complement strand
GGCCTGGGCCATGCAGACAGCTTTGTCTGACAGAGATTTGAGAGAGCGGCTAATAAAAAATGGCCTTAAACAGGCCCAAAAGTTCTCCTGGCAAAAGTGTGCCAGGCAGACATTGGAGGTTTTGACTAAATAAAACAGGCAGCCGGTTTGGCTGCCCTTGTTGGATGGATGGTTTAATTTAGAAGGCCCTGACAATCATTTCCATACCCTTTCCTTAATCAACTATTAATGGCGCGATGAACAAAAGAACAAATATAAGTATGCCGCCTATTGCCATTATTGTAGCGATTACCCCCATATTTGCCTCCATATTTTTAATATTTTTAAATTACTAATTTCTTATAATTCTATAATAATGCCAAAGAAAAGTCAAATAAGAATAGGCATAGATGCCCGATTTTACGGGCCTAAACAAAAAGGCCTGGGTCGTTATGTTCAGAAATTAGTGGAGAATCTGGAAAAATGTTCTCCTGATAAATATCAATTTATTATTTTCCTGCGTAAGGAAAACTGGTCTGAATACCAGCCAGGCAATCCTAATTTTAAGAAGGTGCTGGCTGATTATAAGTGGTATGGTCTGAAGGAACAGATTTTAATGCCCTGGAAAATTCGACAGGCCAAAATTGATTTGATGCATTTTCCTCATTTTAATATTCCTCTTTTTTATTCCGGTCCTTTTGTGGTGACCATCCATGATTTAATCTTAAAAAGATTTCCCACCCGTCAGGTCTCTACTTTAGGACCTTTTTTGTATTGGTTAAAAAAACTGGCTTATCATCTGGTTATTTATTCAGCCATTAAAAGAGCCAGGAAAATTATTGCTGTTTCCAATTACACCAAAGAGGACATTTTGAGATATTTCAGGGTTAATCCGGATAAAATAGAGGTGATTTATGAGGGTTCTCCAATGGTGGTCAGTCCGGTTCCCGACACTGACATATTAAGAAAAATTAATATCAAAAGACCCTACTTATTATACGTGGGCAATGCTTATCCTCATAAAAATCTGGAGCAGTTGGTTTGGGCATTTGAGAAATTAACCAAAGATTATCAAAAGAATTTACATTTGGTTTTAGTGGGCGAGCTTGACTATTTTTACAAAAGATTACAGGATAGTTTGAAAAAGCGGCCGATGCAGATCAGTCATCAGAGGATAATTTTTACTGACTTTGTTTCTGATGAGGATTTGGCTGTTTTATACCAAAACGCCTCCCTTTATATTTTTCCGTCTCTATGCGAGGGCTTTGGTCTGCCGCCTTTGGAAGCAATGACTTATCGTCTGCCCGTGGTTTGTTCAGAGGCGGCTTGTCTGCCCGAGGTTTTAAAAGAGGCGGCTGTCTATTTTAATCCGGAAGATATTGAGGACATGGCTGAGAAAATTAGACAGGTTTTGGAAGACAAAGAACTTCAGGAAAAATTAGTAGCCAGGGGTAGCCGGGTAATTCAGAAATATAGCTGGTCCAAAATGGCCCAAAGAACATTAAAAATTTATCAGGAGCTGGGGTAGGAGGATTTTTTGCCAAAGAAAAAATCTCATGGTTGACAATCATCTATGAGATTTTTTGTTTTGCCTAATTTGTGTTAAAATAAAAAGACCCTGTTCTATTTGGGCGTTTTGTTATATGAGGAGAAAGACCACTCCAAAATTTAGCCAAGTTAAACGGATAACCGCCGGCTTATTTGACATTAGACCAGTGACTGATACTGGGGATTTGGATATAGAAAGAATTAAACAGGTCAAGGCAATTCTTAATCTGCGGCAGGCTAAAACCGGACAGGAAACAGAACAACGGGGCAAGGCCTTAAAGGTGAAGATAAAGGAGGACAAACCGGTCTATTTGGTCAGCGCAGATGAGATACTGCAGGAAATTTGGCGGGCCAGGGATATGGTTAATCAAGCGGAGCCCCGGCCTGTTAAAAAACAACCCTCGCTAACCACTGAAGAGATACCCAGCAAAGAAGAAATTATGGCCGGTTTGGATGAAATAGAGGCCTTTGACAGCTTTTTAGAAGATGTCCGTCTTAGTTCAATTAGCCGGCCCAGGAAAAAATCAGTCAGCCGACCCAGGAAAAAGAAGCCGGCTATTGTTAAACCGAAAAAAGAACCGGCTGTTCCTTTGGCTGATTTAGAGCAATTCTATTTTCCGGAAGTAGTTTCTCAAGATTATCCTCCGACAAGCAAAGAGCCGTCCCCAGAACCGGTTCTCGCTTCAGAAAAAGCACGACCTAAATCAGTGCTCGGTTTTCTGGTGATGGGCTTTTTGATTGCTTTGATTATTCCGAGCATGGCCTGGCTTAGTCAGGGCTTGGCTATTAAAGAAGACGTTTTAAGTAGCGGTTCGTCAGCTTATCAGAATCTTTTGGCTGCCCAGCAATCATTGGAAGAGGCGAATTGGCAGGCGGCTGAAGAGAATTTTGCTTTAGCTCATTCTGATTTTCTAAAGGCACATCAGGAAATCAATAAATTAGGTCAGGCCACTTTAGGCATTTTAAAAAGATTACCCGGCGGTTCTTTGGTCTCTTCGGGAAATCATTTAGTAAAGGTTGGCGAAAATCTGGCTCAGGCCGGACAGGGATTAGCAGCGGCAACCAACGTAAATTGGCAAGGAAATCTTACAGA
>CAZGZU010000038.1:0-562 GCA_964529855.1 uncultured Candidatus Saccharibacteria bacterium | reverse complement strand
GCCATCAATCTGTTTTCAGCCGGCAATCTGTTTGATTTAATTGAGCCGCCAGCCGCTTCCTCGGATAATATTTTAGCCAGCCAACAAGGTTCATCCTTAACTGAGGAAATTATTTCAAGCCAGGATAATCTGAATCAGGCCCTGGCCAATATTCAGACAGCCAATAAGGAACTTGAAGAGGTTGAGGTTGATGCCCTGCCTGATGATATTCAGCCCGAAGTGACTTCTTTAAAACAAAAGCTTCCTTTGGTGGAGGAGATGCTCGTTCAGGTGATTGATTATTCAGGAGCTTTCCTGAGTATTTTGGGTCATGATAATCCTCGCCAGTATCTATTGATTTTTCAGAATAACAGCGAGATTAGAGCAACCGGCGGTTTTATCGGCACTTATGGTTTGTTGACTTTGGACAGGGGAGAAATGACTAATCTTTCTATTGAAGGCGTTTTTAATGCTGACGGGCAACTTCATGAAAAAATTGTTCCGCCCCAACCGATTCAGAAAATTAGTACGGCCTGGTCAATGCACGATGCCAACTGGTTTGCTGATTTTCCCAGTTCAGCCC
>CAZGZU010000037.1:0-3247 GCA_964529855.1 uncultured Candidatus Saccharibacteria bacterium | reverse complement strand
TGTTTTACCCATATCACTGGATTATAAGAACAAGCGGCAAAGCAGAGAGACTTTTATCAGATCAAGAGATTGGATGGCATGCTGGTGACTGGGATGTAAATTGTCGAAGTATAGCGATAGTTTTAGATAATAATTACGAGGATTCAATACCATCCAATGAAGAATTATCCTCAATCGCAAAAATTATAAAGAAATATTATAATTACGTTCCAAAGAAAAGGATATTTGGCCACAGAGAAATAAATTCCAAAATTACTTGCCCGGGGAATTTATTTTTGAGCGAGTGGAAGCAAACTCTCATAAAAATGTTATACTAAAGTCGCATGTTTTGAGGGCGGGTCTTAAAACATATGATTATAAACTATTTGTTATGAGCAAAGTTGTCTTAATCTCCTGTGCCAGTAAAAAATTATCAGACAAAGCTCCTGCCAAAGATTTATATATAAGCCCGTGGTTTAAAATGAACCTAAGCTTTGCTCGTTCTCTGAAACCGGACAAAATCTATATTCTTTCGGCAAAACACGGACTTCTTGATTTGGAGAAAGAAATTGAACCCTACGACCAGACACTTAATGCAATGAAGTCCTTTGAAATTAAGCAGTGGGCCGAAAAAGTGAGAGAACAGATGAAAGGAAAGATTGATTTTGAAAACGACGAAATTGTTTTTCTGGCGGGAACAAAATACAGAAAATATCTTTTACCGTTTTTTCGCAAGGTCAGTATTCCGTTGGAGGGATTAGGTATTGGAAAACAACTCCAATATCTTAAGAATAAAATCAGCTATGCCAAATGACTGTCACAAGATTCATAAATGGGTAAATACTTTGCCATTATTCAGTTTTCCCTTTGAGGAAAAAGAAATCCCTCTCAATGGTCTTTATATCCTTTTTGAGAAAGGGGAATATGCTCATGACTCAAATCGCATAGTGCGGATTGGTACGCATACCGGACAAAATCAATTAAGGTCGCGCTTAAAACAGCATTTTTTGACTGAAAATAAAGACCGCAGTATTTTTAGAAAAAATATTGGCCGCTGTATCTTAAATAAGAAAGGCGATTCTTATTTAGAAAAATGGGAATGGGATTTAACCCCGAAAATTTCAAGAGAGAGATACTCATCATTGGTTAATTTCAGAAAGCAGAAAGCCGTTGAAAAAGAAGTTTCAAAATATATTCAGGATAATTTTAGTTTTGTTGTTTTGCCGATTAATGATAAAGATGAACGACTGGAATTGGAATCAAAAATCATTTCAACTATTTCGCTTTGTCAGGAATGCAAACCTTCAAAAAATTGGCTGGGTTTTCATTCACCAAGACACAAGATTAAGGAAAGCGGTCTCTGGTTGGTAAATGAGTTGTATAAAGAACCGCTTTCTGAAAAAGATTTTAACAGATTAAAAAAATTTGTCAGTTGAGGTCCGGCCTCAAAATAAATGAAGATTAAAAACAGGGAATTACATCGGGTAACTTCCACGGCCATTATTTATAGAAAACAGAGCAGAGAGGTTAAATATTTGATTGCTCGTCGCGCTTTGGATAAAAAGGTATTCCCGGGTAAATGGTCTGTTCCGGGTGGCGGATTGGAAGTTGATGATTATATTAATATGCCCAAAACAACTAAGGATTTGTGGTATTTTGGTATTGAAAAATCTTTGCGGCGAGAAATTAAAGAGGAGGTTAATTTGGAAGTGGGCCAGGTAAGGTATTTATTGGATATTGTCCATATAACTTCATTTGGTCAGCCAGCCATTATTTTAAGCTTCTATTCTCCTTATAAGTCCGGCCGGGTTAAACTGAATGAAGAGAATATTGATTTTGACTGGGTGACTTATCAGCAGGCCAAAAAATACGATTTGATTGAAGGAATTTTGGAGGAAATTGAAATGGTTGATAAAATATTAAAAGGGAAATCCGAAAACAAAGTTCAATATAGATATCGTAAATAAAAATATGACCAGTTCGCCAATTGATGAGATAAAAAACAAATTGGACATTGTTGAGGTGCTGGGCAGCTATATTAAACTGCAGAAAGCCGGACGGAATTACAAGGCGCTTTGTCCGTTTCACTCGGAAAAGATGCCTTCTTTTATGGTTTCGCCGGAGAGGCAGCTTTGGCGTTGTTTTGGATGTAATAAAGGAGGTTCGATTTTTGATTTTGTTATGGAAATAGAGGGAGTGGAATTTGGCGATGCTTTGCGCATGCTGGCTCAACGGGCAGGCGTGGAATTAAAAAAAACAGACCCCAAATTAAAGACCGAGCGAACCCGTGTTTATGAGATTTGCGATTTGGCTAATCGGTTTTTCATCAGGCAATTGGATGCCAGTAAAGCAGGCAAAATTATTCAGAAGTATCTGGAGGGACGCGGTTTAAAAACAAAGACGATTAAGGATTGGCAGATTGGTTATGCGCCTAATCAGTGGCGGGCTTTAAAGGATTTTTTGAACGGTCGGGGATATCCTGATGAAGAAATTTTAAAAGCCGGACTGGTTGTGGAGAGAGAGTCTAATGTCATTGCGAGCGGAGCGAAGCAATCCCGTGGAAAGTCGGACGGGATTGCCGCGTCGTCTTCGGCTCCTCGCAATGACAGTAATTTTTATGACAGGTTCCGTGACCGGATTATCTTTCCCATCAAGGACCTTAACGGAGTGGCAGTTGGTTTTTCCGGACGGGAAAATCCTGATAATCCCAATGCCCAAATGGGCAAGTACATTAATACGCCCAATACCTTGATTTATGATAAGAGCCGTATTTTGTATGGTTTGGACAGAGCCAAACTGGCTTTACGCAAAAAAAATCTCTGCATTATCGTGGAAGGCCAGACCGATGTGATTATGGCCCATCAGGCAGGTTTTGATAATGTGGTAGCCAGTTCAGGGACTGCTCTAACTGAATATCAATTAAGAATCATCAAGCGCTATACGGAGAATCTGGCCACGGCTTTTGACATGGATTTGGCCGGGGAAACAGCCACTAAACGGGGAATTGATTTGGCTTTGCAGCTTGGTCTGAATGTCAGGGTAATCAGTCTGCCTGATAATCAGGACCCGGCTGATTGTCTTAGAAATAATCAGAAAGTTTGGTCTGAAGCAGTTGAAAAAAACCAAGGATTGATTGATTTCTATTTTAACACCGCCTTTGCCAAGAGCAGTTCAGAGACAGCTGAAGGGAAAAAGGAAATAAGCAAAGCTCTTTTGCCAATAATTAAAAGAATTGCCAATAAAATTGAACAGGCCCATTGGCTGCAGG
>CAZGZU010000036.1:0-3608 GCA_964529855.1 uncultured Candidatus Saccharibacteria bacterium | reverse complement strand
GACCTGCTGGTCCAGGGACGAAAGAGACTGGAGGAGGTTGGCCGGGGTTTGGCTGAGGGCGTCGCTTAAATCAACAAGAGCCTGGTCAGCGGTCTCAAGAACATAATCAGCGGTATCAAAAAGATGGTCAGCGGTTTGTTGAGCGGTCTCTTGAAGATTTTGTAATTGAAAAGATATAGCTGTTTTGGCTATTTCAGGACCGAAAAGGAAAACTGAACTGATGATTAAACCGCTAATCACGGAAACAGCTAAAAGAGCGCTTAAGGCGGGTTTGGAATAATAGAGAATGTCCTGAAGACAATTATTTAAAATAGTCCAAAGCGGCCGAATAAATTTATCAAAAAAAGCCACTCCCCTTTCTGTGGGACGAGTAATATATTGACCAACGACTGGCTTTGGAAAATCAATGGGCTTTTCAACGAAAGGCCTTTGTTTTGGAACAACAGGATATTCAGCCGGCTTTTCAAGAGGACGAACGGGAGTTTTCTTGATTTTAGCGGCGCGAGTTTTAAAAGCGGTTTTTCGGAAATAATCGGTCTGTTTAATTAAACTTATAATCCCATCTGCCTGTTCTTTGGTATAATAACGCCAGCCCCGTGAATCCCGGGGAGCTTTGGAAATCAAACCAGCCTCTTCCCAACGGATAAGAGTGCTTTTATTACGGTCTATTTGTTTTAGGATATAGTGGATTGAATATTTCTTGGGCATGGTCATTTAAATCAGTTGACAGCCGAAAAACAAAAAAAAGGGCCCGGTTTTCTTGAAATTTATAAAAAATCAAGAATTCGCCCTTTTAAACTTCGCCCTTTTAAGTTTTTGTAATGGATAATGGAATTTTATTGCAGTGTACCACTATCCCATTATCCCATTTTTACTGCATTTTATATTATATTACTAAGTATATTCTATGACAAAGCCCTGTCAAGCAATTTCTGTGGATAAATTGTCAATTTAAAAAACCCTCCTTATTGGAGGGGATTGAATCAAGGCCCGGCCTTAAAATATACGGCCTTGCCCAACGATGTTCTTCTAATCGCGCTTATTCAAAGCATTTAAGATGGAAAGGCCGTAGGTTTTGAGGTCGGGCCTTGGTCTCTGGTCGGCCTTAGAGGATGACCTAAATTAAGGTTCGGTCTCTCGAATACGACCTTGCTTCGCAAGATCGTAGTTCTCGAGGCCAAACCTTACGTAGCTCTTAATGTCAAACCTAAAAAAAGATGTATGTTTTTGGGCCTGACCTTACAAAACCTTAATAAAGGTTACTGCTCTATGTCGGTTTCTGCGCCTTCGTCAATAAAAACTTCTCTTGGTTTAGCTCCGTCAGCCGGACCAACCACGCCTTTTTCTTCTAAAATGTCCAATAAACGAGCTGCCCGGGCATAGCCAATGCGTAATCGCCTTTGTAATAAGGAAGCTGAGGCCTTGCCCGCCTGGATAATGACTGTTTTAGCTTCTTCATATAATTCATCTTCATCGCCAAATGCCTCGCTGCTGAAAATAGTGCCTCTGCCCGGACCAGCCTGACTAACTGAAGTTACTTCTTCCTGATAATCAGGCGGCCTGACTTTTCTTAAATAATCAGTCACTCCTTTAACTTCTTTGTCAGAGACATAGGCGCCCTGGACGCGCCGGGGCTTGGCCGAATTGCCAGCCAGGAAAAGCATGTCGCCATTGCCCAATAATTTCTCGGCGCCGGCCATATCCAGAACAGTCCGCGAGTCAATTTGAGAAGCCACCTGAAAGGCCATCCGGGAAGTAATGTTGGCCTTAATCAAACCCGTAATCACTTCAACAGAGGGTCTTTGGGTGGAAACAACCAGATGAATACCGACAGCCCGGGCCATTTGCGCCAAACGAACAATGGTTCCTTCCACTTCCCGGCCATGAGAAGCCATTAAGTCAGCCAGTTCATCAATAACAATGACAATGTAAGGCAATTTTTCAACAGATTCTTCCTTACCTTCTGATTTACGAACTGCCTTTGCGTTATAGGCACCAATATCTCTTTTGCCTGCTTCCTGAAGCAGAGCAAAACGTTGTTCCATTTCACTGACCGCCCAACGCAAGGTACCGATTGCCTTGTCCGCCTGAACCACCACCGGCGCCAACAAATGAGGAATGGCGTTGTAAGCGGGTAACTCTACTCTCTTGGGGTCAATCAGGATAAGTTTAAGGTCTTCCGGAAAATTACGATAGAGCAAACTGACAATCAAATTATTCAGGGCAATGGTCTTGCCTGTGCCGGTTGCTCCAGCTACCAACAGATGCGGCATCTGGCTTAAATCAGCAAACATGGGATTACCGGCTACGTCACGACCCAGGGCAAAAGTTAAATTGGAAGTTGATTCCTGAAAGGTTGGTCTTTCCAAAAGACTGCGCAAGCGAACCAAGACAACCGAACGATTGGGAATTTCTATGCCAACCAGGGAACGACCGGGAATGGGCGCTTCCATACGCAGCGGATGAGCAGCCAAAGCCAAAGCCAGGTCATTCTGCAAAGCAGTGATTCTGGAAAGCTTAATGCCTTGAGCCGGCCTTAAAGTATACTGGGTGACGGTCGGTCCGACATTGACTTCGGCCATCTCCACCTCAATACCAAAATTTTCCAGGGTCTGTTTTATTACATTAATATTGGCCTTGATATCACCGCTGGTGGGCTGGCCCTTGTCTTTTTCCAGGAAATCAAGAGAGGGCAGCTTAAATCCCTTGCCTGATTTAGCCATACTAACAATGGCTACTGACGGCTTGTCTTTTGAAGTCCTGGTTTGTTCAGCCGGTACTCCGGCTCTTTCTCCCAAAATGGCCTCCTGGCTGGGAAAAGAAGGACTGGGTTTTTCCGGAGCGGCTTTTTTAGAAGACGAGGCCAAAGGATGAATCAATCTTCGGAATTTCTGCCAAAGACCTTTTTTTTCTTCATCAGGAGCCGGTTTTTGTGTAAGCTTTTCTTCAACAATCACTCCCCTTTCCTCTTCTTTTTTAGCCGGCAGCAATGAAACATTGAAAGTGATTAAAATGGAAATAACCAAAAGAGCAATCAGAACTAAACCGCTTGCCCAAAATCCCAGGAATTCCATCAAGGGATAACCAAAAATCAGGCCGAAATAGCCGCCCGACAAAGCTGCCTGGTCGGCGAAAATATGAAATATGCCCAGGACGCTGAAAATAAAAAGGACTATGCCAAGCAGAATAGTCCGATAATTGGGCTCTATTTGTTTCCCCGGTCGTCCGGCCAAACGGGCTTGGGCAGCCAGATTCAAACGAGGCAGCAAAACAGCCAGGCCCACTAGAATAAAACTGATGGAGATAAAAAAATAGCCCTTGCCAAAAAGCGATTGACTGATTTTAAGAAAATATTGACCAAAGATACCAGCCCCGTTAAAAAAACTTTAAAAGCTAAGTAGGGCCATCGTAAAACTAACTACTACTAAAATACCCTTCTTGGTTTCAGAATGCAAAATCTTCTTCTTGGATTTTTTTTTCTTTTTAAGGGATTTTTTGGGCATAATTGGAATAATTTGATAGGCAAGGCCGGGCCTCAAAACATACGGCCTTGCCCAACGATATTCTTAGGATATTCTTTGATTAAAAGATTTTAGATGGAAAGGCCG
>CAZGZU010000035.1:0-4084 GCA_964529855.1 uncultured Candidatus Saccharibacteria bacterium | reverse complement strand
AAGGGGCAACTACCGGAGAGGCGGTTGACGTAGAAACAGCCAATGCCCAGGCCGGCGTAGATGCTCTTGACGACCTTAAGACAAAGCTTAATGAGATAAGCAGCTTCTTAACAACAATTTATAACAAAGAAATATATATGTTAACCTCCTCTGTCAATAATCTTTTTGACAATGAAGCAGTCTGCCCCCTCCCTTCCTTTGAAAGCTATGTCATTGATTCTGAAACCGGGACAGAGATTATTATCCAGGAGATAACCCTTACGGCCACTGACGTAGGCGTTGCTTCCCTTGAGAGACAAATAATTCCCTATGCTCCTGACCTGCCCATAACAGTAATTCCCGGACCCAAATCTGCTGAAATCACTTCTGAACAAGACCTATATATCCCCATCAATGCTGCCTGGGATACGGCCTATGCTGAATATCAGGAATATCTTACTGCATCCCGGGCCTGGCGAGACGAGCCTGAAAATACCGACCTGGAAGCGGCTGCTGCTGCTGAAGAAACTGAAGCTGTGGCAGCGGCCAATAGCTTGATAAGTTATTGGGGACTTTCCGCTGACGATGCGGCTGACGTTATCTTTGAAGTGCGTGACGCGACTTCAAGGTTGGATGACCAGCTGGGCGCAAGCACCTATGACTCCACTTTATCAGCTGGCGATTATAGCGAGCCCTTCTTAAGCAGTTATTATTTCAAATATTATTATGACTTAATTCCCAAGGAAACCGAGTTAAATGACAAAATTGCCACATGTCCATAAAATTTCTAAAAAATAGAAAACAATTAATTGGTTTTTTCTTGATTTTTTCTATCAGTTCTTTGGCTATTTTTGTTTTGGCTGCTAAAAATGCTGAAGCAGGTCCAATTGACAAAATAGCAAAAGCCGTTACCGGGGCTCTCAGTTCGGGATTCGCCACATTGCTGGATATAGGATTTGAAACCATGATTGGTTTGTTTCTTAAAATTGGCGTGATATTCCAGACACTCTTTTCCATATTTTTCTGGTTTGGAGCAATGTTATTGGAAATAGCTTTTGGTCTGGAAAAATTCACTGATGCGGGAGTTGTCCAAATGGGCTGGAAAATCACCCGTGATTTAACAAATTTGCTCTTTGTTTTAATCCTCTTAATTATTGCCATGGCAACGATTTTACGCATAGAAACCTATGGCATGAAACAGGTTCTCTGGAAATTAATCGTGGTAGCTCTTTTGATTAATTTTAGTCTGGTTCTAAGCGGCGTAATTATTGATTTTGCCCAGGTCTTAACCCATTATTTTTATGACCAGGCAGCTGGCAGCGTGGGCATTGCCTCTCAGATATCCAAATTTATTAAAATTCAGAGTGTTTATGAGATAAACAAAGAAACTGGCTTTGGCGACAGATTAGGAGCCGGCGCCGGAGGAGTATTAATGGTCGTGGCTTCTATATTCCTGGGCATAGCCCTAATTGTTTGCGCCGGATTCGCCTTAGGTATTGGCGCCTTTTTCCTGATTGTCCGCTTAATTGCTCTCTGGCTTCTATTAATCATATCTCCTTTGGCCTGGCTTCTATGGATTCTACCTGCTACCAGTCATCTTTTCAGGCAATGGTGGAGTAATTTCCTAAAATGGACTTTTTTCGCGCCCATTTATACTTTCTTTGTTTACTTGGCTATTAAAGCGGCTGAAGGCGGGGCTTTTGAAGGGCTTATCAGGACCGAAGTCGAAAATATTGTTGAGGCGGCTGGCTTTAAGGAGACATTAGCGGCTGTCATTCTGTCTGCTCCTCAATTGCTCCTTCAATTCATTTGCATTATGGGATTGCTTTTTGGTGGCCTCATCGTTGCCCAGAAAATGAGCATCTATGGCGCTCAGGGAGCCATGAGTTTTGCCAAAGGGACAGGCAAAAGGGTTGCCAGATGGAGCGGCAAGAAGGGCAAAATGCTGACTGCTCCTTATGTGGGAGAACTCGGCGAAGGACTGCGTAAGGCAGGAGCTCGTATGAGAGCAAGGCCTGGTTTAAAAACCTTAGGTCGATTAACCGAACAATTAGCCAGAGGACCTCGAGCTTTTAGCGAACAAGAAAGAGCCGCTTTTGCCGGAACAGAGAAAAAGTATGACGGCTGGACCAGTGATAATCTCAAATCACAATACAGGGTTGTTGACCCCCAAGCCAAAGCAGCCATTGCCAAGATTTTAGCCAAGCGAGGTCATCTTAAAACAGATGAGAAATTTGGCTTCACTGAAAAAGATGTCCAGGACAGCGTAAGACTGGCTAAAAGATATAACCAGCAAGGCGACGTTATTAAAGCCAGACCGGATTTAGCGCCTTTAGTCAAAAAACCGGAGGATACCGACGAAAAAGCTATCAGTGACGCAATTCAAAGTATTAAGCCGGCTGATTTGGATAAACTCCAGCCCGAAGCTATTACTCCTCAAGTCAGACAAGCCATCATTACTGAATTAACCAGACCGGGCGGAACTTGGGGGGGCTCTCACTTATCAAAAATGCCTGAAAATAATCCTAAGCTTTTTGTTAAAGTTAAATCAGATATTATTAATCAATATCGTGGCGTGTTCCGCGGAGACGTCAAAAACTATCTGGGAAGCAGTCCTGGACAAGCCGCCTTCGGCGGGTCAAGCGCAAAACCCGAGGGACCCCCTGAGGAACCCCCCAAAGAAGCGCCAGCCTACGAAGCGCCCTTATAAACACAAACTAAACAACGCCTAAACTTATGGCCATGCCGCCTCGCCCAGAAAAAATACAAGGCATTCTTGACCCCTTAATTAAACAAAGGTTCCTTAAATATTTCCAGTTGCCCCAGGATTTGCGTCAGATTCTTTTTGCCGTAGAAACAGCTGACAAAGTCAGGGGAGCAGCTGAAAAAAATAATCTAAATAAAGACCAGCTTTGGTGGGCCTCTCATACAGTCGGCATGATTTTATTAGGCGAAACCAATATTGTTAACTTTGTTAAAACCCTCCAGCAGAAATGCGGCCTGCCCGAAGGAACCGCCCGTCAGTTAGCCCGTGATATCAATCAGACGATATTCCTGCCGGTCAAAGAAAGTTTGAAAAAGATTCATCAGGTACCGGAATGGCCCAGAGAAAACGAGGCAGCTGCCAGGCCAAGGGCCACGGTTGTTCTGCCAAAAAGACCCATGCCGCAAAAATCTGTTCCGCCGGCCAGAAAAGACATCTATCAGGAACCCATTCAGACGCCGGCCGGCCCTAATCAGGCCCAGCCGCAAATTAACGGCAATGTAGTGGACCTGAAAGGTGAGTAATAGTTCGACAAGCTCACTATAAAAACATGGAGCTCGCTATAGAAACTATGCAATTCAAAGTTCCCCAATTTATTGAAGTGGAAGACAAACTGATCGGGCCCTTAACCCTGAAACAATTTCTTTATCTGGTAGGCGGGGCCGGCGTGCTTTTAATGCTTTGGTTTTTTCTTACCTTGACTGCCTTTATCATAGTGGCTATCCCGGTTGGTATTTTTTGTCTGGCCCTGGCTTTTTACAAAGTCAATGGCCGGCCTCTTGTCTACTTTCTGGGTTCCTTAGTCAAATATTTAACTAAACCAAGGTTGTATTTGTGGAGGAAAAAAGACAAATCATAAATAATAATTATGCCCCAACAAAAAGCAACAGCTATTCAAAAACATCTGGAAATTAAAGAAATCAAGGATGACGTGGTTGTCTTGAAAAACAAAGGACTGCGGGCTATTTTAATGACCACCAGTTTAAACTTTGCCCTGAAATCCACTGAAGAACAGGACGCCATTGTTTACCGTTATCAGGATTTTCTGAATTCGCTTGATTTTTCCTTGCAGGTGGTAGCCGCCTCCCGCAAATTTGACATTGACCCCTATATTCAAACCCTGGAACAAAGACAAGCCCAACAGGAAAATGAACTTTTAAGAATCCAAACTGCTGAATACGTTGATTTTGTTAAAGGATTAACCGAAATGACCAACATTATGACCGAATCCTTTTATCTGGTTATCCCTTACAGCCCTTCCATTACCAAAAAGAAAGGGTTGCTTGGCCAATTCTTCGGCAAAAAAAAAGAACCAGCTGCCGAGGAACAGGCCTTTCAAGA
>CAZGZU010000034.1:0-4687 GCA_964529855.1 uncultured Candidatus Saccharibacteria bacterium | reverse complement strand
CAACCCCGACTCTGTATACGGCGATTCTGCGTTGCCCTGGACAAACTTGACGCGGGCATTATGGACAATATTGATGCAATGAGTAACCCCTATAATGCTTTTTATCAAAAACCGGAAATCCCCCAGCCCCACAACGGCTTTACTTCTTTGGAACGTTTAATCAACAGCGCCAAAAAACTGGGCTATCGTTTGGAAAATAAATTTGAGGGTTATCCTCATACCCAGGACAAAAGTCAGGAATCCAACAGAAAAGTCCTGAGAATTGGCTATTCCTATCCCTATAATGTATCATATCAATACGAGCCGACGACTAATTCCTATTTACGCTATAGAACCAATCTCAAAGAAATAGACAAAAACAATAATCAGCAGATTGAGGCAAAGAATATTATAATCATGAAAGCTTTTTCCCGGCAGATTGAGGGACCGGATTACAATGATTTGGACATTGAAGGGACTGGTCAGTGTCGGGTTTACCAGAATGGCATAGTTATCAATGGCACCTGGCAGAAGGATAAAAACAATCAAGCCAGCAAACTCTATTTTTTAGACCAGGACGGTCAGGAAATTCCCTGGGTGCCTGGTCAGACCTGGATAGAGATAGTTGAACCCAATCAGGAAGTAACCTGGCAGTAAACCTAAGGAATCAGGCCGTATGTTTTGAGGCCGGGCCTCAAAACATACGGCCTTAACAGACATGCTAATCCTCCTCTACGGCGAAGACACTTTTCGCTCACAACAAAAATTAAAGGAAATTATTGAACAATACCAGACCAAGCATAAAACCGGGCTTAATTTGGTGCGTTTCCAGGAAAAGGAATTGGATTTTGATAAATTAAAGGAAAAAATTGAAGCGGTTTCCATGTTTGACGAGAAAAAATTGATTATTCTGGAAAATGCTTTGAAAAATAGAGGATTTCAGGAAGAGTTTTCCAAATACATTAAGAAGAACAAATTAAAAGACAATCAGGATGTAATTGTGGTAATTCATCAGATTGGTAAACTGGCCAGCCCGGCTTTTAAGCGGCAGACAAGTATGTTTGAAGAATTTAGCCCTCTAAAAGGAGCAGAACTGTTCAGTTGGCTCAAAAAACAGGCAGCCAAAGATAAAGCAATCATTAACCAGGAAGCCATTAAAAAATTAGTTGCTTATGTCGGTGATGATTTGTGGCAGCTTAACAACGAACTTAATAAGCTGATTAGTTACAAAGCAGGTCAGTCAATCAATGAACAGGATATTGATTTATTGGTCAGGGCTAAATTAGACACCAATATTTTTAAAACTTTGGATGCCTTGGCCCAGCGGGATAAAAAAACCGCCCTGCGTCTTTTGCACGAGCATTTAGAGCAGGGCGAAAATGATATTTATTTGTTTTCCATGTTTGTTTATCAGGTGCGCGGTTTGCTTAAATTAAGGGATTTGATTGAAAAGGGCACGCCTTTTTACAATTTAGCCAGGAAAAGCGGGCTTCATCCTTTTGTCGTAAAGAAGAGCTCGCAGCAGTTAAGGAATTTCACCCTGGACCAGTTAAAGAAAATCTACCAACGTTTACTGGAAATTGAAGTAGCCCTCAAAAGAGGTCGCATTGCTGGCCCAACTGCCCTGGATATGCTCATAGCTGAGATCTAGCTCTTGACAAGAGTCAGGATATAATTATACTAAAAATAGTATGGAAAATCCATTTTTCCAAAATCATAACCATAACAATCCGCAGTTTGCTGTTGGCGGTTTTGTTATGGATGAGAAATTAGATAATTAGCAAAATCAATATATTTAGATACTAAAACCAGCTGGCAGCAAACCAGCTGGTTTTTATTTTGTTCATTTACCTAAAAAGAAAGGAGGGAAAGGATATGCTAAATCCATGGCATAGGTCTTTTGGCGGAACAGGCAGTCACAAATGAACAAGTTAGGGAAAAGAAAAATCTTTTCCCTAACTCCCTTGGTCGCCATAGCTCAATTGGTAGAGCGGTCCCCCGTGGAGGGATTGGTTAGGGGTTCAAGTCCCCTTGGCGACCCTATGAGTTATCAGAGTAGAAAAAGAAAGAAATCAAAATTGAACAGGCTCAAGTTTTTAATTGGGTTGGCTTTGGTGAAAGTTCTTAATAAATTTAAAAATAAGCCTAAAAGGAAAAAGGAGGATAAGAAAATGCCAAGAGTTGAAGGAATGACCGAAGAGGTTATAGATAGGGCGGTGGAGATTATTAAAAGGTACGATCGGTTACCCAATAATCCAGATACTTTACCTTTTATTAAAAAGATGATTTTCGGTCAATTAAAAGAGGACGGTCTTTTGAGGTTATGCGTTTTTGTCTGCCCGAAATTTAAGATAAAAGCATTGGCCAGCCGTCAACCAGAAAAATATATGCCAGCGGAGGCAGGACCAGGAGATTTATTCGAGCAGAGAATCTCGAAAATTAAATCTCTTAGAAAAGATTTAATGCAAATTGGCTTGCCGACAGAGGTCAATCTACTGATCGGAGACAATGATGCCGAAGAATATATTTTCCCTTTTATGGAATCACTGTCTCTGGATATGAAACTGTTTAGACAGAGACAGAAGATGTATAGGATTGCATTTGAAGAACGGGCCAGAGTTCTCTTTGGTGAGAATTATTCGGTTTGGTCTCTAGCGGAAAATAGTGTATCGGCTAAAGATGGAAGGAGAGAGCCGGAAATTTCAGAAAAGGCCATGCTAAAAGAAATTAAGTTTTTCAAATGGCTTTTCTCTAAGGAGGGACCGTATGAGGACAGCCTAAGTTTTTCTGAAGATATATTGAGGAAGATGGTTCGAATAAAATATGCGTTCTATGGAGCGCAAGGTTATTTCCTGGAAGAATTATTAGGTGGAATTTTACTTCAGACAGAGGGCCCTGGTGTCTGGCTGGAAAGAACTATGATGCTTAGGTGTACTGGAGCAAAGGCTATCCCGGCTATTTACCCCTGGATAAGACAGGAAGAGTTGGGTGGCCGCGGATTTTAGAAAGGCATGGGTAAAAACAGCCGCTGATGTTGATTATATCAGCGGCTTTTTATTTGGATTGGAGAGAATAACTTTAGACATCCCAGGAAAGAGTAGAGGGATTCTCTTCTCCGATTTCGTTGGCTGCTTTAGACAAATTCTCTTCTGCCCATCCCCCTTGTTGTAACAATTCGTCAACTTCCTCGTCAGTCATTTGAGAAAAAACGAATGCTTTCTGAACAATCTCCAGAATATTTTGGCATTCGTCCATGCTTGTTTTTTCTAATCCTAAAACCTTTCTTCTTATTTCTGCGCCAAATGTAATTACCTCGGCGATGATACTAATGGTTTCTATACGAATATTCTCACGGATCTTTGTCATTCTTTTCTGCGTTTTTTCTCCCAACCTTCCTCTAAAGGCCTCAATTACGAATCCGTCTGATCCTGTTGGTAGTGACATTTTATCCTCCTTTTATTTAATTTTCTCAATAATCTTGTTGAATACCTCCGGCTGTTTTTCAGCCAAATGAGCTAATATTTTCCGGTCCAATTCAATGTTGGCTTTTTTTAATTTGTTAATGAATTGACTGTAGGTCAGGCCTTGGGCCCGGCAGGCAGCATTGATTTTAATCTGCCAGAGTTGCCGAAAGTCCCGCTTTTTTCTTTTGCGGTCTTTGTAAGCATGAAGCCAGGCATGTTTAAGGGCATCCTTGGCTAAGCGATACTTGGATTTGCGTCCCCATTTGTAGCCCTTGGCCTGCTTAATTACTTTTTTTCTTCGTTTGTGGGCAGCTACGCCTCTTTTAACTCTGGTCATATATAAAAAACCAAATCATATATTTGGTAAAATCTTTTTAATTCTTTTTCTATTAGCTGACGAAAGATGTCTTGTTCTTCTCTTCCTTCTGGTGACATTGCCTGATTCTTTGGCATTAAACTTGGTTTGTCCAGCAATTCTTTTGAGAATTTTCTTTCGCCCGGTAATTTTAATTCTTTTTAATAAAGCTTGTCTGGTTTTTAATTTACCCATTGTTTTATTCCTTGCCGATAACCATACTTAACCCCCTCGGTTGTTTCTTAAGCTCTTGTTCAATCTTGGTCTCCAGAGGAATTAGCTCAATAAACTTGTTTATCTTTTCCTTGGCCATATTAAATAGACCTTTTTCCCGGCCTCTCAAAATCATTTCTATCCTAATTTTATGTCCCTGATTCAGAAATTTTTCCGCTTGTTTGGCTTTGGTTTCCAAATCATGCTGGCCGGTCCGTAAACTAATCCTCACTCCTTTGACCTCTATTCTTTTCTGTTTGCTCTTTTGGGCTCTTTCTTGCCGGGATTTCTGGTATTGGTATTTGCCAAAATCCATGATGCGACAGACCGGTGGCCTGACATTAGGAGCTATTTCAATCAAATCAAGCCCTTTTTCCCGGGCCATTTGAAGAGCTTTAGACGTTTCCACCACCCCCAAGTTATTGCCTTTTTCGTCAATTAAACGGACAGGACTGATTCTAATCCAGTGGTTAATGCGGGTGCGTGGTTGCCTGGGTGTTCGGTTGTACCTTCTTTTGTAAATAGTTTTTATCTTTAATTTTATGGGGTGGAGATGGGGAGAGTCGAACTCCCGTCTGGAAGTCATCCTTTAATAATTCTACAAGCTTAGCTTAGTTTGAGTTAGGCAATCAAGAACTAGAAACTGAGCAAAACATTCTTGAAGGCTGTCTTAAAG
>CAZGZU010000033.1:0-5016 GCA_964529855.1 uncultured Candidatus Saccharibacteria bacterium | reverse complement strand
GGTCAGGAGAAATTGGTCATTATGGGTTGTTACGGGATTGGCCTGGGTCGGCTGATGGCCGCTGCGGTGGAGGCCTTTCATGATGAAAAAGGAATTGTCTGGCCGGACAAAATAGCTCCTTTTCAGGTTCATTTGTTGGCCTTGGAGGAGGATAGGAAGATAAAGACGTTTGCTGATGACGTTTATAAGAAATTATTAGACAAGAAAGTTGAAGTGCTTTATGATGATAGGGATGATAAATCAGCCGGCGAGAAATTTGCCGAAGCTGATTTGATTGGCATTCCTTATCGGGCAGTGGTCAGCGATAAAACACTGGAAAAGGATTCAGTTGAAGTTAAAAAAAGGGATGACCAAAAGACAGAACTATTAAAGATGAATAATTTAATAGAAAAACTGTCTAAGAATTGATATGTTAAATAATCTCTTCGGTATCTTTTCAAAAGATGTTGGCATTGACCTGGGGACAGCCAATACCCTGGTCTATGTCAAAGGACGGGGGATTGTTATTAATGAGCCGTCAGTGGTCGCCATAAATCAGAAGACCGGTCAGATTCTGTCCATTGGTCAGGAAGCCAAGAAAATGGTTGGCCGGACGCCCGGCCACATTGTCGCTTCCCGTCCGCTGGTGGCCGGAGTAGTTTCCGATTTTGAAGTAACCGAACAGATGCTCAAGTTTTTTATTGACAAGGTTCACCGGGAAAGTTTTTCTATTTTACCCCGGCCGCGGGTAGCCGTTGGCATTCCTTCGGGCGTAACCGAAGTAGAAAAGAGGGCAGTTGAGGATGCCACCAGAAGCGCCGGGGCCAGAGAAGTTTATCTGATTGAGGAACCAATGGCCGCTGCCATCGGGGTAAGAATGCCCATTCAGGAAGCAGCCGGTAATATGATAGTTGATATCGGCGGAGGGACTACTGAAGTGGCGATAATTTCTTTGGGAGGCATTGTAGTTAGTCGGAGTTTGCGAATAGCCGGTGATAAACTCAACGAAGATATCATTCAATATGCTCGCAATGAATTTAATCTCCTTTTAGGCGAGAAAACAGCCGAAGACATAAAACTGGCCATTGGCTCAGCTTATCCTTTGGAAGAAAAACTGGAGACTTTTATGCGCGGTCGTGACATTGTTACCGGTCTGCCTAAAGAAGTAGCTGTTGACGACAGTCAGATTCGCAAGGCCCTGAGTCGTTCCATTAAGACATTAATCAATGCCATAAAAGGAACTATTGAAGAAACCCCGCCGGAATTGGTGGCTGACATTATGAACCGGGGGATTTTCTTGGTCGGTGGCGGCAGTTTATTGCGGGGGTTGGATGAATTGGTTATGGAAGAGACCGAAATGCCGGTTAAGTTAGTGGAAGATCCTTTGACAGCAGTGGTTCGGGGGACTGGCATGGTTCTGGAAGACGTTGATGCTTTGAGGGATATCTTGGTTAGTACACAGTATGCAGAGCCGCCAAGATAATTAAATCTCTGAAAGAATTTATTAATGTTTATCAACCTTAAGATATTTTGTATTAACAAGATATCCATTCAAGTATCCTCAATTTATCCACAAAAGCAGCTTGACAGGGTTTTGGTCTAATTTATATAATATATATAGAAAATAGAATATGGAATTAGCTGGCGTAAGGCATGCAGCGTCAGCATATTTAGTTCTTTATTAGTTCTCTTCAGCAATATTCTTTAAGTTTATGTTCTAATCTTTCTATTCCCTTCGCCCTTTTAGAAGGAGTCAGGCGTGATTTAAAGAATAAAATTTGAGGGGCATCTATAGTTTCCCATTCTGAGCGGAGCAAAGCATCTCATTAGAGGTTCTTCGCTTCGCTCAGAATGATCTGACAAACACTGATGCCCCTCAAAAATCTTAACAGTTGGCCCATTGATTGAAAGGGCTGTTTTTTTTGAGTTATAGACATTAAGTGGTTAATTTGTTAAAATTTGAATCAGAACTATTAACCCGTCATCCGGCGCCTTGGCCTGATGCTTTGGGGGGAACTGTTCTATGCCCGAACTTCCTGAAGTAGAAACAATTAAAAGACAATTGGAGAGGAGGATTAAGGGAAAGAGAATCAAAACCGTGGAAGTCCGTCTTCCGCGGTTTATCAAATTGTCTTTAGCCAAGTTTAAAAAAATAGTCAGTCAGGCAAAGATTAAAGATGTCAGTCGGCGGGCTAAATTATTGATTATTGAATTGTCCAATGGATATTGTCTGGTTGTCCATTTGAAATTAACCGGTCAGCTGATCTTTAATGGAAAGCCGGGCAAGCACACTCATCTAATTTATTTTTTTACTGATGGCAGCCGATTGGTTCATAATGATTTACGGCAATTCGGTTTTGTCAAAGTAGTCCCTAAAAAAGAACTGGCTGATTTTCTGGAAAAGGAAAAATTCGGTCCGGAACCGTTGTCCAAGAAATTCACTCTTAGTTTATTCAAGGAATTATTAAATAAAAGAAAGAATGCTAAAATTAAACCGCTTTTAATGGACCAGCGCTTTGTGGCCGGCATCGGCAATCTTTATGCTGATGAGATTCTGTTCTCGGCCAGGGTCCGGCCGATCCGACAGGCCAAGACCCTCAAGGAAAAAGAGATCAAGAAGATTTATCAGGGGATTAAAAGAATTTTAACTTTAGCCATTAAGCGGCAGGGCAGTTCAGTGGAATATTATCTTGATGCCAAGGGTAAGAAGGGAAATTATCTGCCTTTGGTTAAAGTTTACCAGCGAACCGGTCAGCCCTGCTTTGTTTGTCAGACCAAGATTAAGCGTCTTAAAATAGGCGGCCGCTCCGCTCATTTTTGTCCCAAATGCCAGAAGTAAGTATATACTCACAAGGGTCGACAATATACTTTTCAGCTACCGCGAAAATCCCCAGCGAGGATTTTCGCTGCAGTGAATTGCTCGCTCTCCTCGTTCATCACCTTAGGCGATTCACTCGGAACCATGCCCGCTCGCAATTCAATGCCGCTGAAAAATATATCATCGACCCCTTGTATGGTCGTTGTCTAAAAAATCTATTTTAAAATTTCCTAATGGTTTTTACTGGGGAACGGCTACCTCGGCTCATCAGGTTGAGGGTGGTAATGTTAATAATTGGTCATTTTGGGAAAAGTCAGGCAGGAGAATTAAGCAACTTAAAAAACAGGGCAAAAATCCCCGGGAATATATTTCCGGTCGGGCTTGTGATCATTACCATCTTTATGAACAAGATTTTGATTTGGCTAAGTCATTAAATAATAATGCTCATCGTTTTTCCATTGAATGTTCGCGCATTGAACCAAAAAAGGGACGGATTGATCAAAAGGAGATTGAGCATTATCGGAAAGTTCTGACAGCCCTCAAGGAGCGCGGGCTGGAACCGTTTGTCACTCTTCATCATTTTACTTTGCCAAACTGGCTGGCTCAAAAAGGCGGCTGGCTTAATCCCAAAGCCCCTTATTACTTTGACCGCTTTGTCAAAATAGTCAGCGAGAATCTCTTTGATTACGTTAATTTCTGGATTACTATCAATGAACCAAATGTTTATGCCTCTAACTGTATTTAAGAGGCGTCTGGCCGCCCCAGAAAAAAAATCCCTTCAAATATTTAAAAGTTCTTAAAAGTTTAGTTAAAGCTCATCAATTAGCTTATAAATCCCTGCATCTGATTGACTTGGAATGCCAGGTGGGTATTGCCAAAAACAATATCTATTTTAGCGGCTTACCAATGATTGGTTATTTCTGGAACAGCTATTTTTTAAACAAGATAAAAAGAGAGCAGGATTTTATCGGACTTAATTATTATTTCCAGAATTGTTTTCCTAAAAAGAAAAATCTGTTGGTCTCTGATATGGGCTGGTCCATTTATCCCCAAGGCATCTATTTTGTTTTGAAAGATTTAAAAAAATATCAAAAACCGATTTACATTACGGAAAACGGTTTGGCTGACGCTCAGGATATTAAGCGGGCTGAATTCATCAAAGACCATTTGGCCTGGGTTCATCAGGCCATTGAGGAAGGGGTGGATGTTCGGGGGTATTTTTACTGGTCTTTGTTGGATAATCTTGAATTGGACAAGGGCTTCTGGCCCCGGTTTGGATTAGTGGAAGTGGATTACAAAACCATGGAGCGGAAAATTCGTCCCAGCGCTTTTCAGTACGCCAAAATTTGTAAAAATAACAGATTGGAGTTTAAAAAATAATATGAGTTGGCTTCTTATCGCTATTACGGCCCATTTTATCTTTGCCCTGGTTTTCGCGGTTGATAAGTTTATTGTTTCGGAAATGATGCTTCGTCCCCGGGTCTATGCTTTTTATGTGGGCCTTTTAGGGGGTCTGACTATTCTTTTGGCTCCTTTTGGTTTTAGTTTATTGCCTTTTAAACAAATGACGGCCGGTTTGCTGGCCGGCATTTTATTTATTGCGGCCACCATTTTCTTCTACAAGTCAATCCAACTTGGCGAGGTTTCAAAAGTTGCTCCGGTAATTGGCGGGGCTACTCCCATTTTCACTTTGATTATAAGTTATTGGTTTTTAGGAGAACGGCTGTCTTCCGGTCAATTGCTTGCCTTTTTCTTGCTGGTGACGGGCGGCATAATCATGCTTTGGCCGGGAAGAAAAAAGTTAAATCACAGGTCAGTTAGAAATTCCTTGCTCAAAAGATTCTGTTTCGCTATGCTGGCGGCTTTGTTTTTTTCTCTTTCCTTTGTTTTAACCAAGTTTCTTTTTGTCCATCAGCCTTTTATTAACAGCTTTATCTGGACTCGGCTGGGCGGCGTTTTAGGGGCCTGCTTATTACTGCTCTGGCCTGCTAATCGGCAGATTATTTTAAAAAGTTCCAAGACCATTAAACTTAAAACAAGCGCTCTGGTTATTTCCAACAAGAGCTTGGCTGCTTTTGCTTTTATCCTGCTTAATTACGCTATTTATCTGGGCAGCGTTACTTTAGTTAATGCTCTGCAGGGAATCCAGTATGCTTTTCTGCTGCTATTGCCCTTTTTCTTTCCAAGAAGTTTCCGCAAATCCTAAAGGAACAAGTCAG
>CAZGZU010000032.1:0-5106 GCA_964529855.1 uncultured Candidatus Saccharibacteria bacterium | reverse complement strand
CTCCTTACCAGATCTTCTATGGCTGCTGGACTGGTTGGACCAATGTCGGTAACCGCTGCCAGGGCTACTGGTGTTAGAACTAAGGCAAAGACAAAAGAGGAAGTCAAAATAGTAGAAAGAAGCTTAATTTTTTTATTCACTAAATCTCACCCCCTTTCCTTATTAATTTATTTTACTCAATTAACCTCCCAGAATATTTTTGATTAAAGAAATCCAAGCTCCACCCATAATCAGAATTGCTAAACCAATCAAAGACCATATTAAAGTTTTTCTGGCAGTAGTCACTTTTTCCTCATTCCCTCCCGAGGTCATAAACAAAAAACCAGCGTAAATAATCATAATTACCGCAATAGCAACGCCAATATTACGAACCCAGATAATAATGTCTCCGATTAAATCCGTAAAGCTGGTAGCGTCAAGTGGATTAGGTATATCCCCTGGTGGCGCGTCTGCCCTGACTATTCCAAAAAGCAAGATGGTTGCAAAAAATACTAAAATTACAATAAGCAATAAAGAGAATTTTTTGAAGCTTTTTTTAGGCATATATTCTTATGGACAAGTGGGGAAATTGTTCCAGGCACCAACCAACCCCTCCAGATTACCGGCAATGGTTTTTATCAAAGTATCAACCAAAAGCCAGCTGCAGAAAATAATGACTAAGCCGATAACCGTATTGGTAAAAATACTGCGGGCTAAAGCAACTTTTTGCTCACTGCCGCCGGAAGTCAGGAAAATAACTCCGGCTGCCATAAACAAAAGCACGGCTACCGGAATAGCTAAATTAAAACTGATGAAATTAACAATATTACTGCCCAAATGCCATAAATGACAAAGATTGCAGTCAGGCGCACCCTCTCTGCCACAGGGAAGGATTGGTTCAGTAACAAAAGCAGCATAGGCCAGATTAGCCCCCAATAAACCGAACAAGAGTAACAAGCCAATGATGATTTTTTTTGGAAAAAATTTCATTAAGAACTTATTTCATCAAAAGAGTAACTCGGCTGGCCGCCAAGTCAATGGCCTCTTTAATAGTTGCCTGACCTAATATTACTGATTCTATCATATCAGCCAAATATTGTTCAATAGTTGAGTTATCCACTTGATACCAGGAATAAGCGGTCAAGGCCTGTTCTGCGAAGACGCCCAAGTCCAAATCATTTTTCTGCCAGGAAATCAAATCGCGACGAGCCGTTGGTTTTTCGGCTAATTCCAGATAATTTTGGGAATTTTCTTTGCCTGTTAACCAGACAATAAACTGCCAGGCCGCTTGGGAATTCCCCGAATGACGGGAAACAACTGTCCCCCAATAATTAGCGTAATTAACGTCTTTGCTGGCTGTTTTGGGCTGAGGCATTGGAGCAACTCCAAAATTCAGATAAGGAGATTTAGCCCGGATAGTCGGTATTTGATAAGAATAACTGAACATCATGGCTGCCTGTCCGGTGGAAAAAGCATCAATTGAATAATCCATCCGCGTATTCCAGGTATAGACTGATTTCAAAGGATTGGCAAAATCAGTATAAAATTCCAAAGCTCTTTCTCCGGGATAAAATCTCTCTTCTCCTAAAAGAACCGATTGATTAAAGGTGGCCTGACCGGCTTCCTGGTCAACCATTTGAGTACCTGACTGAAGCATTAAAAGAGATAAAATGTCGGTTGAGCGGTTAACATTGCGAGCCGCTCCCAAAGCAGCCCCGGCCCGAACAATATTATCACGTTCATCTTTAACAGTTGTTTTCTCCACGTCAGCCAGAAATTCTTCCCAATTTTCAGGCGGTTGGGCAATACCGGCTGTATTAAAAATATCCTTATTATAATAAAGAGCCAGCGTATCAACGCTCAAAGGCAGACCGACAATGACCCCGTCAACCACAAAATCATTAACAACCACGTCAACAAAGTTATCCTGAACCTGTTTAGTAGTAATTAAATCCGAGGGAGCAGCCACAATTCTATCATCATAGCGGGGCAGCCAGGTATGATGAACCATAAAAATATCCGGTCCCCGACCGGTAGCCATGGCCTCTAATAAATCTTCTTCGTAGGTTTGATAGTTCTTTTTGTAATAATTAATGGTAATGTGAGAAAACTCCTCATTAAAACTGTTAATCAATGACTGATAAAAATCCGAGTCATCAAAAACTCCCCAAAATTCCAACTCTACATCTTCGGGCATAGGTTCCCGACAGCCGGGCAGAGTAGCAGCCAGTCCCAGGACAAGGACCGGGGCGATAAAAGTATATAAAGTGGTCAGTTTAGATTTAGACATTGGTCACTTCTTTTTAAAACTCATTCCGTAATGTTGATTATCCATGGTCAGTTCCTTGTCCAGGGTTAACCCCTCGGCCTCAACCAGTTTACGGGCTTCTTCTTTGGAAATAAGCCAACCGCCCTTTGGCGCTAAAGGCGAACCCTTAATCCATTCTATGACAACCAGCTGACCGTCTTCTTTTAAGACCCGCTTGGCCTCTTTAAGAATGGCTGATTTTTTCTGTGACTGGAATAAAATATTAGCCAGGATAACCAAATCCATGGACTTGTCAGCCAGTTTGGAATTGCCCAAAATCTCCAGATTACAACGAACGGGCTTTATATTAGAAACCCCCTCTATTTCAGCCTGACTGCTCACTGCCTGCAAGGCCTCTTTTACCACGTCCAAAGCATAAACCATCCCCTCTTTAACCATCTTAGCCAAAGGAATGCTGAAATAGCCGTGCCCACAACCAAAATCCGCCACTTGCATGTCATCGCGGAGAGATAATTGCTCTAAGATTTTTTTCGGCTCAAGAAAGCCGCCAGTACCCTCCCGCATAGATAATAGGGTTAAGGCCGGGCCTCAAAACCTACGGCCTTTCCATCTTAAATACTTTTAATAAGCAAATTTGAGAAGCGTCGCTGTGCAAGGCCGTATGTTTTGAGGCCCGGCCTTGTCAAGCCTTGTCAGAGACAGGTTATAGAAGCAACCTTATCTCCTCTATTAACCTTCATTACCTTAACTCCCTGGGTGGTTCGGCCCAAGGTTGGAATATCCTTAAGTTTAGTTCTAATAACCTGCCCTTTTTGCGAAATAGCGATTAAATCTTCCTGTTCCTCTTTTAAAATCTGGCTGGCCACTATCTGACCGGTCTTTTCGGTCAGTTTGGCTGTCTTAATGCCCAAACCGCCTCTCTTCTGCAACTTGTAATTCTTCAAATCCGTTCTCTTGCCAAAGCCGTTTTGCGTAACCACTAAAAGTTTAAGGGTTTTCTGCCCGGCTTTTTTCTCTATTATATCCATTCTAACCAGTTTATCGTTTTCCCTCAAGTTAATTCCCCTTACGCCGGCCGCTGCCCGAGACATTGGCCTAACGTCTGTCTCCTTAAAACGGATACTCTGGCCTTGGGCGGTGACTAAACTGACCTCATCTTGTCCGGAGGTAAGCTTGGCCCATTTTAATCTGTCGTCTTTTCTTAAATTAATGGCTATAAGACCGCTTCGCCGGACATGAGCAAATTCTTCTGTCTTGGTTCTCTTAATTATACCATTTTCCGTAGTCATAACCAAATATTTCTTATGACCGTCTTTAGCCACATTGAGCACAGCCGTAATCCGTTCTTCAGCGCCTAACTGCAGAATATTAACAATGGCCTGACCGCGGGCCGTCCGACTGGCCTCGGGCAGTTCATAGGCCTTGGCCTGGAAAACCCGACCCCGGTCAGTAAAGAACAAAATATTGTCATGGGTGGAGGCAGACAAGAAGTAGCCAACCACGTCCTCTTCACGCGGGATAATTCCCAGAATCCCCTTGCCGCCTCTTTTTTGAGCCCGATAAGCTTGTTGTGGATTGACCCTTTTAATATAGCCGCCTTGAGTCAGGATAATGACACACTCTTCCCGGGGAACCAATTCTTCCTCGGTTAACTGACCAACCGGCCGGCTATAAACTCTGCTTCGTCGCTGGTCAGCATACTTCTTTCTCAATTCCCTAAGCTCTTCCTTAATGAGCGTCAAAATCTTCCGAGGACTCTTGAGTAAGGCCTCCAGTTCTTTAATCAAGGCCTTCTTTTCCTTCAATTCATCCTTAATCTTTTTCCGCTCCAAACCAGCCAGGGTCTGTAATCTCATTTCCAAAATAGCCGTTGCCTGGCGGTCACTTAACTTAAATTTCTTGATTAAATTCTGATGAGCGGTTTCCCGAGTGGCTGACTTTTTAATCGTGCTAATGACCGCATCAATATGGTCCAGGGCCTTGTTCAGGCCCATTAAGATATGAACTCTTTCTTTGGCCTGCTTTAACTCAAACTGGGCGCGGCGGGTGACTATCTGCTGACGATGTTTGATGTATTCCTCTAAAATGCTTTTTAGAGAAAGAACCTGGGGTTGCAGACCATTAACCAGGGCAAGCATGTTCAGGTGAAAGGTTTTTTGCAAATCAGTCAGTTTGAAAAGACGGTTGAGAATTTTCTGCGGCTGAACATCGCCTTTGAGCTCAATGACCACCCTAACGCCTTCTTTGTCCGATTCATCGCGAATATCTTTAATCCCCTGAATCTTTTTATCTTTAACCAGGTCAGCCATTCGGCTGATTAAATTGGCTTTGTTAACTCCATAGGTCATTTCCGTAATAAGAATCTGGAACTGACCGGCCTTTGATTCAACGATTTCCGCCTTGGCCCTGTTAACTATTGGTCCGCGACCCGTGCTATAGGCCTGAATCATACCCTGGCGGTCGTAGATTTCACCGCCAGTTGGAAAATCAGGGCCTTTAATGAATTGGAAAAGTTCTTTAACGCTCGCCTTGGGATGGTCAATCAGGAAAATGATACCGTCAACTATTTCTCCCAGATTATGGGGAGGGATATTGGTGGCCATGCCCACGGCAATACCGACTGAACCGTTCAAAAGCAATTGGGGCAGTTTAGCCGGCAGAACAACCGGCTCTTTTCTGGTACCATCGTAATTATCAACCCAATCAACCGTCTCCTTGTCTATGTCCAGCAACATTTCCTCGGCTATCCTGGCCATTTTCGCCTCGGTATAACGAAAAGCAGCCGGGCTGTCGCCGTCCATTGAGCCGAAATTCCCCTGCCCATTAATCAAGGGGTAGCGCAGGGAAAAATCCTGGGC
>CAZGZU010000031.1:0-5295 GCA_964529855.1 uncultured Candidatus Saccharibacteria bacterium | reverse complement strand
TTTAAATGAGTATGATTAGAAGAGTATCGTTGGGCAAGGCCGTAGGTTTTGAGGTCGGGCCTTGATTAAATCGTATTTTTAAGGCTTAACCTTGATAACAAAGACACGGCGCAAGCTGTTAAAATCCACCGCCGGCCTGACTTCAGCCATCTGGGAAATTTGGACGTCAGAAGAAACCGTCCTTTGAATACGACCAATCAGCAAACCGGCCGGGAATAATCCGGCCAGACCGGAAGTAATCACCAGTTCATTCTCCTCAATGGTTTTTCCCTGAGGCAATAAATCAAGAAGCAGATTCAATCTTTGTCCTCCCTTAATCAGGCCGGTTACCTCCGAGTCCTGAAGCAAGGCATTGACTCTGCTATTGGAATCAACAATTGACTGAACCCTTGAAAAAGAATCAAATACTTCAATAACCTGACCGACTAAAAGATTGCCGGCAGAGATAACCACCGCCTTTTCTTTAAGGCCTTGGCTGGCTCCCTGATTGATTAAAAAAGATTCTCCTGAATTAGAAGGGTCGCGACCAATAACCTCGGCTAGAATCAACTGGCCGGCTTCGGGAACGGGCAAATCCATTTGCTGACGGATAAATTCATTCTCCTGCTCCACTTCTTTTAAAAGAGCCAGCTGGCCCAACAGCTCGGCGTTCTCTTGTTTAAGCCGGGTATTTTCCTGATTGAGCTGATTGATTGAAAAAAGGAAATTAACGAAATTATTTGCTTTCAGAGAGAATTGATAAATGATTTTCTGGCCCGGAGTAATCAATTTAAAAAACATATTTTGAGGAATCTTTAACCAGCCCTGATAATTAAGGAAAACAAGGACCAGGATTATTAACAGAGACAAAACAAAAGGATGACGAAAAATTCTTTTCATAGGAGGGCATAAAGAAATCTCTAATTCTAACCTATCTTAACACAAGTCCCGTTAAAAAACAAAAAGGCCTGACTAGTTTACAGGCAAATAAACTGTCAGGCCTCTACCTGTTCAAAATGAATCGTATTCAAAATGAGATGACCGTTAACAAAATCCTGTCTTTGGTCAACCCTACATTGGTCTTTCTCCTTCAGAAGGAGGACCCTCGGAAGGACCTTCGGAAGGTTCGGCCGGCTTCTCGGCTGGAGGGACCGGCTCAAAGGACTTGGGGGCTTCTTCGCTCATTCCGGGCGTGGCTGAAACATCTGCTCCTTCTCCGCCTTTCTTCCTGCCTCTCAACCAAAATATCAAGCCAATAGCGACAACAATAGCAACGATTATTATGATAGTCCACATAGCTTTTTACCAACCCGCCTAAGTTTTTAATTGATAAAAACTTTGATGGGCCAGGCTCCTTTCTTTTAGTTATTTAACTGCCGATAGGTTTCCAAAACCTCTTTTCTCATTATACAACAATCTCTGGTAAAACAAAAATAATCAGTTGTGGATAAGTTTCTCTTTAACCACCAGCCAGGGAAATTTAACCACTGCCCTGAAAATGCGCCTGCCTCGCCAGGGTTGAAGAACCATCCGCCAGAACCATTCTAAGCCCATTTGTTGCAAAAAACCGGGCGCCCGCCTGACCTGACCAGCCATGAAATCAAAAGCGCCGCCTACTCCGACAGCTAACTTAACCCCCGGCATCTTGTTTAAATTCCGGACAATCCACTTTTCCTGCTTGGGCGCGCCCAAAGCCACGAAAAGAATGTCCGGCTGACCGATTACCTCTTCAAAGCCCGCTTCAATCCGCAGGCCTGAATATTTCTTTCGCAAATTAAGGGCCGCCTTTTCAGCCACTCCCTGCGGCTTTGCCCCCATTAAAAAAACCGACCATTTTTTCTGGACGGCCTGCTGACAAATTTTTTCCATTAAATCCGTTCCGGTAACGCGTTCTTTAATCGGCTGGCCCAAAAAACGCGAGGCAAAAAGCAACCCTATGCCGTCAGGTATTGCTAAATCCGCCTGATTAAGAATCTCTTGAAATTGCCTGTCCTCTTGCGCCCTGACCAAAAACTCCGGATTAGGGGTCACCAGATAATGCTGCTGCCCGTCTTCTAAAAAGCCCTCTACTTTTCGGAGAACTTCCTCCATATTTAAATTATCTATTCTAACCCCTAAAATCTCCATGCTGTATTGCCGGCTGTATAATGTGGGACACCGAATGTCCCACATTAGTTATTCGGCTAATTCTACTGACTCCAGGACAGCGTATTCTGCTCCTTTTCTGGAAAGATGACTTTCCATTACTTCTATTGAATCAACCGGAAAAACCAGAGAAATCTCCTTGTCTATCCTGGGCTTGTCAGGCAGTTGTCTCCATTCCATCTGTCTTATTCTGGCCAGGGTAAGATGAGGTCGGAAAGCCCTGTTTTCCCGATGATTAAAACCGCTATTAGCTGAATTAAGCAATCTTTCTTCCAAATCATTTTTTAACTGCCCCAAAGCAAAATTCTCTTCTCCTTCCAGCCAAATCATCCGGGCCGGCCTGTTAGGCGGCCCCAGACAAATGCGGTTGAATTTAATCTCAAAAGATTGATGTTTTTGAGCAACTTCTTTGGTCAAGCGGCAAATTTCCAGCATTTCCTCGTCAGTTACATAACCGATAAAAACCATAGTAAGATGCAAATTGACTTCCCTGGTCCAGCGAACCGGCAAATCAGCCCATTCTCTTTGAAAGGCCAGTAATTTTTTCTTAATTTGCTCTGGCAGATTGATGGCTAAAAAAATGCGCCGTTTTTTCATCTATATTGCAGTATAACAAAGCAAGAGTATAATGAAAAGTAATGAAAGAGGCGCTTCTTTATCAAAAATTAGCTGACCAGAAAGTTCGTTGTCAGACCTGTTCTCATTTCTGTTTGATTGCCCCTCAAAAGCGCGGTCTCTGCGGGGTCAGGGAAAATCAGCAAGGCAAACTTTATTCATTAAATTACGGGAAAATTATTGCCGCCCATGTTGACCCGATTGAGAAAAAACCGCTTTATCATTTCCTGCCCGGCACTTTAACCTATTCCATTGCCACGGTCGGCTGCAATTTTAGCTGCGGGACCTGCCAGAACTGGAACATTTCTCAAGCGCCCAAACCCGACAAACCGATTACTGGCCAGGAAATCCCGCCTGAACAAATTGTCCAAAAGGCCCTGGATAACCAGTGTCCCAGCATTGCCTATACCTACACTGAACCGACGATTTTCCTGGAATATGCTCTGGAAACAATGAAATTAGCCAGACATAAAGGACTAAAAAATATCTGGGTGACCAATGGATTTATGAGCCGGCAAACCCTGGACTTAATCACTCCTTATCTTGAAGCAACCAACGTGGATTTAAAATCATTTGACCCAAGTTTTTATCAAAAAAACTGTGGCGGCCAGCTAAAGCCGGTTTTGGAAAACCTCAAACAAATGAAAAAGAAAAATATTTGGCTGGAAATAACTACTTTGATTATACCGGGCCTGACTGACCAGGAAAAAATGCTGAAAAAAATTGCCCAATTTATCAAAAAAGACTTGGGCGAAGAAACGCCCTGGCACATTTCCCGCTTTTTCCCGGAAATATCCTGGAAACTGCAGCATTTACCAATCACTCCTCTGGAATCACTGGAAGCCGCTTATCAGATTGGCAAAAAAACCGGCCTTAAGAACGTCTATAAAGGCAATATTTAATTTTGGGTCGTTGCGAGCAAAGCGAAGCAATCCCGGGGAAGGTCTGTCATTGCGAGCTCGCCTAAGGCGACCGAAGCAATCCCGTGCGAGGGGCAGTCATTGCGAGGTCGCCTAAGGCGACCGAAGCAATCCCGTGAAAAACAAAAACCATGGAAAAACAATACTATGTCTATGTCGCCACCAATAAAAGAAATACCGTCCTTTACACTGGAGTAACCAATGATTTAGACAGGAGAATGTATGAACATAAAAATAAATTAGTCAAAGGTTTTACTAAAAAGTATAATGTTGATAAATTAGTCTATTACGAAATATTTCCCAATCCCGAAGAAGCAATTATGGCCGAGAAGAAAATTAAAGCCGGTTCAAGAAAAAAGAAAATAGATTTAATTATAGAAGACAATCCTGAATTTAAAGATTTAATACTTTAAACTACGGGATTGCTTCGCTTTGCTCGCAATGACAAAGAAAAAACAACCAAACAAAAAAACAACCAAGCGCCGAAAAAAGACCGCTCAACAAAAGCGTCAGGAAAGCAATATCCAGAAAATCGTTAATCACTATTTTAAGACCAAAGGTTTAAGCTTGGACGAAATTAAGGAAAACGCCAAAAAAAGAAAGATTATTTACTCCCGCTATACCCGACCGGCCAAACAGCTCCTGGAATTGGCCGGTTCAGTGAGGGCCGCCAAATCAGCCATTACCAAAGTGGCTAAATGGGCTAAATCGCGCAATCTGGACTATGCCATTGAAACCGTTTTCAAAAAATGGCTGGAGTTGGACCGACTCAAACCAAAAGAAATAGTTAAAAAACCGTTTTTCCGAAACGACCCCATGATCTGGTCAACCAGCCGAAAAAAATGGTATGTTATTGCCTCGGATGATGAATGGAAAGAATTTGTCGGTAAAGAATCGGATATAGAATGGCGGGTGATAAAATAAAAGCTCCCGCGAAATCTTATTCCACGGAAGCCATTGAAATCTCCATTGCTCACCTCTCAATCCAGCTCAAAAGTATCGCTACATCCGCCACAAGAGTAAAGCAACCAACGCAGACAGGACAGAGGCAGCCAACCAATCATTAGAAAGGGCACTTGTAAACAAACAAATTTTAATTGCTTGGGTTGCTCCCGATACCTCTTTATCTTCCTGATAGCCATAGTAATTCCTATAGCCAGATAAGGCACAGCCATTATGACAAAGGCCAAAATAACCGCTATCTCATGTACTCCTATCATCATCTCATCACCCCCTTTTCTTTTGCTTTCGCTCGCAGCTTCTAACCCAAATCGCCACAATAATGGCGAATACAAAAAGCAAAGCTGACAAGACCAAAGCTGAAGCTGACATTATCTCACCTCCTCTATTATAAAAAGAACAATATGCTATCTATTGAAACAGGACAATCTAATCCTATTCTACGGCAAAAAGCCAAAGAAATCAAGCAAATTAACGCTCAAATCAGGCAGCTGGCTTTGAATATGGTGGAGACCCTGGAAGCTCATGATGGGCTGGGACTGGCCGCTCCCCAGGTTAATCAATCGTTACGCTTGATTATTGCCAAGCCAGACCCCGAACAAAAAGCCCTGATTTTAATCAATCCCAGAATAAAAAAGGCCTCTCGCCGCAAAACAATTATCCAAGAGGGCTGTCT
>CAZGZU010000030.1:0-5592 GCA_964529855.1 uncultured Candidatus Saccharibacteria bacterium | reverse complement strand
GGGTCCGTCCTCGCCGTAAATCTTAACAAAGCCGCCAATGGGCAAAAGGTTCAAAGAATAAATTGTCTCGCCTTTTTTAATGCCAAAAATCCTTGGCGGGAAACCAAAACCAAATTCATCCACTCTGATGCCGGCTCGCTTGGCTAAAATAAAATGACCAAATTCATGGACGAAAATGAGCAGACCAATAACCAAGATAAAAACAATAATAGTGAGAAACACGCTAAGCGTCATTGCGAGGACGAAGTCCGAAGCAATCCCGTAACATTCTTTGGGATTGCTTCGCTCGCCTATGGCTCGCTCGCAATGACAATTTATACCTTAAGTATTTCCTCCTCTTTTTTCTTCTTCATTTCCTCTATCTTTTTATTATACTCATCAACCACCTTTTGCAGTTCGTCTTTGGCTTTGAATTTATCGTCTTCGGAAATTTCTTTTCTTTGTTCCAAATCCTGAACGTTTCGCCAAACCTCTTCACGCTGCCGGCGAATGCTGACTCGGCATTCCTCTACTTTTTCCTGAAGAATTTTGACTAATTCTTTCCGTCTTTCTTCGCTTAAGGGAGGAATCTTCAAACGAATGCTTTCCTCGTCAACTATCGGGCTTAGCCCTAATTTTGACTGACCAATGGCTTTTTCAATATTCTTAAGGATGGCCTTATCCCAGGGGCGAATAGTTATCAGGCGCGGCTCAGGCACCTGAATGGCCGCCAGTTGTTTTAAGGGCATCTTTTGGCCATAACAATCCACTTCCAAATCCTCCAGCAAGCCGGGAGTAGCTCGTCCCGCCTGCAGTCCGGCTAACTCGCCTTTTAAATAGTCAATGGTTTTATCAAGATTGGGTTTTAGATTATTGATGAGTTCCTGATACATAGTCTTTTATTCGTGCATCCCCAGATAAATTAAATTGGGGTCTTCCGGGTCAATGACAATTACCTTAATGTTTCGATTACTAGTCAACTCATGAACCGTCCAATTCTCGCCCTGGTCCAAACTGCGATACAGAATCGAACCAGCTCCGTAATATAAATGGTCGGTATTCTGCGGTTCCAGAGCCAAACTCAAAACAGGCACGGAAGCCGGCGGCATAATTATCTTTACTTCCTGCCAGGTTTGTCCGCCGTCTTTGGAAGTTAAAACGCCGTATTCCGAAGCAGTATAAATAGTGTTCGGCCTTTGAGAATCAATAACCATTTTTTCCACTTTTTGAGCCTGCTTAAATTCTTTGAGCGACTCCTCAAACGACTGCCAGGTAGTCCCCTTGTCAGTCGTCTTATAAATCCCCTTCTGAAAAGTAGTCAGATAAACCACTCTGGTGTTCTGAGGATTAATCACTATGTCGGAAATAACATCATCAAACCACTTCATAATTGCCCAGGACTTGCCATAATCAGTACTCCTGATGAGGCCGCCCTGGCCAGTTCCCATATAAACTATGGAAGGGTCATAGCTGTCAACGGCTACGGCAAAAACAGCATATTCTTCTTTGGAAACCACGTAAACCTCTTCCCAGGACTGACCGGCGTTAGCCGAACGAAAGACCCGTCCTTTTTTATCCTGATAAACGCCCAGATAAAGCCGATTGGAATCTTTGGGGTCAATGGCTATGTCATAAACATTAGCCCTTGTTGAAAGAAGACCATTTTCATCCACTAATTTAGACCAGCTCTCTCCTTTGGAAGAACTTTTGTAAAGCCCGCTTCCCCGACTGCCCAGATAAATAACCTCTGAATCATTAGGGTCAATGGCTATACTTAAAACATCCAGCGAAGTAATGGAAACTTCTTCCTCCCTGACACTTAACTGCTGCCAGGTTTCTCCCATATCTTCTGACTGGTAAAGTCCGCCATCGCGACTTACTTTCTGGCAGGAGAACGGCGAAAAAGCCAATAAACTAAATATGGGAATGATAGCTAAAAAAGATTTCTTCATTATTTTATGTAAAATCGGTTAAAACTCCAGCATTAAAACTTCCAAAGCCAGCCGGGCATTAATGCTCGGGTTAGCCAAAAGCCAATCCGTTTTTTTAATAATTTCAATTATTCTCTTTAATTTCGGCAATGAATATGCGCCCTGATAGCGAGCGGCGTTCGGATGAATAATCAAATCAGAACACTGGTTAGCCAGTAAAAACAAATCCCTGAACCAGAAAAGCCAGTAATTGAGAATCTGTCGGGCCAGAGGCACGTTCTTGGCTATTGTTTCAACATATTTATAGCGCTCGCTTAAATCAGCCCTTAATAATCGTTCCAACTGATTGATAATCTTATTCTGCTCTGTCAAAAGTTCCGGATTTTCTAAATGTTGAATGGCCAGGCCGGGCCGACCATTAGCCAGACGGATAACCCTATTAAGACCGGAAGCGCTGGGAGACCTGGTTCTAAGAGCTTTCTCTATTTCTTCCTTAGCTATTGGCAAGAACTTAACCGATTGGCAGCGTGAAATAATGGTCGGCAAAAGCATTTCCGGATTAGCCGTAAGCAAAATCAGAATCGCCCGACCACTGGGTTCTTCCAGTGTTTTCAAAAGACAATTGCTCGCTTCGGCAGTCAAACGCTCTGCCTGGTCAATCAAAGCTATTTTGTAATCCGCCCTATAAGGAAATAAACTCATCTGATGCTGAATCTCTCTGGCTTGTTCAATACTGATAGCCAATTCCTTGCTGATGCCGTTTTTCTCAACCACTGCCGGCTCAACAATTAAAATATCCGGATGAACTGCCTGCTCAATTTCCTGACCGTTCAGCATTCTGATAAATTCCTGGGCAACTGCCCGCTTGCCCAAATGAGCCGGTCCGGTGAATAAATAGGCATGAGCCAGCCGTTTATTCCTGTTACTCTTTTTCAAAAAATATAAAATACGCTGATGCCCGATAATCATATAATTATTTTACCATAATCCCGGTCAAGCAACAATCCATATTAAAACCCTCCTTTAGTCCTCTCTGTTTTTCTCAACCACCCCGATAACAAACTCTTTAATGCTTCTCTCAAATCTTTCCGGAGAGAATTTCTCGGCTCTTTTTTTAATCAGCAAAGGACTGTAATTTTTAAGATTAAATAACAGACGACGAATGCCGTCAGCCAACGAATCAGGAGCTGGGTCATCAAAAAACTCGCCGGTAATTCCTTCCAGTATTGTTTCTTCGGCGCCGCCTTGACGATAAGCCAACACCGGCTTGCCAAAACTCATTGCCTCTACCGGAGCAATGCCAAAATCATCTTCGCCGGGGAAAATAAAGGCCAGGGAGTTCTGAAGATATTGTCTGACTGACTGGTCTGTTTGCCAGCCCAGAAATTTAATATTCTGACGGGCCATTTTCTCCAATCGTCTTTTCTCCGGTCCCTGACCAATAACCACTAAAGGCAATTCCAGTTTATTAAAGGCCTCAACAGCCAAATCAATCCGCTTATAAGGAGTCAGCTGGGAAACGATTAGGAAATAATCATTAAAAGAGTCGTGGCGAGGATCCGCCTGAGACGCGCCAATTCCGTAGTTTCCGGATGTGTCTACCGGCGGATAAATTACTCTGGCTTCCCGGCCATAAAACTTTTTAATCCGTTGGGCAGTTGTTTTGGAATTGGCGATAAAATAATCCACCCGATTGGCGGCTGATTTGTCCCAGAGCCGAACGTAATGCATCATCAGACGAATGGCCAGATTGGTCAAAGCTCCTTTTCTTTGTTCCTTAAGATAAGTCGCATAAGCGTCCCAGCCAAAGCGCATCGGACTATGACAATAACAAACATGAATGGCCTGGGGACGCGTAATAATCCCTTTGACAAAACTATTGGAAGAAGAAATAACCAGGTCAAAATTTCTTAAATCAAAGGTTTCCGGAGCCATTGGGATAAAAGGTAAAAGATATTTTTGTCGCCGGCGCCAGAATTTGGGAAATTTCTGCAAAAAAGAGGTGTTAATCTTAAGACCGGGAAAATATTGACCCATCTTCTTTTCGTCATAAAGCAAGGTAAAAATCTCCGCTTTGGGAAAAATCCTGGCCAAACTTAAAAAGACCCTCTCGGCCCCTCCAAATCTAATCAAATAATCATGAACTAAAGCTACTTTCATTATTGACAATTGACAGAAGTTAGATGTTGTTTTAGCATATTAATATTATAGTTCTTAACCATATTAAGGGAATGAGAAGGAGAAGAATATGACAAAGACAATCATAACTAAATTCGGTGGCTGCCCGATAGAGGTAGAAACTGTTGGCAAATTATGGAATTTCCGAGCAGGAGATCTTATTACAAGCGTAAGCAGGACAAGCGCTTGGCGTGAAAAACAGGTAATTGTTGAAGGATTTAGAGGAGAAAACCTATGGGGGAGAATAAAAGAAGAAAAAGCATGTATGGTGGCCATCACACCTCATGGTCTAACCCCGTTCAAAAAGCGGCATTAAATCCTCTCTCCGTCTGGCGATCAGATGGCGGGCCCAAACTAAAACGGGTCCGTTTTTTATTCTAATAATACTTTCAGAGTTTGACGGGCGCATTTTGACCAGGAAAATCTTTTAACATTGGCATATCCTTTAACAATTAAATCTTTCTTAAATTGCTCGTCCCTGATAATCCTGTACATTGCTTCGCTAATCTCTTCAATGTGTTTTGGTTCAATTAGAACAGCTCCCTGGCCGGCTACCTCGGGCATGGAAGAAACATTGGAAGTAATTACTGGACAACCCACGGCCTGGGCTTCCAGAATGGGTATGCCAAAACCTTCGTAAAAAGAAGGCAGGACAAACATCTCGGCCTGTTTTAATAACTGCCATTTTTTTTCTTCCGGAACATAATCAGTAAAAACAACGTCCTTTTGGGATAACTTTTCAAAACCGTATCCTCTGGGACCGACTAAAACCAATTGATGAGGCACTTGGTATTTTTTCTTTAACAAGGCAAAGGCCTTGATTAAACCCCGAAAATTTTTCTTGGTCTCCAGTCGCCCAATAAAAAGAATGTATGGCTTGGTTAACTGACCTTTCTTGGAGAAAACCTTCGGAATCTCAATTCCATGATAAACCACTTCTATCTTATCCGGTTCAGCGTTGTATAATTCTATCAAATCATTTTTGGTGTTTTCAGACACGGCAATGATTTTTCTGGCCTTTCTCAAGGCATATTTAGTGCTCCAACGCAAATATCTCAAATGCTGCCAGGGATACATTTGGGGATAATACTCGTACTCCAAGCCGTGAATAGTCACCACTGAATTACTGGGATGAATCAAGGGCAGAATATGAACCGGAATGAAAAGAACGTCTGGTCTGGTTATGGCCAGCTGGCCGGCCAATCTAATCTGCGTCCACATGGGCAATGGCCATGTTAATTGTTTAATCTCAAAATTATCTGAAAATGACTGCCGACTGACTGTTCCTGGTTGATGGCTGTATAAAATAAAGCGATGCCTTTTACTTTCCTCCAGCATCGTTAAATGTTTAATTAACTGATAAGTATATTCTTCTACGCCGGTCCGCGGCTTTTTAAAAGCAGCCGTGGCATTGATGCCAATTAGCATAGTTTTTAACCATTGATCAAGGCCGGGCCTCAAAACCTACGGCCTTTCCATCTTAAATACTTTAAATGAGTATGAT
>CAZGZU010000029.1:0-7013 GCA_964529855.1 uncultured Candidatus Saccharibacteria bacterium | reverse complement strand
GCGTGGTATTGAATTAGTCCTGCGCAATTTAATAGATAATGCAATCAGATATACCCGGAGCGAGGGTCAGGTTAAAATCAGCCTAACCAAAGAAGATAAGCGGATTAGATGCGAAATTCAAGACAATGGCGTAGGCATCCCCAAAGTCGACCAAAAGAAAATCTTTCAAAAATTCTTCCGCAGCCAAAACGTGCTCAAATACCAAACCGAAGGAACCGGCTTGGGTCTGTTTATCGCCAAGGCATTTATTAAGGACGCCAAAGGCAGGATAGATTTCTGGAGCGAAGAGGGAGAAGGTTCAACTTTTTGGTTTGAGATACCCATTAAATCTTGAAACTTGGGATTTGGGATTTGGGACAATTTACGTTCCATTTTCCAGATTTCATGTTTTATGAATATATGAAAACTATCTTATTCATTGAAGACGAACCCAGTTTACAAAAAACAGTCGGTCGATTTTTAGAAAAGGAGGGATTTGGAATTGAAAGCGCTCTGGACGGAGAAACCGGTCTGCAAATAGCCAAGAAAACCAAGCCGGCTTTGATTCTGCTGGATTTAATCTTGCCCAGAAAAGACGGTTTTGAGGTTCTTAAAGAACTGAAGGGAGACGAAACAACCAAAGACATCCCGATCATTGTTCTGACTAATCTGGAAGGCAGCGCTGACGTGGAAAAAGCCCTTTCTTTGGGGGCCAACGCTTATTTAGTCAAGGCAAATTACGACCTGGAAGAGGTAATTAAGAAAATAAAGCAAACCCTGAAGTAGGTAGCTAATGCCAAGGACTAACCAAGGCCGGGCCTCAAAACATACGTAAGGTTTGGCCTCGAGAACTACGATCTTGCCGAAGGCAAGGTCGTATTCGAGAGACCGAACCTTAATTAGGCCGTATGTTTTGAGGCCGGGCCTTGATCGAAATGGATATTCTTTCGACCTTAAATCCAAAACAAAAACAAGCGGTCACCATTTTGAGGGGGCCGGTTTTAGTTATTGCCGGTCCGGGTTCGGGTAAAACCCTCTGTTTGACCCACCGCATTGCCTATCTTATCCAGCAAAATATTCCGACCACGAATATTTTAGCGGTTACCTTTACCAATAAAGCGGCTGAAGAGATGAGGGAACGGGTCAGAAATCTGCTCTCGCCCTCTTTTAGCCGGTTCTCTTTGCCTAGCATCGGCACCTTCCACTCTATCTGCCTGAAAATCCTCCGCCGGGAAATAGACCAGCTGCCCTTTGACCGGGGACAAGCCGGATATCAAAAAAATTTTATTATCTACGACGGAACAGACCAAATTTCCCTAATTAAACGCATTATCAATAACCTGAAAATCAGTCCGGAACAATTCAAACCAAAAACGGTCAGTGAGAACATTTCCCGGGCCAAAGACGAACTGATTGATTATCAAACCTATCAGCAACAAGCCCAAGAATATTTCCCGCAAACCATTGCCAAAATTTATCAGGAGTATCAAACCGCACTTAAAAAAGCCAATGCTCTTGATTTTGACGACTTGATTATGCTGACAGTTCAGCTTTTTCAAAAAAAGCCGGGCATCTTAAAAAAATACCAGGGAAAATGGCCCTATATTCTGGTTGACGAAGCTCATGATACTAATTTTAACCAATATACTTTGATTAACTTGCTGGCCGGCCAGCATAAAAACATCTGGCTGATTGCCGACCCGGACCAGTCAATTTATTACTGGCGGGGAGCCGACTTTCGTCATATTCTTAACTTTGAAAAAGATTATCCGGAGGCCCAAACTATTTTTTTGGAACAGAATTATCGCTCAAGCCAAAACATTCTGGAAGCCAGCCATCAAATCATTACCAAAAACATCCAGCGCAAAGAAAAAAATCTTTGGACGAAAAACCCGGAAGGGCCTTTAATCAACATTGTGGAAACAGCCAATGAGGAGGAAGAGGGAAATTTCCTGATTGAAGAAATAGAAAATCTTATCAGGAAAGAAAAACTCGGCTTGAGAGATTTTACCATTCTTTATCGGGTCAATGCCCAATCGCGCAGCGTGGAAGAGGCCTTTTTAAAAGCCAATTTCCCCTATAAAATCATTGGCACGGTCCGTTTCTATGAAAGAAGAGAAATCAAGGATATCCTGGCCTATCTCAAATTTATAGCCAATGCCCGTGATTTGGTCAGTTTACAGAGAATCATTAATCTGCCGCCCCGTCGTCTGGCTAAATATAGTCGGCGTATCCAGGACCTGTCTTTACTGAAAGAATGCCCGGAACCTCTTAAAAATTTCTATGATTTGATTGACAGTTTTCGGCAAACCAGTCAAAAAATGCCTTTAAGTAAAGTAATCAATCTGCTCATCCAGAAAATTGGCTATCAGGAATACATCAGGGATGGCACGGAAGAGGGGGAGAGGCGTTGGGAAAACATTGAAGAACTTTTCACCGTAGCCAATAGATATGACCAGCTGAAAGCGGGTCTGGGGCTGGAGAAATTTCTGGAGGATATCTCTTTATTAAGCAGCCACGATGAAGTGGAAACCAACAAGGACCTGGTTAATTTGATGACCATTCATTGCGCCAAAGGATTGGAATTCCCGGTGGTTTTTATTGTCGGCTGCGAAGAAGGACTTTTCCCTCATTCCCGAAGTTTTCTCAATACTGACCAAATGGAAGAAGAAAGGCGACTTTGTTATGTGGGAATTACCCGGGCCAAACAAAAAGTTTATCTGACTTTTACCCAGCAACGCCGGCTCTGGGGACAAACCACGGCCAACTCGCCCTCACGTTTCCTTCTGGATATCCCGACCAAGCTGACTGTTTTCCGGGAATATTCAGGCCGTATGTTTTGAGGCCGGGCCTCAAAACATACGGCCTCAAAAACCATGCTCAAAAACCTCCTCCAACAATACCAGATTAAGCCGAATAAACGTTTAGGTCAGAATTTTTTAATTAGTCAAAAAACCCTTCGGGAAATCATCCAAGCAGCTAATCTTTCGCCAAAAGACGTTGTTTTGGAAATCGGTCCTGGCTTGGGTATCCTGACCCAAGCCCTGGCCCAAAGAGTCAAACGGGTTGTTGCCGTAGAAAAAGACAAAAAATTAGGAGAGGCCTTGAAAGAAATTCTCAAAGATTATCAGAATGTGGAAATCATCGTGGCTGACGCGCTTAAAACAGAAAACTCAAGGTTAAATCTTGAAAATTACAAACTAATTGCCAACCTCCCTTATTACATCACCTCGCCGGTTATCCGAATGTTTCTGGAATCAGAAAACCCGCCTCAAGAAATGACTCTTTTAATCCAAAAAGAAGTGGCTCAAAGAATCTGCGCTAAGCCGCCAAAGATGAATTTATTGGCAATAGCTGTCCAATTTTACAGCCAACCCAGAATTATCAGCTTTGTTTCCAAAAAATCATTCTGGCCTCAACCGAAAGTGGATTCAGCCATTATTAAAATAATCCCGCATTCTACTGTCATTGCGAGCAAAGCAAAGCAATCCCGTGACAAGTTCTTTAAAGTGGTCAAAGCCGGCTTTGCTTCGCCACGCAAACAATTAATCAATAATCTTTCTCATAAACTCAAGCTGTCACGGGAGGAAATAAAAAAAGCCCTGACTGAATGCAATTTAGACATCCAGGTCAGGGCTGCTAATCTGTCTGTTGAGGACTGGAAGAACCTGACTCAGGCAATCAACGGCTAATGGCCTGGAAAATCTCTATTACTGAAAACTATTTTCCAGCCAAAAGTTCCCCGGGCTCCTGGCTTAACATAAACTCTCCCGCTAACTGCTCCCATGGCATACCAGCCATAATGCTGGGTTTGTCTCCTGCCTAAGGCGTAAACAGCATGGTCTCCCAAAGGGAGGAAAACCTGGTCCACAATCGCTCCTGGCGGCAAATCATAGTTTGGTTTACCCTCAACTTTGCCTTTGGCGAATGATGGCTTTAGCCAGACCTGAATATAGGTATCAGAAGTGTTATTATGGATATAACCTCTGGTTGGGTCTGAACGAAAAAGCGGCATCTTCTCCTCTTCCGGACGAACCACCAGGGCGCCTTTGCTTATTGTGGTCTCCGGCGCTCCTTCTCTGACAACATCCGCACCGGGCACGGGCACCTTTTTTTTCTTGGCGCCGCAACAGGCCAGGACCAGACAAAAACCAATCAAACCGATCAACAAAACCTTTTTCTTCATTTGACCACCCCCTTTTTCACTGGCCAATAACATACTTTAACTGAATGCGGCGCGGCCCGCTGGTATTGACTTTGGGCAAATTAATAAATTTATCCGCCCAAAGAACTCCCAAGCCGGTTCTTCGGCGCTCCTGTACGTGACGGCTGGTACAAAATGGCTTTACCCAGTCCCCCAAAAACTCACCGCCTATTCTGAAATCTCTGCCATAAAACGTGTAGCAGGTATCGGGCTTTAAAAAAAGAATGGCTACCCGACTGGCCATTTCTTTGCCTACCCGATAGCTGTAGGGGATAACAAATCCCTTGACCAAGTCAAACTTTGCTGCTTCCTTGGGAAAAACAATTTCCTCTGACTTGAAAACAAGATATCTTTTCTCCCCCAGCCATCCTTTTTTCTTGCCAATCCACAATAATTGCAAAGGAGTGGCTGCCAGAACCTCATTGCCATACTTGTCCAGCCGCATCAGCTGTTCCACTTTGCTGTATCTTCCCAAAAAAACCCTTATTTCCCGTTTGGCCCGGGAATTATTGCCGGGAACAACCATGCCCGGATTAGGAGAAGGGAATCTGTAAACACTACAAGCAGACCAAAGGACCAATAAACCCATCAGTAAAACTATCCATCTTTTCTTCATCTCTACCTCCTCTTATTTTATTAATCAATCATTATTTTTTAAAAAACCAATAGCTTAATGATAAACCATTCATAAGGAAAAGTCAAGTTTTAAAGCTGACGGGTTAATTCGGTCAACTTTCTGTGGATAACTGACAAAATATAGTTTTGGTTATTTGCCAAAGTATTGTATAATATAGGCAAGATTCTCCCGTCTTTGTCTCAGCCGGGCAGTTTGAGTTATCAAAAAATGAAACCACAAAAAAAATCAAGAAAACTGAACCTAATTATGGGTGTTTTGATATTGTTAATCGGCGTACCGATTGGCGCTTATTTGGTTTTGAACAGCAAAATAGTTTCCACTAAAGAAGGTTCAACCGGAAACCAGGATTTAAAAAACATCGCCGCCCTGGACACAGATCAGGACACTGACAAAGACGGCCTGGAAGATTGGCAGGAAATTCTCTTTGGCACGGATAAAAATAATCCTGATACTGACGGTGACGGATATCTGGACGGTGAAGAGGTACTTTCCGGTCATGACCCGCTTGAATCAGGGACTGATGACAAACTAACAGAAAGAATAGAAGGAACCTGGCTGGATAAAGACAATCTAACCCAATATTTTGCTCAGCAGTTAGCCAATCAGATGGACAGTCTGGACTCCAATCCTGACAACAATCTTCTAAAGATATCCGCCCAGGATATTTTAGACAGCCTTTCCTCAAAAGAAATAACCGAATTAAACGAGCTTGGATTGAATCTGGTTCCTGACCCAATCAGTGAAAAAGAATTAAAAACTATTCCCACCAGCCAGGAAAGCGTTCTTAATTACCTGCAGGAAATAGAAATAGCTTTGACTAAAAACGAAAACATCTATGAAAATGCTGATACTTTTAAAAATGCCCTGAAAGCGGGCAATTTTTCTGAAATTACAAAAATAGCCAGCGCTTACGAGGAAAATTATCAAAATATTAAAATCTTGGCTGTGCCCAAGGACTTATCTTCTCTCCATGTAGAGCTTTTGAACATGTTAGCTTTGACTAAAGCAAGCCTGGAAAACTTTTCTCAACTAAACCAAGACCCGGTCAAGGCCTATTTGGGCCTGGAAATATACAGACAGGTTTATTCCTCGCTTCTGCCTAATTTTGCTCAAAAACTGGTAGACCAGTTAGGTTTAATTTATAAAAAATAATGATGAACTTTTTTGTTTTTAATAAAAATAAATATCTTGATATCTCAATAACCGCCGTGGTGCTGATTGTTTTTATCTCGGTGGCCATTTTCTATAATCTCTCTCTGGTCAAACAGGCCCAAGCAGGCATCTTTAGCGATATTTTTAATGGCGTAAAAAACGCTATTCTCAATGTTATCAAAAAAGCGGTCGGCCTTATTGTTGACTTTGTCAGGGAAAACGTAGAACTGTTTATAGCGGCGGCCGTTGTTTGGAAATGGTACACCAGTCCAGATGCCTCTTTGAGAGAGGTCTTTGCCACTGTAAAATCCATTGCCATGCACATCATGCTTACCTTAATCACTATGGATATCATCAGGGTTATCCAGGGGGACGAACCTACTCATATTGAGGATTGGCAAGATTTTCTAAAAGAGGCGGGCGACCTGGCCGGTGGGCTTTTTATTGACCAGTATTTAGGTATGGGCTATCTTTGCGAGGAATTTGATTTAGACATTAAGATGGGCCTTTTAGACACTGTTAGTTTTCCCGAAAGCGTCAGATGTTCCATTTCGGACATTGTCGCCAATATAGAGGACTTTCAAAACGATTGGGATGCCGGCGGCTGGAAGGGCTGGATTGAGCTAGCCAAGCCGGAAAACACTGCTTACGGAGCCATTATTTTAGCCCACGGGGAGAAAACAGCATTTGAAGAAAGAGCCAAGGAAGCCGCCCAATCCGAAGCAATAGCCGGTCAGGGATTTTTAGGCAGAAAATGTCAGCAGGCAGATATTGATGCCGGACGATGTACTAAAATAGGACAAATCATTACGCCCGGTTCGGTAATCTCGGGCATGACCAATAATATCCTCAAACAACCCTTGGATATTATGAGAGACATAACCAGCGGTATAGTTGATATTATTCCTTATGAATACCAGCACTATGCAGAAGCAGTTTTAGCCGCCTTCTTTAATCAAATGATAACCGATGCCATGGGCGCTATTCTGGGCCGCACCATAGACACTGATTATGGAACGATGGTCACTCAATCTTTTGAAG
>CAZGZU010000028.1:0-7383 GCA_964529855.1 uncultured Candidatus Saccharibacteria bacterium | reverse complement strand
GGCCTCAAAACATACGGCCTAATTAAGGTTCGGTCTCTCGAATACGACCTTGCCTACGGCAAGATCGTAGTTCTCGAGGCCAAACCTTACGTAGCTTTTGAGGCCCGGCCTTGATTGGTCTCGAAAATCAGGCCTTTTTTTATTGCCCCAAAAATCACCCAAAACCCTTGACAAAATATTTGCTATGTGATATACTTATGACATAATAAAGATAGTGGATTGGTTGTTCCTTATTTGGCTCTTTCAGTCTGCGCTAACCGCGTCATAGCGGACATGGTCAAATGGTTGGTCAAATCCAACTGGGTGATAATTTCTCCGACCTTTCATTCGCGCAACCATCAAACGAGCCAATCCGACTGACAAGTCCTTTAAAATATCAAAGAGGACAACCATCCACTATCTATTTTGTATATTAGTAGGTAGAAGGGTGGGAATTCTGACCTGCTTTTAGCGGGGTTCCGGGACCCCTCCTTACCGGAACGGGCTATATGCCCAGAGGGATTCTCACTCTTCTGCTTACTAGTTGTATTAGCAAGCAGAAGCATTTCTTGTTGACTTTGTTTGGGCCTGGCTCAATCATTAGCTTCAAGAGATGTTGTCACTTTCTGCTTCTTAGTAGAATAGTGATGTTCTCTTCAATATAATAATCACAAAAGCCCCTTTTCAGGGGCTTTTGTGATTTAATCTATTGAGAGGGAAAGAACTAATATTCAGACCAGTCAACTAAAGCGCTGTATTTTTCAAGAATCTTTAGCTGCTCTGGGCTTAATTGAGATGAAGCATCAACTGCTTGTTTAATTAAATCTTCGGAAAAGGTAATCTCTTCGTCAACTTCTAATGGTCGCGAACCAATCTCGTCTTTGAGAAAATCCTCAATGTAGATTTTGTGTTCATTACTTAATTCCGACGAGTGGTTTGCCAGATAATCTTTGAGGGCGCGACGGGCTAAATGGGTCACCCCATCTCCTTTGACCGCCTTTTCTGTAATCTGACCGCCTTCTGTGCGTCCTTCAGGAATAATTTCTTCAATGAGAGGTGCTTCTTCAGCTTCTTCGGCCGGAGGGCTAATGGTTTCTGGCTGTCCACCAGTTTCTTCTTCAAGAAGCTGGCTTATGCCAGGGGTTGTCTCATCAGCAGGTGAAAAAGCCTCTTCCTGGCTTTTTTGACTGGCATAGAGGTAAATACCGCCAGCCAAGATGAGTAGAGCAATAACCGGTAAAATAATCGAGCTGCCGTATTTGTTAATCCATCCTTTTACTCTGCTGCCCCAGCCACCCTTGTCTTTGAAGCCGAATCGCGGACCACCGGTTGGCGAAGAAGATTGTCCGGCAGGATTTCCCGAGGTCTGTTTTAAAAGATCTGATTGGACCATCTTGTCTCGCTTCTTCATGATGTGTCTCCTTTTCTGGTTTACTTATTTTTTTCGACCTTTCCCTCCATTTTACAATGGATTTTTAATTATCAATGGACTGCTAATTTATATTTCAATGACCACTGGCAGAACCATTGGTCGTCTCTGAGTTTTAGTATAAAGGAATTGACCGATTTTGTCACGGATATTGTCCTTAACGTAAGACCAGTTGACCGTATGTTCATCAGAGGTTGTCTTGGAAATGATTTCTTTGACTTTTCTTCTGGTCTGGTCAAGCAGTTCCTTTGACTCTCTTAAATAGACAAAACCGCGGGAAATAATGTCGGGTTCGCCGTGGACCCGGCCGGTTTTGCTGTCCACCACGGCAATAATAACGAACATGCCTTCGGTAGCCATGGCTTGCCGGTCGCGCAGAACAACCTGGCCAACGTCGCCGACGCCGAGGCCATCAACCATTACATAATTGGCCGGCACCTCTTCTTTGCTCAAGCGGATTGATTTTTGGTTAATCAGAATAACCCGGCCATTGCCGGCCACCATAATATTCTTTGAAGGAATACCGACGCTTTCGGCGATTTCCCCGTGCAATTTCAGCATATAATAATTGCCGTGAATGGGAATAAAGAATTTGGGCCGGACCAGATTAATCATCATTTTGAGGTCTTCTTTCTGGGCATGCCCGCCGGCATGAATGTCCATCATTTGATAGTGATAGACCCGGGCACCCTGCCGCCAGAGAATATCTTTGAGATTCTGAACGGTTCTTTCATTGCCCGGCACCACTGACGAGGAAAAAGCCACCGCATCGCCTTTCTGGATTCGAATATAGCGGTGTTCCTGATTGGCAATCCGCATGAGAACGGCATTGCCTTCGCCTTGGGCGCCTGTACAAATAATAACTGTTTTCTTTGGCGGATAATCATCTACTTGTTTAGCGCTGATTAAAGTGCCTTTTTTGGTTTTGAGATAGCCCAGTTTTTTACTGATTTCCACGTTCATTTTCATACTATAGCCGTCAACGGCTATTTTTCTTTGATATTTCTCCGCCAGATTAATGACTTCCTGAATGCGACTGATTAGAGAAGCAAAAGTGGCAATAATAATCCGGCCGGGCGCTTCTTTGAATATCTGTTCCAGATTATCCTGAATGTCTTTTTCGGAAATGGAATGGCCCGGTTTCTCGGCATTGGTGCTGTCTGACATCAGAGCCAAGACACCGCCATTGGCAATTTCGCTAATTCGGGAAATGTCAGCCGGTTCATCGCCAATCGGGCTGTGGTCAAACTTGAAATCTCCGGTATGGACAATTCGGCCGACCGGCGTTTCAATAACCAAACCAACGCCATCCGGAATATTGTGATTAACATGGAAAAATTCAATCTTAAAACAGCCCAGCTGAATCTTGTCGGTTTTTTTAAACTGATGAATATCTAAATGAGGTCCTTCCGGGAAATCCTCCTGTCTTTTAAGAATAATTCCGCGGGTCAGGGGAGTAGTATAAATTGGCGGATTGCCCAACCGGCCAATGGAATGGGGAATTGCTCCGATATGGTCGTAATGGCCGTGGGTGATAATAACGCCGCGAATTCGCTCTTTTTTGTCCTTGAGATAGGCCGTATTGGGGATAATATAGTCAATGCCGGGCATGTCTTCTTCCGGAAATTGCAGGCCCATATCAATGATAATAATGTCCTGGCCATACTCAAGAGCCATCATATTACGGCCGATTTCCTCCAGGCCGCCCAAAGGAATGATTCTTAAGCTTTGAGTTCTGCTTTGAGAAGCAGGTTTAGTTGTTTTTACCATAGGTGGGCGAGGCGGGATTCGAACCCGCAAGGTATTGCTACCACATGGTCCTGAACCATGCATGTTTACCAGTTTCATCACTCGCCCTTGACAATCCACATTTTATAATATATAATATAGTAAATCAAATGAAAAGGAAAGTTCTTTTTTAGTTTTTAAACTTTTTATTAAGGAGGAAGAAAATATGGCTGAAGAAAAGGAACGGATGAAGAAGTCGATTAATTGGGTGTTTATTTTCTTTGCTTTTTGCGGAGGCCTTTTCGTTGGTGGTATTATAGTGATAGTCGGATCTACCTGTGACAAGTATCAGGGGTTACCATTCTTTGAACTGGAGGAAGGAATGAGGTATAAAAGCCAGGATTTCCCGCCGCATCTTCTGTTGTTGCAGAAAGTTACTGACTCTGTTCCTCATCCCCCTCGTCTTTATCAGATAGACGGGACGAGAAAAGATACTCTCCCCAAAGAATTTATAGTCACTCAAATACTAAAGAACGGAGAATTCGTGATTATTCCTTATAAACCACTTAAGTCGGCAGCCAAGGCTAAAAAGAAATAAAAATCTATCCTTAGAAGCCCGCTTTGAGACAAATCAATCCAAAGCGGGCTTTTTTATTTTACCCTCCAATCATATTTCTCCGGTCTTTTCAAAAAATCCAGTTTGGTCAGGTCTTTGACCAGAGAATACATTTCCTGTCCTTTGTCTATGTTAAATTGCTCTAAGCCCAGATTGGCTTCAGCAAATTTTAGGTCAGGAATCTGGCTGTAATTCTCATTCTTAACCCACCTTATTTCTCCTCCCTCGCCTTTAAGGGCAAAATAGCTAAAACCATGCTTGCTTCTAAAAGGCAGATAAACATTAGAGCCAAAATCACGGCAAACCCAGTTAGCGGTTTTTAATTCCTGTTCAGAAGCATTAATGATTAAATGTTCATAATTAGGCCAGACAATTATCTGGTCATTTTTCTTGGCTTTGATGACCTGAACGTCCTTAATCTTGTCTTCCTGTGAATCCTGCAGCAGAAAAATGGCTTCTCCTTGTAAAACCTGGTAAATCTCCGGATAGGTTAAGTCAGTTCCCGGCACCAGAGGATGGTCATGCCCGGCCGTCTTGTTATACTCCTGACCGAGCATAATAAAAGGCATTCTGGTGATGTCATATCTTAAACCCTGCTTAGTGATTTTCTGTTTGTCTTGTTCATTGGCCGCCAAATCGCGATACATGTAATAGAGTTCCAAATCAGGGGCGGTGGTTGCCCATTTCTGGTCAAAAAGCAATTCCTTCATTTCTCTTAAATGGCGGATTTTAGGGGTAAGATTTTTGAGGTTCATGTTGTCATTGCGAGGCCAATAGGCCGAAGCAATCCCGTGGCGTTGCACGGGATCCTTCGGTCGCCCTGGGCGACCTCAGGATGACCATTTTCTAGCAGTCGCTGCCTAAGGCGACTGAAAAAATGGTCATTTCCAAATCCTGTTTGTTTTAATATACCAGTTTTCCACTTGAGAGAATCTTTGGGAGGGTTGAGCCAATTTTTCTATGTCAATTCCTTTTACTTTTTTATTGACCGGATAAAGATAGGTTGAACTGTAAAGGAAAATGGCCGGGATGTCGTCCACCAGTAATTTCTGGAATTCGGTGTATTTTTCAATTCGCTGTTCTTCATCCAGGGTCTGACGGGCCTCTTCCAGGAGTTTGTCCACGTCCGTATTCTGATAGAGAGCCAGATTAAGACCAGGGTCTTTTCTTTGTGAGGAATGCCAGAAAGCAAAGGGGTCAGGGTCGGCTCCCAAGACCTCGCCAAAGAGCAGGGCCTGGTATTCGCGGGGTCGGATGTATTCCTGCTGGATGGATGTTGCTTCAATTATTTCCAGATTGACTTGAGCGCCAATCTTCTCCCATTGCTCTTTAAGCAATTGAGCGGTTTCTTTTAATTCCGGCCAGTCAGTGGTCAAAAGATTTATTTCCAATCTTGTTTCCTGTTCGTTAATTTCTTTTTCTCTGACCCCGTCATTGTCAGCATCCTGCCAGCCGGCTTCTTCCAAAAGATTCTGGGCATGATCCAGAGCAAAATCATAAATTTTTGTTTCAGCCGTATAGCCAAACCAGCCGGGCAAAAGAGGGGAATGGACAGGAATGGCTCGTCCGTTCAGGATTTTATTGATAATTTCCTCTTTGTCAGTGGCATAAGCCAGAGCCAGCCGGACGCTTTTATCAGCCAGGGCCTTGCTGGACGTCTGGTTAAAGAAAACAGCATAATAGGCCGGCAAATTGATTTGATGGACGTTAAAATTACTTTTAATCTTTGAGTGGTCGGTTGTTAAAAGAAAGCTTAATCCGTCTATCTGGCCTCTTTGATGGGCCTCAACCAGAGCTGTCTGGCTGTCGTAGAATTTTAGAACAATTGTTTCAATAAACGGGCTGGCCAGCTCTTTCTGGGAAGGAGTCAGATAGAAATCTTCATTGCGGGTCAGTTCCATTGACTCAATTTTGCCGGCGGTTGATTTGCTGAATTTCTTGAATTTATAGGGGCCGGAGCCGATTGGCTTAAGATTATATTCAGCCAAAGGGAAGTTCTGGGCGGAAATGCCTGCCCAGAGATGAGCCGGCAGAATGGCCACGGTCAGATTATGCAAAAAAGGCGCATAAACGTTGTTTAATTTAAAAGAGACGCTGAACTCGTCAATTTTTTCCACTTTAACGCCCTGCCAGTTATTCTTTAAAGGGCTTTTATACTCGGCATCCTGAATGGTTTTAATGGTAAAGATAACGTCATTGGCCGTTAAAGGTTCGTTATCATGCCAGAGAACGTTTTTTCTGAGATAAATATTATAGGTCAGGCCGTCTTCACTAATCGTATATTCTTCGGCCAAATCAGGGATAAGATTGCCCTGGCCGTCGTATTTAAACAAGCTGGAATAGACAAGCTGAACCAAATCCCGGTCCGCGTCATTGGTTTGGGCCAGGACAGGGTTGATATAGCGGACCTGGCCGAGAATGCCTTCTTCATAGCGTCCGCCTACTTGGGGCTCTAAGAGCGTGCGACTGGTATAAGCATTGGCAACCAGAACTATTGAAGAAATCAGAATAAGCAAAGAAAGGCCGCGTACCAGCCAGCGTTCCCGAAAAGGCAAAACCTTAGGCAGATGAGTCCACTGCCGCCAACTGGGCCATTTGCCCTCTGGGGGAGTTACGAGTTTTTCCAAAAGCTTTTTCGGCCAAGATATTAAATTTTTTAATTGAGTACCAATGTTAGGAATATTTGCCTCCTATCAAAAAAATGTTGCCTAAGTTTAGCCAAGACCCATTTTGAATCCGGAGTGCCGGATTCAGAGGATAAGATTAAGGAAGGCAGAGATAATAAACAGACCTGCCAAAATAACGGTTGCCGTAAAAAGGATTTTTTCAAATCCTCTTTTAGTGTAATAGCTAGCTCCACCGCCGGCGCCAAAGATGCCGGAACCGCCGGCTCCCCGCTGCTGGAGGAGAATAGTGGTAATTAAAGCTACAGAAATAGTAATTTGAGCAATACCCAGGACAGTTTCCATTAATCTTTTTTCTTCCTTCTAGCCGTGCCAAAAACTATGTTAACTGCGCTAAGAATTAATGAACCCCAGAGATAGGTCCAGAATCCCTCAATGGTCAATTCGGAAACCAGATATTCCAAAAGCCACAAAAGGCCCATATTAATGGCTACAGCGAACAAGCCAAAACTCAAAGCGATTAAAGGAGCTGAAACAAGACGGAGAAGCGGCTTGATAAAGAAGTTGATTAATCCCAGAATTAAGCCGGCAATCGCCAAAGTAAGGATATCTCCTTCAAAAATAAAACCTGGCAGCAAATAAGCAGCCAAGAAAATAGCTACGGCATTGGTTAGAATTTGGATAATAAATCTCATCATTTAGCTTATTAAAGATTATCACAGGGGAAAAGGTTAGTCAAGGCCTGCTCTTTTTCATCATTTCCTTCAACCTAAAAACACTCTTGCCAGAAACCTTCATTTTCGGCCTTTTCTTTTTCTCCCGCTGTTTGGTTTTTCTTTTAACTTTTTTCTCAAAACGAGCTACGTCATTTTTCATATTTTAAGTATAACACAGATATCCCGGGCGTTCCAAGGCTGTTCCAAGGCCCGACCTCAAAACATACGGCCTTACCCAACGATACTCTTCTAATCATACTCATTTAAAGTATTTAAGATGGAAAGGCCGTA
>CAZGZU010000027.1:0-7588 GCA_964529855.1 uncultured Candidatus Saccharibacteria bacterium | reverse complement strand
GCCTTGCCTATTTCTGAAAGCCGGTACCCGCTGGAATAAGTTTACCAATAATTACATTTTCTTTCAATCCCTTAAGCTTGTCTTCCTTGCCCTGGATGGCAGCGTTAATCAGTGCCTTGGTTGTTTCAATAAAGGAAGCAGCTGAAAGAAAACTCTCGGCGCTTAAAGAAACCTTGGTAATGCCCAATAATAAGGACTGACCGGTTGCCGGCTGACCAGGCTTCTTTTTTTCAGCCACCCGCTTGTTCTCTCTTCGGAAACGACTCTCCTCAACTATCTCGCCGGCTAAAAGCTTGGTGGAGCCCGGATTAATTACTTTGACGCGGGAAAACATTTGCTTGATAATCATTTCAATATGTTTGTCATTGATGTTTTCTCCGGCAAAAGTATAAATTTGCTGGACCTCTCTGATGATGTAACGCTGAACAGCTTCCTTTTCGGCCACTTTGTATAATTCTTTCAAATCAATATGCCCTTCGCTAAGTTGTTGCCCCCGACTAATCAAATCGCCTTTGTCAACCTGAATGGACAAAGTGTTGGGCAAACTGTATTCCAATAATTTTTTGCGGTTGGTTGCCCGCTTGGCCCTGGTCTTGCTGATTTTCTTTTTGTTTTTATCCAAAGGCTCTATCTGAATAATCCGCTGCTTGCCCGCTTCCACGACGTTCTTAACCTGACCGTCAACCTCGGAAATAATCGCCTTGCCTTTGGGCGACCTGGCTTCAAAAACCTCTTCCACCCGGGGCAAACCCTGGGTGATATCCTGACCGCCGGCCACGCCGCCAATGTGGAAAGTTCTCAAAGTCAATTGAGTGGCCGGCTCGCCAATTGCCTGGGCAGTGACAATTCCGATAGCTTCGCCTAATTTAATCAATTCATTGCGTCCCAAGTCATAGCCGTAACATTTCTGACAAACGCCGTCCAGGGTCTGACAGCTGATAACTGACCTGACCTTAACCTTGTCAATGCCGCTGGCATCTATTTTTTGAGCGGCTTCTTTATCAATCAGCTCTCCCTTTTTGACCAAAACTTCTTCTTTTTTATTGGCTGAACGCACAGAGCGAGTTGAAGAGGCGCCGCCTTTGGTGTTCTCGCCCACGGAGGATTTTATCGTTTCCAGACTTACCCGTCCGACAATCCGCGAAGCCAGGGCATTACCCATGTCTTCCTCATCTTCCCGGTAAATATAAATGCCGTTTTTATCGCCGCAGTCCTTTTCCCGGACAACCACGTCCTGACCAACGTCAATCAAACGTCTGGTCAAATAACCGGCCTGGGCCGTTTTTAAGGCAGTATCAGCCAATCCTTTGCGGCCGCCGTGCGTGGAAATAAAATATTCCAGAACGCTAAAACCCTCTTTGTAAGAACTTCTGATGGGCAATTCAATAATCTCGCCGGCCGGGTTAACAACCAATCCCTTCATGCCGGTCATCTGGGCCAATTGCCCCAAAGAACCCCGCGCCTTGGAATCAAAAATACTAAAGATAGGGCCCTTTTGGTCCAAGATTTCCGGCGTCCGGCGAGCCACTTTTTCGCCGGTACTAAGCCAGATTTCAATAATCCGCGACTTCCTTTCCGCTTCGGTTAAAAGCCCCTCATTATACTGATTCTGAACCTTTTCTATTTCCTGATGAGCTTCTTTAAGCCAGGCCTTTTTTTCTTTGGGAATAGCCAAATCACCCATCCCCCAGCTGATGCCGGAAGTAGTGGCATACTTGAAGCCCATTCTCTTGATCCTGTCTAAAATGGAAGCGGTTTTCTTAATGCCAAAATTATCTATCAATTCGGAAACCAGTTTGCGCAACTCACGGGATTTCATTGTTTTGTTGACAAAGCCCATTTCCGGAGGCAACGGTTCATTGAAAATAATCCGACCGACCGAAGTTTCAATTAAGTTATCAGCTGGTTGGTTAGCGGCTTCGGCGTGGGATTGTTCTGTCGCCTCAGACGACATTGCCATGACATCTTGTTTAGGTAATCTAACCTTAATTCTGGCTTTCAAATGAACATGGCCAAAGTGCTTGGCCAGAAGAGCTTCCGCCGGACTTGCGAAAACCTTGCCCTCTCCGGGCAAGCCATCTTCAATCATGGTCATCCAATAACAACCCAGAACCATATCCTGGGTAGGGATAGTTACCGGTTCACCAGTGGCCGGTTTTAAAAGATTATTGGCCGAAAACATTATTTCCTTGGCCTCCATCTGCGCTTCCTCGCTCAAAGGCAGATGAACAGCCATCTGGTCTCCGTCAAAGTCAGCATTAAAGGCGCGGCAGACAAGAGGATGAATTTGAATGGCGTTACCTTCAATGAGGACCGGCTGAAAGGCCTGAATACCCAAACGGTGCAAAGTAGGCGCCCGGTTCAAAAGCACGTAACGGTCTTTGGTTACTTCTTCCAGAATGCTCCAAACTTCGTCTATTTCCTCTTCAATCAACCGACCGGCCCCCCGGACATTATGAGCCAAACCCCGTTCCACCAGTTTATTAATGACAAAGGGTTTAAAAAGTTCCAAGGCCATATACTTGGGCAAACCGCACTGACGTAGCTTTAGCTGGGGACCGACCACAATAACCGAACGACCGGAATAATCCACCCGCTTACCCAAAAGATTCTGCCTGAAACGACCTTGTTTACCTTTAAGCATATCAGCCAATGACTTGAGAACCCGTTTCTGACCGGTGGAAGCGGCCACCATTACCTGGCCGCGCCGACTGCTGTTGTCAATCAAAGCATCAACCGCTTCCTGAAGCATTCTTTTTTCATTGCGGCAAATTACTTCCGGCGCTTTTAATTCCAACAAACGCTTCAAGCGATTATTACGGTTAATCACCCTTCTGTATAAATCATTAACGTCAGAAGTGGCATAACGACCGCCATCTAACTGAACCATCGGCCGCAAATCAGGCGGCAAAACGGGCAACGCGGTCAAAAACATCCACTCCGGTTTAATTTTAGTCCGAATCATTCCCTCAATCACGCTTAATCGCTTAAGAATTTTTCGCTTGACGGCCGGAGTGGCCCTTTTGGCCTGGTCAGTTAATTGCTTGGCCAGTTGCTCCAAATTAATTCCTTCAAAAATCTTTCTTAAGGTTTCCGCCCCAACGCCTGCCTCAAAAACCTGACCGTATTTCAAACTCAATTGACGATAATCTATTTCCGAAAGTATTTGATGTTGATAAAGACCCCTTATTTGCCGGATGGCCGTATCGCGCTGCTCTTTCAACCCCGCCTTTTCCTTATTGGTTAATTTAGCGGCCGGCTTGCCTTTCTCAACCTTGCCTTTCAATTTTACCCGATATTCCTTTTTTATCTCTTGAATTACTTTTTCTCTTTCCGGTTCGTTAATCTTGGTGATAATATAGCCGGCAAAATAGACAACTTTTTCCAATTCCTGAATGGAACGATCTAAAATCAGGCCCATTTTGGAAGGCAGACCGCGCAAAAACCAAATATGGGAAACTGGCACCGCTAAAGCAATATGACCCATTCTCTCGCGCCGGACAATCGCCCGGGTCACCTCCACGCCGCATTTATCACAAACGATTCCTTTGTAACGAATCCGCCGATACTTCCCGCAATAACACTCCCAGTCCTTTTCCGGACCAAAGATTTTCTCGCAAAAGAGACCGTCTTTCTCGGCCCGCTGGGTACGATAGTTAATTGTCTCGGGCTTGAGTACTTCGCCATGCGACCAACTCAAAATCTCCTCTGGCGAAGCCAGCTTGAGACGGATTGATTCAAAATCGCTAACTTTAGTTGTCATATTTATTTCTCCACTAACTCCACGTCCAAACCCAGGGCCTTAAGTTCGCTGACCAGAACGTTAAAAGAAGCAGGCACATTAGGGGCCTGAATGGGCTTGCCCCGGATAATCGCATCATAGGCGCTGGGCCGACCGGTCACGTCATCTGATTTAATGGTCAGCATTTCCTGCAAACTGTGAGCCGCCCCGTAACCTTCCAAGGCCCAGACCTCCATTTCGCCGAATCGCTGACCGCCGAATTGGGCTTTGCCGCCCAAGGGCTGCTGGGTAATCAAAGAATAAGGACCGACCGAACGCATATGAATCTTATCTTCCACTAAATGAAGCAACTTCATTATGTAAATATAGCCAACGGTCACCGGCTGCTCAAAGGGCTCGCCATTGCGACCGTCATACAAAGTAATTTTGCCGTCTTCCGGCAGGCCGGCTTTTCGCAGTTTCTCCTTAATCTCTTCTTCATTAACTCCGGCCAGGGCCGGGCTGACGGCCGGCTCTCCCAAAGCATTACTCGCCCAGCCCAAATGGGTCTCCAGTATCTGGCCAACGTTCATCCGGGAAGCCACGCCCAAAGGATTAAGAACAACCTCTACGGGCCTGCCGTCAGCCAGATAAGGCATATCTTCTTCGGGTAAAATCCGGGCAATCACTCCTTTGTTGCCGTGCCGACCGGCTAATTTATCGCCCACTGAAACCTTACGCAATTGAGCTACTTCCACCTGGATGCTCTTAATTACTCCGCTGGGCAGTTTGTCGCCTTTATCGCGCGAGAATATCTGAATACCGACAATGCGGCCTCGCTTACCGTGAGGCATCCGCAAAGAAGAATCCTTTACATCACGGGCTTTTTCGCCAAAAATCGCCTGCAAGAGCCGTTCTTCAGCCGTTAAATCCGTTTCGCCTTTGGGGGAGATTTTGCCTACCAGAATGTCATTAGGACCGACCTCAGCGCCAATCCGGACAATCCCCTCCTCATCCAGGTCTTTAAGCCGCTCCTCACCTACGTTAGGAATGTCAGGAGTGGTTATTTCAGGACCCAATTTGGTCTCCCGAACATCGCAGGTAAAATAATCAATGTGGACTGAAGTATAGCGGTCATCTCTGACCAGTTTTTCGGAAAGAATAATGGCATCTTCAAAATTATTACCCTGCCAGGACATAAAAGCCACCAGGAGATTCTGCCCCAAGGCCAGTTTGCCTTTGTCGGTGGCCGCCCCATCAGCCAGAACGTCTCCTTTTTTAACCCGCTGTCCTTTTTTAACCAGGGGCTTCTGACAGATGGAGGTGTATTGATTAGTTCGAACAAATGAACGAAGCGGGTAGGTCTTGACCTTATCTCTGCCTGAAGCTGACAATTTAATATGACTGGCATCAACTTCAGCAACCCGTCCGTTCTCTTCGGCCACTATCAACTGACCGGAATCCCTGGCCGCCTTGGCTTCTATGCCCGTACAAACCAAAGGCGCCTCCGGCTTAATACAGGCCACTGCCTGCCGCTGCATATTAGACCCCATTAAAGCCCGGTTGCTGTCATCATGCTCTAAAAAGGGTATCAAAGAAGTGGCTACGCTAATCGGCTGTTGGGGCATCACGTCAATAAAATCAACCTTGGAACGTTTAATGGTGCTGGGATTGCCCTGCACCCGCGCTTCCACGTCTTTATCCAAAAGCTCGCCTTTTTTGGAAACAGCCACTCCGGCATGAGCAATATTATAGTTTTCCTCTTCGGCGGCATTAAGATAAACAATCTGCTTGGTTATCCGTCCGTTCTTTACTTTAAGATAAGGCGTTTCAATAAAGCCGTATTCATTGAGACGGGCGCAGAGTGCCAAATGACCGATTAAGCCAATGTTCGGGCCTTCTGATGTCTCAATCGGACAAATCCGGCCATAGTGACTGGAGTGAACGTCGCGCACTTCAAAACCGGCCCGTTCTCTGGTTAAGCCGCCCGGTCCCATGGCTGACAAGCGCCGCTTATGCTCCAACTCATCCAAAGGATTACGCTGGTCCATAAACTGGGATAGTTGCGAAGAAGTAAAAAATTCTTTAACGGCCGCCATAAAAGGCCGGGCATTAATCAATTGACCGGGCATTAAATCATACGGCTCTAAGGTAGACATGCGGTCGCGAATAATTCTTTCCGTACGGGCCAAACCAACTCTTAATTTGGTTTCGATAAGCAGTTCGCCCAAGGAACGCACCCGACGATTGCCCAAATGGTCAATATCATCGGCTTTGGCGCCTGGCGTGTTGTTCAACTGGATAATTTCCTTGGTAATGCCCACCAAATCGTCAAAACGCAAAAGGCGGTCTTCTTTGGTAATTTTTCCCTTGCCTGACTGTCCCTTGGCTTTACCCTGGCCAGTTAATCCCAGCCGTTGATTCATTTTCCATCTGCCTACCTCTCCCAAATCATACCTTTCAGCCGAAAACATTGTTTCAATAAAAGACCGGGCGTTGTCTTCAGTGGCCAAATCGCCCGGTCTAATCCGCTTATAAATCTCAACAAAGGCCTCGCCCGGCGTCTGAGTAACGTCTTTTTCCAAAGTGGCTTCCAGATAACTGACTTCGCCGGTATCAATCTTACTAAAGAGTTTTTTAATCTCGCTTGAGTTCAAGTCATTGCGAGGAGTCGCCTTAGGCGACGACGAAGCAATCCCTTCCTCTGCTTCCATGGCGGCAAAAGCCCGCAAAAGAACCGTTACCGGCACTTTTCTTTTCCGGTCAATTTTGACGCCGATAACTCTTTCCCGGTCTGTTTCAAATTCCAGCCAGGCGCCCCGATTAGGAATGACCTTGGCGCCAAAAAACTGCTGACCTCTTAGAGCCTGGGCAATAAAAAAGATGCCTGAAGACCTGATTAACTGGGAGATAACCACTCTTTCCACGGCATTAACAATAAAAGTGCCCCGCTGAGTCATCAGGGGGAAATCGCCTAAAAAGATATCCTGCTCTCTGCTCTGGTTGGTCTTTTTATTGACCAGTTTAACCCGACAATACAAAGGCGCCTCAAAGGAAACATTGCGCGCTTTGGCTTCGGTCTCGGTATATTTTGGTTCTTCCAAACGATAGTCCAGGAAATAGAGTTCTAAATCACGGCCGCCCCAGGGTCTGATTGGTGAAATCTCGTCAAAAAGTTCCCGCAAACCCTTTTCCCAGAACCATTGGTATGATTTTTTTTGAATTTCAACGAGGTCAGGAAGTTGAAAATTCATTCGCCCCAAAATAGGGGCTTTGATTTTGCTAGACATAAAAACACACCCCTCCCTACTTTTCCAGAAGGGGTCTTTTCGTATTTAAATAAATTTAATCAGTTAAAAGTAATTATAATACCTCTATAATAACTTTAGTGATTAGATATTCTTAGTATAAACAAGTGGGAAAAAAAGTCAAGCCCGGGAATCATTTCCTGAATAACTTTATAAATTCTTTCACCGAAAGCTCAGCATCTCTCAATAATTTTCTTAAAAGCCCTTTTCCCAATACCCTATTTACAGGAATACTCATAGGTTGTTTTTCCGAATGGTGCAAACGAAAATGGCTACCCTTTTTCCTAACCACTTGGTAGCCAATTTTCTCAAATGCTTTTATTGCTTTCCTGCCGGAAACAGACGGCAATTTAGTCATAAATCAAAGAGAAATAGTATGCAGGCTTAATTCTCTCGGCTTATATGACTTCAATATTTCCTGATTTTCCTTTTCTTCCAAACAAAGTTCAATAACCTCTTTAATATTTTTTAAGGCCTTGTCCAAAGTTTTCCCTTGAGAGTAACAACCCTTAAAAAGAGGACATTCAACTACATAAAAACCATCCTCGTCTTTCTCAAC
>CAZGZU010000026.1:5165-7692 GCA_964529855.1 uncultured Candidatus Saccharibacteria bacterium | reverse complement strand
CCTCAAAACCTACGGCCTTGCCCAACGATGTTTTTTGAATTATGTTTATCTGAAATATTTAAGATGGAAAGGCCGTAGGTTTTGAGGCCGGGCCTTGGTCTTGCTACGAGGCCAAACCTTACTATACGGCCTTGTTAACTATATCTCCGGGGCTTCTTTGATTTCAAAAATCAGACCTTTTTTGAGAATTAGTTTGTCGCGACGTTTGATTTTGTTTTCCAAAAACAGCCGGGCCAAACCATTTTCCACTTTATCCTGAATAACCCGCCTTAAAGGCCTGGCGCCATATAATGGGTCAAAGCCGGCCTGAGCCAGTTCCTCCACGGCCGCTTCTTCTACTTCCAGACCAACTCCCCGACCCGCTATTTTCTCCTTAACCATTTCCAAAAACAAGTGGGTAATTTTAATGACATTGTCCATGGTCAAGCTCCGGAAAAGAACAATTTTATCAAAACGATTGAGGAATTCCGGTCGGAAATATTCCAATAAAACCTTATCCTTTAATTGACGCTCTATTTCCTTATAATCAACCAGTTTGCTGATTTGTTCCTGAATGAACTGGGTGCCTGCATTGGAAGTGGCGATTAAAATAACATCGGTGAAATTAATGGTCTGACCGGAGGCGTCAGTCAGCCGTCCGTCATCCATCACCTGGAGGAATAAATTCAGGATATCAGGATGGGCTTTTTCTATTTCATCCAAAAGCAAAAGTGAATAGGGCTGGCGTTTGATTGCCTCGGTTAAATAACCCTTGGCCACTCCTTCCTCGGTCCGCAGACCAATCAGCCGGCGAAGACCTCTTTTCTCCTGGTATTCCGACATATCCAGACGAATCATTCTTTTTACGTCACCGAAATATACACGAGCCAGGGTCTTGGCCAGTTCTGTCTTGCCAACGCCGGTTGGCCCGATAAAGAGGAAATTACAAATCGGTTTTTGCCGACCAGCCATTTCCAGCCGACTGCGTCGCATTGCGCCGGCCACTGCTTCTACGGCCTCGTTCTGGTTAATGACCCGCTGGTGAATCAACTGCTCCAGTTGAAGCAATTTTTCTTTTTCCGTTTCCTGAAGCTCGCCCAAAGGAATCTTTGTTTTGCGGGCGACCAAATCAACCACATCCTCTCCTCTGATAAAACTGCCGCTGCCTCGCTGCTGCCTGATTAAATAGGCGATTTCAACCAATAAATCCATGGTCTTGGCCGGCAGAGCCTTGCCGTAAATATATCGGTCAGCCAGGGCAATGGCCTGTTCCAGAGCATCGGCTGAAAAGAAAATCTTTAATTCCCGTTCAATAATGAAAATCTTGGTGATTAAAATTCGCCAAAGAGCGTCAATTGAAGGAAGAGTTATCTCCACCTTGTTAAGAACCCGGCCCAGGGTCTGCTCTTCAATCTTTGAAGAAAAGGCCTCCGGGCTGGCCGTGCCAATGAAGAAAAAGGCCTTTTGGTCCAAAGCAGAAGCTAAAATTTCCGCTAAATCCAAACCGCCTGCCCGACTCCTTAAGCCGGCCAAATTATTAACGTCTTCAATAACCAAAATGATATTGCCGGCCCGGTTAATTTCAAAAATGATTCTTTGGAGATTCTCTTCAATTCTCTGCTGGGTGCCTCCCAAACTGACCAGACGACTGATTTCCAATTGAACCAATCTTTTGTCCTCCAAAAATTCAGGAACATCCTCTTCAACCATCATTTGGGCAATCTTTTTCAGAACGGCTTTCTTGCCGACCTGGCCTTGACCGACCAGAACCACGGCCAACTGACCGGCACTGAAAAAATTAAAGATTTCTTCAATTTCTTTATCCCGACCAATGACCATTTCAAACTGCCCTTGCCTGGCCAAGAAAGTCAAATCCCGGCTGACTTTGTCCAGAAGCGGCGTTAAGGCGGCAGTCATGGCCCGATTCAACTTGCCTTTGGGCTTAAAAATCCGCCGCCAGAGGAATGACTTCTGCCGCTGTTCAATCTCTTTTTCCAATCTCCGCCATTCAACCACCCGTTCAATTTCTCCCGGACTGATGCCAAACTCGTCAAAAATCAAACCGACTAAATTCGCCTGCTGACTGATAGCCCAGAGAATATCCAAAGAACCAATCTGTTTCTCCCCTCTTCTCAAACAAAAAAGATAGGCCTCAAAAAATATCTGCTTAAAATCCGAACTGATTTTAGGTCCCCTGATAATCCTTGCCTTTTCCTCAAGGGAAACCGGTCCCAAAGAGGATTTTTCCGTATCCGGAGAAAGAGACGAACTTTCTAAAATACCTTTGGTTTTGGCAACCACCTCTTTTGACTGACAACCCAACCTTTTCAAAATTTCCTTAAAATCCTTCTCTTTCAGGAGAGTAACGAACAGATGAATCGGTCGTAAAAAATGATATCCTTTGCGATAAGAGAACAGCCAGGCGCTTTCCAGTGACTTTTGAGCTGACTGGTCAAGGAACAAAGAAACTTCTATGGGCTGGTCCGGGCGAGGCGGTCCGATTTTTTTAATCCTTTCCCCTCTCCGCTGCCAGAGATAGAAAAGGAAC
>CAZGZU010000026.1:4141-5155 GCA_964529855.1 uncultured Candidatus Saccharibacteria bacterium | reverse complement strand
TTAATATGGAAAAATAGAAAGTACCTGACAATTCCCCGGTGACAAACAGAGTAAAAATTCCATAAAGACCGAAAAGAATCAGCAAAAGAAAAATCAGCCAGCCGCAAATCTTTTTTATTTTCCTCTGGGCAATTATTAAAAGATTAAGGCTGGGCTGGAAAGTGAGTCCGGTTTCTTGGAAGATCTGCTCAGACATGTTTTTTAAGGCCGGGCCTCAAAACATACGTAAGGTTTGGCCTCGAATCAAGGCCCGGTCTGAAAACCTACGGCCTTTCCATCTTAAATACTTTAAATGAGTATGATTAAAAGAGTATCGTTGGGCAAGGCCGTAGGTTTTCAGGCCGGGCCTTGTCACACTAATTGCCAAATAACGAAAATCGGCAGAATTAGCCAACCCAATAAAACCAAAAGCCAGAAAACAACCCAGACAGTCATCAAAAAACTCCGCCAGATAATCTGCCAGAAATGAGTATTCAAACTTAAAGCATAGGCCGCCCAACCTGTCTGGGCATACATCGGCTTGAAAAAACTCTTGATGAGAATTAACAAAGCCAGCACTCGCCAGCCGTCTTTAACTCTCTGCCAGCAAAAAAGAGCTGTCTTTTTCAAACCCTGGCTATACCACCAGACAGGAAAATAACAAATCTGCCAGATGGTATCCAGAAAAACATCCTTAATAAATACGCTGTAAGTGGTCATAATCATTTGACCTCGGCTTCCGGCGCTGGCGAACCCTCCGCTGAGACAGCCGAGGCCTGCCAACGCCGGGCAACTTCCTCTTCAACCGCTTTTTTCTCCCGGCCGTATTTCAGACGAGAAACTTCTTTAATGGCCTTGGCTATCTCCGGATTGCTCTTTTCCGGCGCATAGGTTAAAAGATTAAAGGCCTTGGAAGTTTCATTATGAATCATCAACTTAATATGAGCATTAAAATTATCAATGTTAATCAAGTCATTGGTATCAAAAACCGGCTCAAATTGCTTGACCAAAAACTCGGCGTCATCAGCGCCTACC
>CAZGZU010000026.1:0-4131 GCA_964529855.1 uncultured Candidatus Saccharibacteria bacterium | reverse complement strand
GCCGAAAACCGCCTCGCGAATCTTGTCTCCCAATTGGCCGATAAACTGATGGGCAATGGTCAGGCAAAGACGATATTTGCGCGCTTCTGAAAGAATTGTCGCAATGCTGTCAGTGGTGAAATTCTGGAATTCGTCCATATAGAGATAGAAGTCCTGACGTTCTTCTTCGGGCATATCAATTCGGGAAAGAGCAGCCATCAATAATTTACCCGTAATAATCAAACCCAATAAAGAACTGTTCACGTCGCCCAAACGACCCTTGCTCAAATTAGCCAAAAGAATCTTTTTGTCATCAATAATCTCCCGGAAATTAAGCGAACTGACCGACTGGCCGATAATCGGTCTCATATAGTCATTGGCGATAAAAACATTGAACTTGGAAGTAATGTAAGGAACCATATTGGCCAAAGAGGCCTCGCCGCCCGCCTTTTCCGCTTCCTTTTCCCAGAAATCTTTGACCACCATATTCTGACACTTGGCCAGGAGCCGAGTGCGGAATTCCTTGTCAGCCAGCAGCTTGGGCACTTCCATTAAAGTGAATTTCTCGCTGGGGTCGTCTATCAGAAGCAAAAGAGCATTGCGGGTATATTGTTCAAACATCGGTCCGCCGGTTGCCTTTAAATCATAAAGTTTGTCAAAAATATTTATCAACTCATTAACGGCAAACGTCTTCTGTTCGGGATATTTGGCGTCATATTCCAGCATATTCAAAGCCAAAGGACGCTCCAAATCCGACGGGTCAAGGACAATAACGTCTTCGGCCCGCTCCTTGGGAATCAATCCCAAAACTTCTTCAATCAAATCACCGTGCGGGTCTAAAACGCCAATCCCCTGTCCGTCTTTAATGTCCTGAATCATCATATTGCGCAGAAAGACCGATTTGCCCGTACCGGTCTGGCCAATCACGTAAAGATGACGGCGCCGGTCCTCGGCCTGCAGACGGACTACAGCTTCCTGTCCCCGATAAAGATTTTTGCCCAGAATAACGCCTTCTTTGGGCAGATTAGCCGGCGGAGCGGCCGGTTCGGCCTTCATAAACTTGACCTTGGGCGTCTGAATGGTAGTGGTTGGAAAATGGAATAAACTGGTCAGTTCTTCGGTATTCAAAATCATGCTTTGTTTTTTATTGAATAAACGGAAGGAAAAGTTATAGACCAGTTTTTTCAAGCCGCGGCCTTTTTTCATGCGGAATGACTTTAATTGATTGAGGTTAGGCGCGTTAAACTGGACAAAAGCTGCCTCCAAATGACCAAGAATTTGCTCGGCCCGCTCCTGAGTGGCCGCCGAAACCAACAAACGAAGATTGGCCTGGAAAGCGGCTTTGCTGGCTTTACCTTCCAGGGCCCCGATAACTTCTTGCTGAAGAGGCGTTAGCACGACCTGGCCTTCTTCCAAAGGTTGACCTGATTCTGTTTTGACTGAAGGAGACCCTTTAAGCGCTTCCGCAGCATAGCCCATATTCCGACGTAACCAGCCCTGACCGGCTCTTGCCCTGGCAAATTCATAATTCTTGCCCTGCTGCATTTCTCTGGCGGTTTTCAAACCCAGCTTAGCCCACTGCTTTGAGGGGGTCGGCTGAATAAGAATCTGGATAGCCGCTCCTTCCCCTTTTTCGGCCAGTTTGCTTAAAGTATTGGTAATTTCATTAAGCGGGTCGGTCTCCAAGTTTTGATAGGTCTTGAAAGGCAAAACATAACCGCGGGCCAGTTTTAAATAACTGCCGGCAGCCGTCCCTTCCGGATTAAAAATATTATAATCCTCGGCCCTCTCAATGGAAGCATCCGGATAAAAACCGTGAATTTGTTTTTCAATAACGTCTTCGTAACGACGGGGCACGGCCATGTAAAAAGCAATTTCTTCACCCACCTGAGGAGTGGCTATTTCAAAAGCCAGATAGGGCTGACCATAAACAAAAACATCCTTGCTTTCTTTAATGTTGCTTAAGCTGCTATAAAGCTGTTCCATAACCGCCACAATCTCTTTTTCGCCTTTTGGCGCTTCTCCTTCCGCTCTTCTGACCTTGCGCGGCAAGGTAACTAAAAACAGGCTCATATTTAAAGCCCGCGTTATCCTCCCTTTGCCTTTTAGGCGTAAAATGAAAAGCAAACTGCCTATGAGAATAATAGCCAGCAGCAACACTGAAACTACTAATAGAAGAATCTGGTTAAAACCCAGAGAAAGGAATGCGAGCATAGGTCTTCTAAACTTTCTTCAATTCCCCCTCTTCCAGCAACTTTTCGCTCAATTCATCAACCAAGGCATCGTGGAATTCGTCTAAAACATAAGCATTATCCAGGGCCTTGGCCACTTCAATGGCAAAATTAATCCCTTTGTCAAAAGCCAGGTCGCAAAGCGCTTTAACTTGAGCCGCCCGGTCTAAATCCACGAGCTGGCCGGCTTTTTTGCGGGCTTGGGCAGATGGCGGAGACGGGACTGAACCAGTCGCCTCTTCTACTTTCTCCTCCACAGCCAGTTCTTCTGTCTCTGCTTTTGGAACTTTTTTAGCCGGCTCTGTTTCAACTTTCTCTCCCTCAACCGCTTTTGGCTCTTCTTCAACTGGTTTTTCTCCCGTTTCCGGAACCGCTTCTTGAGCTTCTTCAATCAGGGGTGACTTTTCTTCTTTTTCTTCCAGTAAAATAGCTGATTCATCTTCAACCGGTTCCTGGTATTTGTCCGCTGAAGCACCAGGTTCCTGGACAGGAGCCGCCTCATTCTCAACTGATTTTTGGTTTGACTCAACCATAACAAAACCCTCCTTTTATTTTAACATGAAAAGCATTCTTAGGGAATCTCTAAGATTTAATCAAGGCCCGGCCTCAAAACCTACGGCCTCGAGTACGACCTGAATTAAGGTTCGGTCTCTCGGATACGACCTTGCCTTCGGCAAGATCGTAGTCCTCGAGGCCAAACCTTAGGTAGCTCTTAATGTCAAACCTAAAAAAAGATACTAATACTCATACTCATCAACTTTCAAACCGCTTCTGTCTCGTAAAATCATTGTATCGCTGCTGTTGTCTAGAATATCAGCTGACCTGCCCAGAAAAACCCGCCATTTGCTATCAAGAAAGTCCGGGTCCTGATAATAAGCATCATAACACGGCTCATAAGCAAAGTGTTCTGTCAGGAAACCGGTACACTGACTATCTGAACTAACAGCCATATTTTTGGAATAATTCGGTATCTCGCAACGACCCAAATCATCAATAAAATCACGACAGGTGTCTTTCAAATGACTATGCTTTGACTTATCCAAATAAGGACAATCCTCATTCAAAGAAGGATGGAACTGGGAAAGCTGGTCCAAATAACCGGTACATTTATTGGTCAGGAAATTTGTTCCATTGGGACTTAGGCCGGCTGAAACAATCACTTCGTCGTGATAACCTAATTCAATATCAGAAGTATAACTTCCTGAAAAGGGAACCTGTAGTTTTTTGACCGCCTTGGGTACAACAATCGTCTCTGCTTTGGTTTTGACGGTCCAGCCGGTAATATTGATGGTCTCTTTGCTATTATTCCGCAAAACAAAATAATCTTTCTTAAAATCGCTTTCCTTGGCATGAAGGCTTCTGATTTCCACTTTTTGGAAATCAGACGAAACGCCCACCTGAAAGCTTAAAGAAGCCGGGGTTGGGTCAACATAGCCCTGTTTATTTTTAGCCCGCACGTAAAAAGTATAGGCCCGGCTTTCATCGGACAAATTATAACTAAGCGTATAACGCGACCGCTGATTGTGCCATTTATCATCATGACCGACTAAATAGGTTTCAAAAGACAAATCACTGACCGACCCCAAGGGATTAGTTCCTGAATACTTAAAACTTGCCTGGTCGCTTTCCAAAATCGCTCCCTCGGCCGGACCCTCCAGAATGAATGTTTCAGGATATCTATTCGTTTCGGCCAGGGAAACATTGTCACCCAGAGGAATGTCCTCTAAATCCTCTTCATCAACATCATAAATGTATCTCCAGCCAAAATCATTTCCTTCAAAAACAGCCGGGCTGGGAAACCAGCGCCGCTCCCCCGACTCAATCAGATAAACCTCCGGACCAGCCCCTCTTAACAAAGTTCCTTCCGGATAATCATCATTCTTGTCCAGATTATCTCCCTGAGGATAAGCCGTCAAAACAC
>CAZGZU010000025.1:0-7861 GCA_964529855.1 uncultured Candidatus Saccharibacteria bacterium | reverse complement strand
CCCGATAACCAGCTATATTGTCGGTGGAGAATTGCTAAAAGAAGGAATTAGTTTAATAGCCATTACTGCTTTTATCATGACTTGGACTACGGTCGGCGTTGCTATGCTGCCGCTGGAAGCAAAGTTTTTAGGCAAGCGATTTGCTTTTATCAGAAATGCTCTTAATTTTGTTTTTGCGATTATCATTTCCATTTTAGTGATTTTAACTCTGACTTTTTTTCAATGGGTAAATTAACAAGCAAAAATAGAATAAGCGGAGGAATAAAGTTTTTAATAATCGTTTTATTAATTTATTCAGCTATTGCTTTGTTGGATTTTTCTGTTGCCAAAGAAGCTTTTCTTGGTTTTTTGCTGATGTTTGTTAAAATAATTCCGGTCTTAGTCCTCGTTTTTATAGTAATGGTTTTAGTCAATTTGTATTTTACCAAAGAGAGGATAGGAAAGTATTTGGGCGCGGAATCGGGAATCAAGGGATGGCTATATGCGATAATTTCCGGAATTCTCGTTTCCGGACCGCCATACGTTCTTTTCCCCTTATTGGGAGAATTGAGGAAGGAAGGCATGAGGAATTCTTTATTGGCGGTCTTTTTGTATAACAGGAATGTAAAAATTCCTTTTTTGCCGGTAATGGTTTATTATTTCGGCTTGGGCTTTACTATAATCTTATCCTTATACATTGTTATCTTTTCCGTCTTGAACGGCAAAATTATTGGCTGGCTGAGAAAAGACAGGCTCTAATTTGGTCCCGCTTTTTGTTAGAATGGGAGAATGAAATTAAATATTATTTGATAAAACTTTATAGGAACTTATATCATTTGAATAATTATATGAAAGGAATCTTTTTTGTCCCTGTTCTGGCTGTAGCCGCCTTTTCATTCAGCGGATGTTCGGAACAGAATTTACCGGGCTCTATGGATGAGGATTTAACTAAATCCATGGAGGCCTTTATTCCAAAACCCGTCACTGGTGAGAGGTTTAATTTTGCCTCCCAGGACCCTGTTTTCAGGTTTAGTGCTGTTTTGCCGGGCAATCTTAGAGTTGAGTATGTCCCGGAGATTGAGAGTATTAACATTTATGACACAAATTCATCAGAGGATGAAATTATTGATAAATCGCAGATTTTTATTCGGTATTTCAGGGCTTCCAGTTTTCTGAGTTTGAACACGGTTGATATCTTGAGCCGGCAAGAAACTTCGGTTAATGGACATGAGGCAGTGGCTTATGAGATTAGGAAAAAAGAGGGGATAGCTGATTTTGCCTTTCAACCGTTTTGGCGCAATCAACAGCATAAACTTATTGATATTCGTTTCAGTTCGCATTCACCGACTTTGTTTTATGTTTTTTCCTATAATCCGGAGATGAGCGAGAAGCAATTCAAGGATTTTATCGACAGTTTGCTTTTTCACAATGATAAGGAAAGCTTAGCCCAGCCCCTGGAAAAGGCAGGGGAAAGGATTACTAAAAAACCCTTTGGCATTTTTGTCAGTCCGATTGATTCGCCAGTCAGTCCGGAGAGATTTAGCGGCTACCATAATGCCGTTGACTATGAAGTGTTTGAGGACGAAAAAGAGGCAGCCGTGCCGATAATGGCTGTTTGTGGCGGGGAATTATTAGAGAAAAGGGATGTTGCCGGATATGGCGGTTTGGCTATTCAGGAATGTCTTTTTGAGAGCCAGCCAGTGGTCGTCTATTACGGTCATTTGCATCTGGCCAGCATTAAACAGGAAGTTGGCTCCTATCTTTTGCCGGGCGAACAGTTTGCCGTCCTGGGCCAGGGTTTCAGTTCAGAGACAGATGGAGAAAGAAAGCATTTTCATCTGGGAGTCTCCAAAGGAGAGAAGATAGATATCAGAGGTTATGTTCAAAACAAATCAGAGCTTGAAAATTGGCTGGATTTTAATCAACTTATTTCAGGTTAAGGATGGACAAAGCGATACGCTATAGCACGGGCTCTAAGGGAATTAATATGGACAAAAAGAAAAACTCCAAAAAATACTGGTCTGCCAAAGTAACAAAGTACAGCAATGCTCTTGATTTGGAAAAGGGTGTTTTTTCTTTGAAAAGTCCAAAAAAGATTGCTTTGTCTCTTAAAAAATCCGCTGAAGAGAGTAAAAGACGAAAAGCCAGGGCGTTTCAGTCGGCAATGTCCATGTTGAATTTCTATATTAATCGGGCCGGTAAGAATCTGTCCGGACATCGGAAAAAAATTTTGGAACAGGCAAAAACAGAGCTTCGCAGAGTTTTTGACAGGGAGTAACTTAGAAAATTGGGGCTGGAGGCTCTTTTCTTTGGTTGTCTAAATGATGGTTTTTTGTTAAAATGGATAAAAGTCGTACTTATATGGAACGATTTCAAAAGCTCAAAACTGTTTAATTCCTTATTTAATCTTTTACGGGACGCGGCAAATAATATAGAACGGACATTAACGCCAAAAGAGTAAGCTATGAATAAGATAAAAATTATTGTTTTCTTAATTATTTTTACCGGTCTTGGTTATCTTTTGGGCAATTTTTTTCCGTTTTATTCCGGGCAAAATTCAGATAAAGATATACAGGGAGAAGTTCTTTTAGAGGTGGCCGTGGTAACCGAACAGGGTAATCCTTTGCCGAACATTGAGGTTGATGTTGCGGAAAAAATTGGCCCGCCACCGCTCGGCGGAACCGTTCTGACCAACAGTCAGGGCATTGCCTCTTTTAACCTTAAACCCGGTAATTATTTTATATTCTTCAATTCCAACAATTTCCCCACGGGGTTTAAGTTTCCGGAGTCCCGGCCAATAAGCGTTGAAGAGGGAATATCAAACAAGCAGACAATAGTCTTGTCTGCTGAATAGAGAAATCCATTAGGTCGAAGCCCAATAATTAATATAAGAATAATTTTAAATTTATGCCTAAGACAATAATTATTTTGGTTGTCATCGCTATTCTGGCGGTGGCCGGCTATTTTATTTACCAGCAGACAGTATCTGAAACAGAGACGATGCCGGAAGGAAATATGGAGAACGAAGGCCAGGGAGAAGAAACAATGGGCTATACTGATGTAACGCCAGCCGAGGCAAAGGAGTTAATTGATACGAATCCAAATCTGGTGGTGATTGACGTTTCTCCTCATTACGCTGAAGGGCATCTGCCCGGCGCCGTAAGCTATTATTTAGGCGATGGGTCGTTGGATGCGGCGATTCCCAGCCTGGATAAAGACAAGGACTATTTGGTTTATTGCCATGTTGACGCAGTGGCTATTTCCGGAGCCGAGAAACTGGTCAAAGCAGGATTTAGTCCGGTCTATCGACTGCAAGGGAACTACTCGGCCTGGGTTGAGGCGGGTTACCCGATTGAAAAATAGCCATACCATAGATGAACAAAAAGTATAAAGAATTAACTCCGGAAGAGAGAGAGGTTATTGTTAATAAGGAGACTGAAAAACCCTTTTCGGGCAAATACCTTAGTCATAAAGGAAAAGGAGTTTATGTCTGCAAGCGTTGTGGCGCTGAATTATACAGGTCAGAGGATAAATTTGATTCCGGCTGCGGCTGGCCAAGTTTTGACGATGAAATTCCGGGGGCAATAAAAAGGATTCCCGATAAAGACGGGCAGAGAACAGAAATTGTTTGCGCCAAGTGCGGTGCTCATTTGGGTCATGTTTTTGAAGGCGAAAAGATGACGCCAAAGAATATCCGGCATTGCGTAAATTCAATTTCCCTGGATTTCAAAAAGAGCAAAGAGACAGAAAAGAATTCAGAGACCGCTTATTTTGCCGGCGGTTGCTTCTGGGGTATTGAGGCCTATTTCCAGAAGCAGAAAGGAGTTATTTCCACCCAAGCTGGTTATATGGGCGGGGATAAAGAAAATCCGACCTACAAAGAGGTAAGCAGTCAAAAAACAGGCCACGCGGAAACCGTAAAGGTTGTTTTTGACCCTTCAAAAATCAGTTTTGAGGAATTGGCTAAAGTTTTTTTTGAGATTCATGACCCGACCCAAGTTAATCGTCAGGGGCCGGACACTGGCAGTCAATATCGGTCGGCTATTTTTTACACCAGCCCGGAGCAGGAACAAACAGTAAAAAAGCTGATTGCTTTACTTGAAAAGAAGGGTCTTCAAATAGCCACTCAAGTAGTCAAGGCAGGTGTTTTTTGGCCGGCCGAGGACTATCATCAAAAATATTACCTTAAGCAGGGCAAAGAGAATATTTGTTTGGTTAGAGAAAAAAGATTTTAGTTCTTTCTATTGCGGCACGTTCTTGGCCAATGTTATAATAACAATAACGGAATCATCCTGTGACTATAGGGATTGGACAGAAGTAAATAATAAACTTTAATAATTAATTATAAAAAATATGTTATCAAAAATCCCAATTGATATAAACAAAATAAAAAAAGAAGATGTAGATAAAGAGATATTGCGAGCCGGCATATTAGCCGAATTAGATGCCATTAATCTTTATGAGCAAATGGCGGCTATGACCGAAAACGATGACATTAAAAAGATTCTTTTGGACGTAGCCAGAGAAGAAAAGACCCACGTGGGAGAATTTCAGGCCTTGTTGTTAAAAGAGGATTCCGAACAGGTTAAAGAATTGGAAGAAGGCAGAAAAGAGGTTGAAAAAGAACTGGGAGAGTAAAACAAGGCAGGAATTGGCAATATGGATAAAGAAAATAATAAACCAACACTTTTACTAAAAGGAATATTTTGGGCTTTGCTGGCGGTTTTGGCAGTGATAGCCAGCCAGATGTTCATTCCGGCAGTTAGTGATTTTTTCAGAGGGACGCTGGCTTTTTTGTTCCCCTTTATTATCTGGTTTTTATTGGGACTGGCTTTGATATTCCTTACTCTTAAAGAAAAAATCGGGGGAGGGCTTAAAAAGTTCCTGCTTCTGACCGGCGCTTCGGCCGCTGGTTTTTTTATCAGTGTTTTTCTGCATAATGTTTTCTATGCTTTGGACATATTGACGGCTCATATTATTGTCTTGAAATATTTGATGGGAATTCTCCATTTAGTTTTCTTTATCATAGCTATTTTTATTTGTCCTTTGGCATTTTTAATTGGTTGGCTGGGGACCCTGGTTTTGTTTGTCAGAGGAATTAAACCAAGCCAGGAAAAGGATTTACAAGATAATTATTGAATAGAGACCATATGTTGGAACAAATAATTTTAGGGATTATTCAGGGGGTTACCGAATGGCTGCCTGTCAGTTCAGAGGGAATGATTGTTCTAATCTCCAAAAAGTTTTTTAGCCAGGAGCTGGCTACAGAAACAATTATTAGGCAGGCCCTGTTTCTTCATTTAGGAACGTTTTTAGCCGCTTTAATATATTTCCGCAAAGATGTCTGGTCTTTAACCAAGGCCTTTTTTAATTATCAGTCAGCTGATTTGGATACCCAAAAGATTTTCAAGTTTCTGATTATAGCCACTTTAATCAGCGGTTTTTTGGGTTTGGTTTTGGTTAAGGTGCTGACCAGCCTGGAAGAGTATTTGGCTTTATCAAGTAAGATAATCATTCTAATCATTGGTTTATCATTGTTGATAACCGGTTTATTGCAAATCAGGGCCAGACAAAGCGGTCATAAAAAAGCTGGTCAGTTGACCAATAAAGACGGCTGGCTCCTGGGCTTTGTTCAGGGTCTGGCTGCTTTGCCCGGATTTTCCCGTTCCGGATTAACTGTTTCAGCTTTTCTTTTGAGAAACTTTGACAAGTTTGACTCCCTTAAATTAAGTTTTCTAATGAGTTTGCCCATTGTTTTGGTGGGTAATATTATTCTTAATCTGTCATCCCAGACATTTTCTTTGGAATTAATCTGGGGATTGGTTTTTTCTTTTATCTTTGGCTTGTTGACCATTAATCTTTTATTAAAATTGGCCCGCAAAATCAACTTTGGTTATTTTGTTCTTTTATTCAGCATTTTGGTCCTGATATCGGCTTTTATTTGATTTGAATAAAAAAAAGGCGCTCTCTTTTTAAGAGAACGCCTTAAGTTTTTTAGGGCTGTATTTTAGATTAACCCGGCTAATTTGAGACCGAGCTCCATATGGCCGTATGGTTTGTTGATTAGTTCGGTTTGTCCTCTTGACAAGATACCCCTGATTTTTTCTTCTGAACTGGGATGGCCACTTGAAAAGAGAACTATGATTTGGGGATTGAGCTTTCTTAGCTCATCATAAACCGCACAGCCGTCCATTCCCGGCATAATGATGTCCAGCATGACCAGGTCGATTTTTTCTCTGTTAGCTTTATATTCTTCTATGGCCTCGGGACCGCTGGAAGCCCCTATAGCCCAGTAGCCGATGGATTCCACTATCTGTAAAAGTGGCCCCAAAATGTCCTTTTCATCATCAACTACCAAAATCGTTTTTCTGTCGTCCTGCATATTATCTTCCATATTATCTTCTCCTTTATATATTTTTAAAAAACTTAATCATATTCTAACTTATTATTCAAAATGTGTCAAGAGGGGAGAGGGAATTGTTGTTTGTTAATTAGAATTATGGTAGAATAAAAAGGTCTGATTTTACTATGCCTTCCAAGAGAAAATTAGCCAGGGAATTAGAAAAACTTTCTGTCAGGTTTCTTGAGCCGAAGCAGCAAAAAGCGCTTTTGGCATCTTTAGCGGGCGATAAGACCGATTGGTTTGTTTGGGTTTCCCAGATGAAAGGACTTTTGAAGAATCTTGACAGGACCGAGGCAGTAAAATTCACCGGTCTTTTGTTGTTGCTGGAACAGAATCCTGAAAGTGATTTTCATCAGAATAATCTTAAAAAATTTCTGATAAACAAAATAGAATTTTACAAATACTATGATTTTTCTCTGGAAAAGAAATTAGCCGAAAAGAAAAGAACCGGAAAGAATCTCTGGATTAGCAAAATTTTACGGCTTTTTATCAGTCGTTCTTTTTTGGGCATGCTCATTCTGGTTTTAGTCCTCGGTTTTATTCTCTGGTTTTACATAGACCGGGAAAGTTGTTTGGAATTTGTCAAAGCGGTTATCGGACCGTTTTTAAAAGCAATTAAATAACTTAAATAATTATGTATTCTATCAAAAAACAATTTTCAGACCATCATAAAATTCTCCGTCTTTTGGGAATTGTCTTGATTATTTTCCTGGCGGTTCTGACTATCTTTACCTTAGTCAGTATTCAGAACAAAATTAAACAGAGTAAATATATTGGCCAGGAAATTGAATCAAAAAATACCATTACGGTTTCCGAGACAGGAGAAATTTATGCCAAGCCGGATTTGGCTCTGGCTACTTTTTCCGTTCAAACGGAAAAAAAGACGGTTGCTCAGGCAATGGCCGAAAATACCAAAAAGATGAATCAGGTGATTGATTTCATGAAACAGACCGGTATTGAAGAAAAAGATTTGAAAACAACTAATTTTAACATCTATCCTCTATACGAGTATCGGACAGAGACGAGCATTATTCCGGTTACCGGTCGACGAGTTTTAGTCGGTTATGAGATTATTCAATCGCTGGAGGTCAAGATGCGCGATTTGGAAAAAGTCGGTCAGATTATTGAAGGAGCCACTGAAGCAGGCGCCAATCAGATTGGTGATTTGCAATTCACCATTGACCAGGAAGATGAATTGAAGAAACAGGCCCGTCAGGAAGCCATTAGCAAGGCCAAAGCCAAAGCCGAAGAAATAGTTGACCAGTTGGGAGTAAACTTAGTCCGGATTGTTAGTTTTAACGAGAGCAGCGCAGCGCCTTCTTATTATGATATGTTAAAGGAAGCTGGTTTGGGAATCGGCGGAGGAGGCGAAGTAGCTCAAATAGAGACCGGGGAGAATAAAATAGAAGTGACGGTCAGTATTACTTACGAGATTAACTAGGTGATCAAGGCCGGGCCTGAAAACATACGGCCTTGCCC
>CAZGZU010000024.1:0-8042 GCA_964529855.1 uncultured Candidatus Saccharibacteria bacterium | reverse complement strand
ACAATGTTGAGCATTAACATTGTGACAGAAATGCTGCTACCATTTGAGCATAAGAATAGTACTGATGCTTACTGGAGAACCGCCGTCTACAATAAGGTAACCCCCTTCGGGGTGGCGGGTCAAAAACTTTATGAAGAAGAAAAGGAAGGGAAAGAAAAAGGAGAAAGCTGCCGCAGGAGGTTTGAGAAAAAACCCCAAACTGCCAAGAGAAAAAACGAGGCACGAATTATGGAAATCGCCAAGCCCAGAAAAGATAAAAGCACCACCGGCCCCCCAGAGGTTGACAATGCATGGTCAATAGGGCAGAATAATACAGGAGGTATGGCAAGGCAGTTATGCTCAAACTGCTAACAGTTGTTACAATGTTGAGCATTAACATTGTGACAGAAATGCTGCTACCATTTGAGCATAAGAGTAACCCTAACTTTAAAATTTATTGTACTAGATTAGCGATCTAGCCGAAGGGGTTTTATAGGTTAAATGGCTACGCTGTTAAAAAATATAATTGCTAGGCCGAGCACTTTGGCATCAGCATGGAAATTGATTAAACACCGGCCCGATTCTAGAGGATACGATAACCAGACAATAAAAGATTTTGAATTAAATATAAATAGAGAACTTAAAGAGATACGCGGGAGAATAATTTCAGGAAGTTATGAATTTATTCCTTTAAAGGGTGTTGCGATTCCTAAAAAAGTTGGATCAGGATTGAGGCCATTAAAGATTCCTGCAGTAAGGGACAGAGTGGCGCAGAAGGCAATTGAAATGACTATTAGTAAGCATATTAAAAGGAAGTACAATATTGAAAATCAATCAAGTTTTGCTTACATAAAAAGAAGATCAACAAGAGACGCAATAGAGAAAGTGAAAACACTTTATAGAAAAGGTCTTACATGGGCTTATATGGGAGATATAAAGTGTTTTTTTGATTCCGTTGATTTAGATATTCTTTTAAATGAATATATTTTTCCAGCCTTACCAGATGATTCTATTAATGAGCTTATTCAAAGTGCTTTAAAAACTGAATTGGGGAATAAAGCAGAGTTAGAGAAGTTAGCCCCTCTGGTGCATTTCCCTGAAGGAGGTGTAGGTATTCCTCAGGGTTGTGTTTTATCGCCGTTGTTTGCCAATGTATATTTATGTGAGTTAGACGAGACAATGATAAATAGTGGTTTTGAGATGGTTAGATATGCCGATGATTTTATAGTAATGTGCAGAACTAAATCAGAGGCATACGAAGCTGATAGGGTAGCAAGAGGTATTTTAGAAAAAAAACTAAGGTTAGTATTGCATCCCTTAAAATCAGAGGAAGGAAAATTTTCTAAAGATGAGAAGTTCAGCATAGTATTGCCTTTTAAGGATCAGGAGTTTTTAGGAATTAGGTTTAGAGGTCCAAGGATATACCCTGGGAAAAAACAATTTAAAAAAATGCGTGGAATTTTGTCCGCTACTCATAAGTCGTTGAGCGGGAGCTTTTTCGAGGATTTGAACTATCTCAAAGAAGAGGTAGATTATTGGGGAGTAACATACCATTATACTGACTATGATAAATCATTGTATGAGGATCTAGATAAGAGGCTTATTTGGGCGGTAAATAATATTGTGAAAAAATATGGCCTCAGATTTAGTCGTAAAAAAGGGGCAAATATAGAACAATTAAACAGATTAGGCCTAGAAACGTTTACTCAAAGATTTAATTATCATAAAATTCGTTTAGCTAGGGAAGCATAAGGTAAAATATAAGATAAGCTTAACCCTTGTTAATCCGCAAGGGTTTAGAAGCAAAAACCGCTAATTAAAGCGGTTTTTGTATATATTTTCAGCGGGGGCGATGGGATTTGAACCCACGATCTCGAGCTCGACAAGCTCGCGCTTTAAACCGGGCTAAGCTACACCCCCATTTCAGTAGCGGCGACAGGATTCGAACCTGTGACCTAGGGCTTATGAGTCCCTCGCTCTAACCGACTGAGCTACGCCGCCATTCGTGTTGCGGGACCGGGAGTTGCACCCGGGTCTTGAGGTTATGGGCCTCACGAGATACTACTTCTCCACCCCGCAGGAGTATTATACAGGATAATTTGCTAAATGACAAGATGTTTGGGGCTTGTTTTCTTGTTCTGAATGTAGTAAAATAGAGATAGATAAAGACATGCATTTACCGGTTTATTTAGCGGGATTAATTTTAGCCAGCTTAGTGGCTTGGGCCTGTTTAGCGGCTATTTTAATTTATTTTGACCCTAATTCATCAGGTTTAGCTATTTTTATTCTTTTCTATTTAAGCCTATTAATCGCTTCAACTGGACTTTTCACTTTTACTGGTTGGTTGGTTAGACGTTTTTCTCAAAAAAAAATTCTCCAGTCAGGTCGGTCAAACAACCGGGCTGTTCAGCATTTGGAAGTTTCTTTTCGTCAGGGATTGTTTTTAGCGGCTCTTTTGGTGGCCATTTTGGTTTTACAAAGTCAGCGAATGCTGGTTTGGTGGAATTTATTGATTCTGGTCGGTTTGGTCGGTTTGGCTGAATGGTGGCTGATGAGGAGATAATTTTAAATATGCTTAATCAACTTAAACAAAAAGTTCAAAAAGAAATAACCCAGGCCAAAAGCTTAAAAGACCTGGAAGAAGTTTATGGTAGGTATCTTGGTCGGAAAGGGGAACTGACCGAGGTTTTACATTCTCTCAAAGATTTGTCCAGCAAAGAGCAGAAAGAAAAAGGACGATTGGCTAATCAGTTTAAACAAGAATTGGAAGAGGCGATTAGAACGAAGCAGAAGGGACTGGGCGGCAAAGGCGTCGGTTCAGCTGGCACACAAGACAAGGATTGGCTTGACGTGACCGCCCCTGGTCAGTTGCCTCCCCAGGGTCATCTTCATCCGATTACTCTGGTCCAGCGGCAAATAGAAGAGATTTTTCAAACAATGGGCTTTTCAGTAATGTATGGCCCGGAAGCGGAAACCGAATACTATAATTTTGATGCTTTAAACATTCCCAAGAATCATCCGGCTAGGGATTTGTGGGATACTTTCTGGCTGAAAAGTGTCATTGCGAGCAAAGCGAAGCAATCCCGTGGAAAATCAGAGGGGATTGCCGCGTCGCCTTCGGCTCCTCGCAATGACAAACTGCTTTTGCGTACTCATACCTCGCCCATGCAGGCCCGTTATATGGAGAAAAATAATCCGCCTCTGCGGATTATCGTGCCTGGTCGCTGTTTCCGTCACGAGGCGACTGACGCTACTCATGATTTTCAGTTCTATCAGGTAGAGGGATTGATGATAGGAGAAGATGTGTCCATGGCAAACTTTAAAGGAGTGATTGATGGATTTTTAGAACGATTTTATGGTCAAGCAGCCGGAGTGCAGTCGCGCTTACGACCCAGTTATTTCCCCTTCACTGAACCGAGTTTTGAAGTAGACGTAAAGAGAAAAGGCGGTAAATGGTTGGAACTGATGGGAGCGGGCATGGTCCATCCCAATGTTTTGAAAGCGGTTGGTTACAAGCCGGGCAAGTGGCAGGGTTTTGCTTTTGGCATGGGCCCGGATAGATTAGCCATGTTGAAGTATCAGATTGATGACATTAGGTTGTTTTATTCGGGTGATTTGAGATTTTTAAAACAATTCTAATAATGAACAAACAAAAGGGCTTTACCCTAATTGAGCTTTTAGTTGTCATTGCTATAATTGGTCTTTTAGCCACCATTGTTTTGGTTAGTTTGAATACCGCCCGTAAGAAAGCCAGGGATACCAAAAGAATTGCCGATTTTCATCAGATAGCCCAGGCCCTTGAGTTTTTTTATGACCAGGTCGGCAAATATCCTCAAAGTCCGGGTCATGCCACCTGGTCAGGCCATTGGGCCTATTTCTCCGAATGTTTGGAGAGCGGCACTAATTGTGGTTTTTCCATTTCTAATTATCAGCCGGTCATTTCAAAAGTTCCCCAGGATCCCTCGCGTAGCGCAACAGACCCCTTTGCTAATGATACAACATATTATCCGGGCTATCCCACGGGCTGCAGCGACGGTCAGGTTTACAGATTAGCGGTTTATTTGGAGATACTTGACCCGGCTGACGTAGGCAATGACTTGGATGGCAGTTTCTATAATTATAATAATGGATGTGAAGATTCAAATGACGGGTATTGCATAGGAATTGGTACCTGTACCGGATGGTAATAAACATATGAAACTATCCTATAACTGGCTACAATCTTTTTTTAATAAAAAATTGCCTGCACCAGCCAAGCTGGCTGATTTGTTGACCATGCACGCTTTTGAAACAGAAGTAGCCGGCAAAGGGGAAGCCGATGCAATTTTAGACGTGGATGTTTTGCCTAATCGGGCTCATGATTGTTTGAGTCATCTGGGGATTGCCCGGGAAATAGCTGCTTTGCTGAAGATTCCTTTTAAGCCAATTGATTATGCCCAAAAGATTAAAAGCGGTTCCGCAGAATCAGTCAATCAATTGGTCAGGGTGGAGAACAGAGATAAAAAACTCTGTCCTCGTTATACGACCCGGGGAGTTCAGGATATTAAGATTGGTTCTTCGCCTCAATGGATGCAGGAACGACTTAGGGCTTGCGGTTTGCGGCCGATTAGCAACATTGTTGATATTGCCAATTATGTGATGCTGGAAACCGGCCAGCCCCTGCACGCTTTTGATGCTGATAAGCTGACTGACCGGAAAATCATTGTCCGGAAAGCCAAGAAAGGCGAAAGAATGGTCAGTTTGGACAATGAGAAATATGATTTGGATGAAAATGTTTTGGTCATTGCTGATGCCAGAGACCCGGTTTGTATTGCCGGCATCAAGGGAGGCATTAATCCGGGCATTGATAAACAGACCAAGCGGGTTATCTTGGAATCAGCTAATTTTAATCCACAAATTATCAGGCAGGCCTCCAAGCAGCTTAAATTAGTGACTGATGCTTCCTGGCGTTTTGAGCATGAGATAGACCCTAATCTGACCGAAGAGGCGATTGATATGGCCGCCTGTTTAATCCAGGAAATAGCCAAGGGTCAGGTGCTTAAAGGAAAAATTGATGTTTATCCCAATAAAGTCAGGCCCAGAAAGATTACTTTAGACCCTGTTCAAGTGGAGCGTTTACTGGGCATTAAAGTATCAGACAAAGAAATAAGGGATATTTTGAACAGGTTGGGGTTTGAGGTAAAAGCTGTGGGGTCCAAATTTCAGGTGACTGTGCCTACGCGCCGTTTGGACGCGACTATTCCGGAGGATTTGATTGAGGAAATCGCCCGGCTTTACGGCTTTGAAAAAATTCCCAGCCAAATGCCCAGAGCCAGTTTGATTCCGGCTCAAAGAAATGAAGATTTGGTTTATCAGAACAAAATCAGGGATATCTTAGCCAATTTGGGCTTTTCCGAGGCATACAATTATTCGCTGATTGGTGATAAAGAGACAGGTATTTACAGGGAAAAGCCGAATTTTGTGGAATTGCTCAATCCGATCAGTCAGGAACAAAAATATCTGCGGCTTTGTTTGATGCCTAATTTGATTAAGAACGTCAGAGAGAATAAGAAGTATTTTGAAGAAGTAAGAATCTTTGAGATTGGCCAGGCCTTTGAAAAAGGCACTGGCAAGAATAAAGTAAAGGAGCAGAAAAGATTGGCCGGAGTACTTTCCTTAAAAGAGAATAATCAGCCCCAGGAATTTTATCGGCTCAAAGGCGTGGTTGACACTCTTTTGAACAGGTTGCGGATTACCAGTCAGTGGTATGATGACGAGTTGACCGAAGATACTTTGGTGCCTGATTATTGTCATCAAAGCAGGCGGGCTGAAATTAAAGTGGATAATCAGGTTTTGGGCTGGATTGGTCAGATTAGCGATTCGGCCTTGAAAAAATTAGAGGTTAAGTCGTCAGCGGCCGGTTTTGAGCTTGATTTTGAGAAATTGGTTGAATTGGCCACTGAAGAGAGGATTTATGCGCCGCCTTCCAAGTACCCGGCGGTGGTCAGAGATATTGCTTTATTGGTTGAGCCGGGTACTAAAGTGGTTGAGGTGCTTAATTTGATAAACGCGGCTGGCGGCGGGTTGGTGCGCGACGTTGATTTGTTTGACATATATGAAGGAGCGAACATTCCTGAAGGCAAAAAGAATTTCGCTTTTCACATTATTTTTCAATCCAATGACCATACCTTAACTGATGCCGAGGTTAATAAATTACAGGAAAAAATCATTAAGGCCTTGGAAGAAGAGGGCGGTTGGGAGGTTCGTAAACAATAATGTCTAAAAAGAACAATAACTCAAGCTACGAAGCAAAAGATATTTATGTTTTGGAAGGTCTTGAGCCGGTTCGTCGCCGGCCGGGTATGTATATTGGGTCAACCGGCGTTGACGGTTTGCATCATTTGATTTGGGAGTGCGTTGATAACTCTTTGGACGAGGCGATTGCCGGGTATGCCAAAGAAATAGAAGTGAGTTTATTGCCGGATAACCGGGCCAAGGTCAGCGACGATGGCCGGGGCATTCCCGTGGAAAAGCATCCCCAGACAAAAAAATCCGCTTTGGAAACGGTTATGTGCACCCTTCATGCCGGCGGCAAGTTCGGCGGCCAATCCTATAAAATTGCCGGCGGCTTGCATGGAGTCGGTGTTTCTGTGGTTAATGCCCTTTCCAAATGGATGCGGGCCGAGGTTTGTCGTAATGGCGGTCTTTATGTTCAGGAATATGCCAAAGGCAAAGCCAAAACGGCTGTCCGAAAGACAAGTAAATGCCGGCAGACCGGCACCACGGTTATTTTTGAACCTGACCCGGAGGTTTTTAAGGACATTGATTTTAAGTGGTCTAAAATTTTAAAACATTTGCGGCAGCAGGCCTATTTGACCAAGGGCGTTAAAATAACCGTTAAAGATGAGCGTCATAAAATACCGAAAAGTTATTCTTTCTATTTTGAAGGCGGTCTGGTTTCCTATGTCAGATATTTGAACCGCGACCAGGATGTTAAGCATGATAATATTTTCTACGTTTCCAAAGAACAGGACGACATGCTCATTGAGGTGGCTTTTCAATATACCAATGATTTGCAGGGCTATGAAGAGGGTTTTGCCAATAATATTCATACTGGCGAGGGAGGCATGCATTTGACCGGCTTTCGGACTGCTTTGACCAGAACACTCAATAATTATGCTCAAAAAAACGGCTTTCTGAAAAGCGGTAATGGCAATGTTGAGGCAAAATTAAGCGGTGATGATGTTAGAGAAGGTTTGACGGCCGTAATCAGCATTAAATTAAGAGAACCCCAGTTTGAGGGACAGACCAAGGCGCGTTTGGGCAATCCAGAGGCGCGGACAGCCGTGGAAGCGGTAGTGGCCGATGGTTTGGGAGAGTTTCTGGAAAAGAATCCCCAGGATGCCCGGGCCATTATGGAGAAAGTTATTTTAGCGGCCAAAGCCCGTCAGGCAGCCAGGGCGGCCCGGGAAACGGTTATTCGCAAGGGAGTTCTGGACGGGTTGGCCTTACCCGGCAAGTTGGCTGATTGTTCCAATCGTGACCCGGCTGAATCGGAGTTGTTTATCGTGGAAGGCGATTCAGCGGCCGGTTCAAGCAAGCAGGGGCGCGACCGCCGTTTTCAGGCCATTTTGCCTTTGCGGGGCAAGATTCTTAACGTGGAAAAGGCCAGATTAGACCGCGCTTTGACTTCCAAAGAGATTAGGGCGATTGTCATTGCTTTGGGCACGGCCATTGCCGAGGAATTTGATTTGGATAAACTTCGTTATCAGCGGATAATTATTGCCTGTGATGCTGATTCTGACGGTAATCATATTGTCACCCTGCTTTTAACTCTTTTCTTCAGGCATTTCCGTCCAATAATTGATAGCGGTTATCTTTATGTGGCTCAGCCGCCTCTTTACAAGATTAAAAAAGGCAAGCAGGTGGAATACGGTTATACTGACGTTGACAAGGAAAAGATTCTGAAATCTTTCGGTAAAGACGGCATAGACATCCAGCGTTATAAGGGGCTGGGGGAGATGAATCCCAGTGAATTATGGGAAACCACCATGGACCCGGCTAATCGGGTAATGAAGCAGGTG
>CAZGZU010000023.1:0-8356 GCA_964529855.1 uncultured Candidatus Saccharibacteria bacterium | reverse complement strand
AACCAACTGCCTCGTTCTTGAGCTAAAAGCTTGATGTTCGCCCCATAAATCACCAAATAGATTTTATCCTTGGCTAAATACTGCTGATAATCAAAATCTTCAAACCGGGCTGGCTCTCTTAATTGACCGCTAATCTCCAACTCATCAGCATAATGATATTCGGGATACAATTCAGTAGTTACTAAAATCTTGCCCGGAATATCTTGCGTCTTAAACTCAAACTTCTGCTGATTAATTCTTTTTTCCGGCTCTCCAACAATAACTCCCTGAAGAATAATTGACTGATTATAATACTGCTTAACTTGTTCAAAGGTATCTGGCAGAACTATTGCCTGATGCCGCCAGATACCGCCAACTAAAACCAACAAACAGAAACCTGCTACGGCGGCTAACCGATACTGCCAGGAAAAGAAAATTAAAACCACCCCCAAAATTAAAATCCCCAGCCAAACAGACCGGGGAGTCGTTACCAAAGAATCAAGCAAAATCCCGCTGATAAAAGCCAAACAAAAATAGAGCAGGATTTTGGACTTGCTCATTCTAAAACTCAATTCCTTTTCTGGCTCTAAGGCCTTTCTTGAAATAATGTTTAACTTCTTTTATTTGGCTGACCAGGTCAGCTGCCTGGATAAGTTTTTTGGGAGCTTGACGGCCGGTCAGGATTAGCTCTGTCTGGCGGGGTGTTTTTTTAATTAAATCAATAACCTCTTGTGTCTTTATTAAACCCAAACTAATGGCTAAATTAATTTCGTCTAAAATAATCAAGTGATACTTTTTGCTTTGGATGGCTTTTTGGGCAAAATTAAAACCCTGCTGAGCAAGGTCATAATCTTTCTTGGTTAAATTGTTTTTACTGACAAATCCCTTTTTGCCAAAGGTCTTTGCTTCAAAATTAGCTATCCTCCTAATCGCTTTTATTTCCGAGCTCTGACCATCTTTAAGAAATTGGATGAGTAAAACTTTCTGGCCAGCGCCAACCGTTCGCAGGCCTAATCCCAAGGCAGCGGTGGTTTTGCCTTTACCATTGCCAGTATAAATATGAATCACAGAAAGAATTAGAGGTGAGAAAAGTAATTTTTAGAAGCATACGCAGGCAAAATTGCTTGGTTCGCTTTTGGCGAAATTTTGCCGAGTACTGAGCAAGTTTGCCCGCTGGAGACAAACTTGCGTCTTCTAAAAATTAACTTTTCTCACCTCTATCTATATATTACAAGTCGGACAACTGCCGGGAGGTAAATCAGGGATGTCAGGCGAGGGGTCGCGTAATTCCGGAGAAATCTGTTGTTCTTGGACTTTTTCTTTTTTATCAACGGGCAATTTTGCCTGTTCTTTGCCTTTAATATTTAAAACCTGCTGTTTGCGACTCTCATTCCGATAAAGAGTCACTCCCTTACAGCCCAGCTTGTAAGCCAGCAGATAGGATTTCCTGACCTCTGCTTCAGAAGCGGTAAAAGGGAAATTAATGGTTTTGCTGGTCGCATTGTCAACATGTTTCTGAAAAGCCGCCTGCATTTTAATATGGTCTTCCGGCGTAATGTCTAAAGCAGTGACAAAAATCTTTTTGATATCAGCCGGAATTCCTTTAATCTGCTGAATGCTGCCCTTTCTGGATATTTCATCAATAAGTTTTTTAGACCAAAAACCTCGCTCTTTGGCTATCTCCTCAAAAAGAGGATTGACTTCAATCATTTCCTGACCGCCTAAGATATATTTGCGGACAAATGAAATAGCAAAAAGCGGTTCAATGGCTGAAGAACAGCCCGCAATAATACTGATAGTGCCAGTAGGAGCAATGGTGGTGGTGGTGGCATTTCTGACCCGAGGCATTCCATTTTCATTATAGATACTATCCTTGTAATTAGGAAAGACGTCTCTTTGTTGGGCTAAGGCAATCGAGGCCTTTTTTGATTCCTCCTGGATGAACTTCATAACCTTTTCTGCCAAATTAAGAGCTCTTTTGGAATTATAGGGGATGGCTAATCTGATAAACATATCAGCTAAACCCATCACTCCCAAACCAATCTTCCGGTTACCTTTGGTCATTCTTTCAATCTGAGGCAGGGGATAACGATTCACGTCAATGACATTATCCAAGAAGTGAACCGCCTTATGGATGGTCTCTTTTAATTTATCCCAGTCAAGCTCCCATTTCTTTCCTTGCTTGGCCAGCATCTTACTCAAATTGATACTGCCCAGATTACAACTTTCATATGGAAGCAAGGGTTGTTCGCCACAAGGATTAGTACTCTCTATCTCGCCCAATCTGGGAGTAGGATTATCCCGGTTGATGCGGTCAATAAAAATGACACCCGGCTCGCCGTTCTCCCAGGCATAATGGACGATTAAATCAAAAACCTTATTGGCATCCAATTGTCCGGTAACCTGGCCATCTCGCGGATTAATCAAATCATATTTCTTCTTGTTTTTAACCGCTTCCATAAACTTGTCGGTTATGGCTACGGAAATATTAAAATTATTAAGTTTCTCCTCCTCTAATTTAGAGGTAATAAATTCTAAAATATCAGGATGGTCTATTCGTAAAATTCCCATGTTAGCACCACGTCTCTTGCCGCCCTGCTTAATCACCTCGGTTGAGGCGTTAAAAACAGTCATAAAGGAGAGGGGGCCGCTGGCTTGTCCGCCCGTAGATTTAACATAATCTCCTTTTGGCCTTAAACGAGAAAAACTAAAACCGGTGCCGCCGCCTGTTTGATGAATTAAAGCGGTACTTTTAACTGCTTCAAAGATTTCCTCCATTGAATCACCTACCGGAATAACAAAACAAGCGCTTAACTGCTGTAAAGCGCCGCCCGCGTTCATCAAGGTTGGTGAATTGGGTAGAAATTCCAGGGAACCCATCATCCGATAGAATTGCCCTCCAATATCAAAAACCTCATCATCAGAAAGCGAGGGCTTGAAAAATAGTTCAGCGGAAGCAATATTGCTGGCCACCCGCTGGAATAATTGTTGGGGCGTCTCAATAATCTTCCCCTGTTCGTCTTTCTTTAAATATCTCGATTCCAGGACTCTCAAAGCATTGGGATTAAGTTTGGTCTCAACATCCTGACTTAAAAGCCACCATTTGGCTTCCCGAATTTCTTTTCTTTTTTGTCGATACAAACTATAACCCTCAGCAATCTCCTTATAGCCCTGCTTGGCCAGGGTTTCAACAACTACATCCTGAATTTCTTCAACCCGCGGCGCCCTCTCTCCAAAACGCCTGTTAAGCGTTTCCACTACTTTATCAGAAACCTGTTGGGCCAAATTCTTATCTCCTTTGCCTTGAGCGGAAAAGGCCTTAAAAATCGCTTCGGTTATTTTGGCCTGGTTAAAATCAACCATCCGGCCGTCTCTTTTTCTTATCCGATTAAATTTCGCTTCTATTTGAGGCATAGAAATATCCTTGAAGAATTATTCCACAAACTCCATTATACAGCAAAATGACTATCAAAGCAAAACAGCGAACACAAATTGTTCGCTGTTTTTATACCATTAAAATATTTATTTCATTTTTCTCCGGATAAAGGCCGGGATGTCCCATTCGTTCTCTGACTCTTCCACCGGAGTTGGCGTCGGCGCTGGAGCTACTTTTGGCTTAAGAGCCGGCTTTTTTTGTCCGGGGTCTTCAACAATCGGAGAAATATCCTGAATTCTGGTCTCACCGGTCTTCTTTAATAAACTCTCGTCAAAACCCGTGGCAATAACCGTTACCTTGATTTCGCCTTTCTTTAACTTATCATCCATGACCGCCCCGAAAATAACTTTGGCCTCCGGGTCAATTGATTCAGTGATAATCTTGGCCGCCTCATTAATTTCTGTCATGGCCAAATCAGAACCGCCACTGACATTAAAGAGAACTCCCTTGGCTCCGTCAATAGAAACTTCCAATAAAGGTGAATTAATGGCTGCCTTAGCCGCTTCCACTGCCCTGTCCTCGCCAGTGGCTCGACCAATACCCATCAAAGCCGAACCGGTGTCTTCCATAATCGCTTTAACATCAGCAAAGTCAACGTTGACAATGCCCGGCGTAGTCACCAAATCAGAGATGCCCTGGACTGCCTGCCGCAGCACATCATCAACCATGGAAAAGGCAGTTAATAAAGAAGTTTTTCGGTCAATGACCGATAATAACCGGTCATTGGGAATAGTAATCAAAGTGTCAACTCTATCCTTTAATTGACTCAAGCCCTCGGTGGCAATACGGGCCCGCTGGATACCTTCAAAAGAAAAAGGTTTAGTCACCAGGGCAACCGTTAAGGCGCCTGAATCTTTGGCCGCCTCGGCAACAATGGGAGCGGCTCCCGTACAGGTACCGCCGCCAAAACCGCCGGTGACGAAAACCATATCTGACCCCTTGACCACCTCGTGAATTTCATCACGATTTTCTTCAGCTGCCTGACGACCTAATTCCGGATTCATGCCGGCTCCTAATCCTTTAGTCAGGTTTTTGCCGATATGAACTCTTTCGGGGGCGTTAACATGATGCAAATCCTGAGCATCGGTGTTAACGGCCACAAAATCTATGCCGTGAATCTTGCAGTTTATCATTCGGGAGATGGCATTGCCGCCACTGCCTCCCACGCCGATAACTTTAATTTTAGCAAATGTTTCTACCTCCGGTCTTATTTGAGCCATATTTATTAAAACCGACAAATGGCTGTCATCTAGAAGTAATAACGAGGATCTTAGCGACCCTCCTTATTGTTCCAAATAACATTAAATGTCGTTCTATTTTCTATCCCAAATTAACATAGTTTATAAAATAATGCAAGTGCTTAAGGCAAAAAACCGCGGAACCATCCTTTAAGCTTGTTAACGGTTGAACCAACCGAAAGTTCAGGCAAAGGAATGCCTCGACTGCCGGTCTTAGCCCGGTTATCCATATTCCAGAGAACCAGACCAACTGCCGTGGCAAAAGCCGGGTCATCAACCTCTTCAATAACCCCTTCTGACTCCAGGGGAAAGCCCACCTGAACGGGCAATCTTAATTTTTCCTTGGCTAAATCAACTAAGCCGGGCATTTTGGCGCCGCCGCCCAGAAGAACTACCCCGGCCGGCAATAATCCCTGACGGTCAATCTTTTTCAGCTCTTTGTTGACCAATTCCAAAGTTTCACTTAAGCGCGCCTCAATTATTTCAATTACCGCCAACCGCGGAACAATCCCTTTTTCCTCTAATCCCAGTTTAGACAAATCAATCGTATCTTTTTTGTTGATTTCCGAAGAAAGGGCTGAACCGTATTCCAGTTTAACTTTCTCCGCTAAATCAATGGCGCTCCTTAAACCAATAGCGATGTCATTAGTAATGTGAGAAGAACCAATCGGCAGAATACAACTATGAATAATATCGCCTTCTTCAAAGACTGTCAAGCCGGCCGTGCCGCCGCCCAAATCCAGAGCTAAAACACCCAGCTCCTTTTGGCGTTTGCCTAAGGCAGACCGACTGGCTGCCAAAGGAGCCAAGACCAGCTCCTCCATCTCCAAACCGGCTTCGGCAATGCATTTTGCTAAGTTTTTAATAAAAGGAGTCGCTCCTTCAATGAGCAAAACATCAGCCTCTAATCTGACTCCGTTCATGCCCACCGGGTCTTTGATACCGCTTTGGCTGTCAACTGAAAAACTGCGAGGGACAACATGAAAAATCTCCCTGTTTTGCGATATGGAAATGGCCGAAGCGGCATTAATCGCTCTCTCCACGTCTTCTTTGGAAACTTCACCATCAGCCCGGGAAACCGCCACCACTCCCTTACTTACCCTGGAAAGAACGTGATTGCCGCTGATACTGACTGCTGCCCGTTCAATGGATAAACCGCTGTTTCGCTCGGCCTCCTGAACGGATTGACTGATATTCTTAACCGCCTCTTCAACATCAACCACTACCCCGCGGCGCAAACCCAAAGAAGGCGCCTGACCAATGCCAATAATCTGGGGCCTGGGTTGGTCAGCCCTTATTTTAGCGACAACAGTCCGGATATTACAAGTCCCGACATCTAAACCAACGATGATTTGTTCCTTGGGCATGTCAATTGTCATTCCTCGCTTCTTTCAGCTGCTCAGAATGACACCTTATTTTATAACTTCTTTTAAAATCTCCGCTTCCATCTTTTTCATCTCTTCTTCAGCGGCTCCGCCTTTCTCATGGTCATACCCTAATAAATGAAGTATCCCATGTATCAATAAAATGGTCAATTCCTTTTCCAGAGAATGACCTAAACGCCTGGCCTGTTTCCTGGCTCGGGGATAACAAATAATCACCTCGCCCAATCGTTTGACCCCGTCAGGCGGCTCAATAAATTCTACTTCCTGGCCTTTTTTCAAACGAGGGAAGGCCTTGGCTAAATAAGGAAGAACTGACTTATCGCCAAAAGCCAAAACATCGGTCACCCGATTGCTCCCCCGATACATTTTATTTAATTTTCTCATCCGACCATCACCAACAATAGCCAAGCTGATTTCCGTTTTGTTTTCTATGCCAACCGTTTTTAAAACCACTTCGGCCACCCGCCGAAACATCTTTTCGTCTATTTCATTCTGGGTAAAATTATGAATCTCCAACATTAGTCAATAACTCAACTTAATCCAACGTTTCGTTAATTGGGGCGGCTGTTTTTAAATCCTCAATCTGTTGTTCTAAATTATCAATCTGCTCTAAGAGGTTCTCCACCTGTTGGGTCTGGGCTAACAATTCTTCTCTAATCTGCCAGTATTGATAGGCAAAAACACCGGTGCCCAGGACAGAGGCGATTAACAAGACAATAATAACAAACAGCCAATTGGTTTGGCGCGGTGCTCGAGAGGGTTGGACTAATTGGTCGTTCATTTTTTTAACTCTTCCTGAACAATCTTGCTAACCACATTTCCGTCAACCTTGCCTTTAAGCTGGGGCATGACCGCTCCCATAACCTTACCCGTTTCCTGAGGGCCGCCGGCCCCCAATTCTTCTATCTTTTGCTTAACTATTTTTCTAATCTCCTCTTCGGGCATTTGTTCGGGCAGATAATCTTTTAAAATTGCCAGTTCCTTTTTCTCCTGCTCAACCAAGTCCGGGCGATTGCCTTTTTGATATTGCTCAATGGAATCCTTACGTTTTTTAAGCTCGCTGGAAACTACGGCTAAAGTTTCTTCGTCAGTCAGCTCACTCAACTCCTCTATTTTTTCCATATTTTCTTCCTCTTTGCTTAACTTGGCCCGCTTTTCTTTTTCTTTATTAAAAACAGCCGCCATCAGCATACGCAAAACAGAGACCTTTAATTGGTCCTTGGCTTGCATGGCTTTCCTTGTATCTGCTTGAATTTTTTCTTTGAGAGACATACCAATTTTATCTAAATTTATGAGCTAAATTTATTTAGCGAAATAAATTTAGTCATAAAATTGAGTAGTCGCCTGAGGCGACTAAAGGTTTTATAACCAAAATTTATTCACTAAAGCTCTAAATTTTGGGTAAAACGCTTCATCTCTTTCTTTTCCATCTTGGTTCTTCTTCCAAGAGTCCCATTTTTCTTAATTTTTCTTTTTCTTTGCCAATACGTACCCGTCTCAAGGCGCTGTCTCTTCGTTCTCTTCTGCTCTTTTCTCTTTCACGAAATCTTGCCTTACGAGCACGAATTAAAAGACCGCTTTGTTGAATCCTTCTGGAAAAGCGTCTTAGCAAACTACGAGTTGTCTCTCCTTGTTTTTTCTTGACTTCAATGGCCACATAATTCACCTCCTTTTACTTGACTTTAACTTCTTTCTCTTTATCAACTAATTTGAGTAATTTTTCAATTAAAGTCTTAGGGTCTGAATCGTAGACAATTTTGCCCGGTCCGCGATGTGAATTCTTCACAATCTCTTTAATCATGTCAGCTGTCCCGCCGGTGCCCGTTAAAACACCAATGGGCTTGTTATCTTCAAAAGCAATGCTGAATTCGTTAAGAGTGCCCATGCGACCGCAAACAACAACCACCGCATCAGAGGAACGGGTCAAAAGTAAATTCCGGCCAGCATATTCAAAGCCGGTGTAAACAACCAAATCGTGAAAATCCGTGGGCAGACGATATTTTTTAAGATGGGCTTTTTCTGAAGCAGCCGGCGAGAGTCCGATAACAATGCCTTGCTCTTCCTTGGCGCCAATGGCTGCCCAGTAAGGAATGCCGGTGGTGGCGCCGGTAACCAAAACGCCGTTATGTCTGATGATTTGCCGCCCTAATTCTTTAGCTAATTCCAGGGCCTTCTTGTTGCAGTGACCAGTGGCAGCTGCTCCGGAAACGCAAATTTTGTATTTAAGATACGATTTCTGTTCCATTTAGTTTAGCTTACTATTTTTCCCGGTTTTTGTCAAAGCGATAAATCAACTATTTCTCCCATGACAGGTACTT
>CAZGZU010000022.1:0-8583 GCA_964529855.1 uncultured Candidatus Saccharibacteria bacterium | reverse complement strand
ATCAAGGGGTAGCGCAGGGAAAAATCCTGGGCCATTCTAACCAAAGAATCATAAACCGCCACATCGCCATGAGGGTGATATTTGCCCAGAACCTCGCCGATAACCGTCGCTGACTTCCGATGCTTGGCTGAACTGGTCAAGCCCAAGCCGTGCATGGCATACAAAATCCGACGATGGACCGGCTTGAGACCATCACGCACGTCAGGCAAAGCTCGTGAAACAATCACGCTCATTGCATAGTCCAAATAGGACTCTTTCATCTCTTCGGTAATGGGACGTTTTTTAATTTGACCGATTTCCATATAATTCTGAAACTTAAAACTTGAAACATATTTTAAAAGTTTCAAGTTTTAAATTCAAAGCTCAAGGACTAAGAGGTAACTTGACCGGCTTGATTTTGTCTGAATCTTTTTCAATTTCTTCAACCTCCTTTTCCTGATTGTTTATTTCCTCAAGAGCTTCTTCTAAATCATCTCCAAAAAATGCACCAATACTGGCCTGGAAGGCCTCTTTTAAGGAAAGGTTTTCTTCGGCTTCTCCCAATGATTGAGAACTTTCTTCAACTGTCTCTTCAGCGCTTGAAGGCATGGAATACTTTAAAGAAACAACCCAGAGCGAAAAAACAAAAATCATAGATACAAAAACAGCCAAACAGAGAATCTGGATGCGAATATAGCGAGGCTTGTTCTGGATTTTTTCTAAAAGATTACTCAAGGACATAAAGATGCGTTTAGAACTCAAAGCTTAAAGATAAGTACCTCCATTTCCTTGCCGGTTAAATCCTTTTTCTTAATGGTTAATTTATCAACAGCTGTTTTTTTATCCAAACCCATTTCTTTTAAAAATACTTCCGGACCGACTAAATTAACTGTCAGACCAGGCAGCTTGTAATGCATTGGAATAACCAAACTCGGCTCAATCTGCTTGGTTATTTTAGCCGCTTCCCGGCCATTAATCGTATAAGTACCGCCTACCGGAATCATTAAAATATCCGCCTGACCGATAGTTTCCAATTGCTCGTCAGTTAATTTATCCTGACCAAAATCACCCAGATGGCAAATTCTAATTTTGTCCATCTCTATCAAATAAATAACATTAAGACCTTTTCCCGGGTCTTGCTTTTGGTCATGAAAACTTGAACAACCAATAATCCTGGCTCCCTTAATCTCATATTCGCCCGGACTATTAATAATCAAAGGGTCGCCGCTGACCGCCTTAACGTTATTGTGGTCAAAATGGTCGTGAGAAACCGTCACCACGTCAGCGCTGGCCCGGGGCGGTGTCAAACCAATCTTTTTCTCAAAGGGGTCAGTAATAATTGTCAGATGGCCGCCCTGACTGGCAATCTTGAAACAGGAATGACCATACCAGTTAATAATCATAATTTTGGCCCTGAAACACACTTAAAGAGTGCCTGTTTCAGGCTTTATCTTTCAAGATTATTGTATCATATTTTCCAGCTCTTGCCAAGCTAATAATCTTAGGTTATACTTTGAAAATGATGACCAAGAAATCTCAAACAATGAAAGAACTGCTGACAAAAGAAAAGGAGACGCCTCTCTTGCCCCAAGCGGGAGAGGTTATTGAAGGTCGGGTTATTAAAATCAGCAAAAACGCCCTTATTTTAGAACTGGGTCCTTTGGGAACCGGCATTATTTATGGAGCCGAATTAAAAGAGAACAAAGAGGCTCTCAAAAAGCTGAAAATTGGCCAGGAAATTTCCGCTTTGGTTTTAGACCCGGAAAATGATGACGGCTACGTTGAACTCTCCCTGAAAGAAGCCAATTTGGAAAAAACCTGGGCTGACCTTCAGGCCAAGAAACAAAGCAGTCAGGCAATTATCGTCAAGATAATGGAAGCCAACCGGGGCGGTTTGGTTATTGAATTCTCCGGCTTAATTGGCTTTTTACCCGTCTCCCAGCTGGCTCCTCAAAATTATCCCCGGGTGGCTGGCGGTGACCGAAATGTCATCCTCAAACATCTTAATAAGTTTATTGGCAAGGAAATGAAAGTTAAAATCATCAGTTTGGACAAGAAAACGGACAAGTTAGTCGTTTCAGAAAAAGCTCTGCAGGAAAAAAAGACCAGGGAAACTCTGGAGAATTACAAAAAAGGAGACGTGGTTGAAGGGATGGTCACTGCCCTGGCTGACTTTGGCGCTTTTATCAGATTTGATGACAATTTGGAAGGACTGGCTCACATCTCTGAACTGGACTGGCAAATGATTGACCACCCCAATCAGATACTCCGGGAAAATGAAAAAGTTAAAGCCCAAATCATTGACATCAAAGAGGGACAGATATCTCTTTCTTTAAGGAATCTCAAAGAAGACCCCTGGCAGGACATTAAAGAGAAATATCAAAATGGCCAAATAGTAAAAGGCAAAGTGATTAAATTCACTCCTCTGGGCGCTTTTGTCCAGGTAAAAAAAGGCGTCCATGGTTTAGCTCATCTTTCAGAGTTTTCTAAACAAAATCAACAAATGGAGGACATGCTTGAATTAGGCCAATCCTATAACTTTGAAATTCTTTCCTTAATACCAGAAGCCCATAAAATGGCTTTAAGGGCTTTATCTGGGAAATAACAAGGTCGGGACGTAAGGTTTGGCCTCGAGAACTACGACCTTGCGAAGCAAGGTCGTATTCGAGAGACCGAACCTTAATTAGTCCGTATGTTTTCAGACCCGACCTTATAAATAACGTGAAATATCTTCTAAAAAACCTGCTCATCGCCTTTCTGGCTTTCTTAACGATTGCCGGCTTTTTTGCCTTGCTTAACACACCGGCTGAAAAACCGAGTGAAATCTCTTTAAGCCAATTGGTTGAACAAATCAATCAGGAAGAAGTAAGCAAAATTATTATCAAAGGCGATAAATTAGAAATAGAATTAAAAGACGGCACTCAGGAAAAAGCAGCCAAAGAAACAGAGGCCTCTTTGACTGAAACATTAAAAAATTACGGGGTTGATTCAGAAAAACTCAAATTGGTTAATCTGGAGATAAAAGGCGAGAGCGGCTTAATATTCTGGCTGGGGACGATTCTGCCTTTTCTCCTGCCCCTGCTGATTATCGGCTTTTTCTTCTGGTTTATGTTCAGAGGCGCTCAAAGAGGTCAGATGCAGGCCTTTACTTTTGGCCGTTCACGAGCCCGCTTGGTCAGCCCTCAGGATAAAAAAGACAGGGTTACTTTTAAAGACGTGGCCGGACTCAAAGAAGCCAAGGAAGAACTGCATGAAATAGTTGACTTTTTAAAGAATCCCAAAAAATTCGTTAATTTAGGCGCTAAAATTCCTAAAGGCGTCTTGTTAGTCGGCCCGCCAGGCACGGGCAAAACTTTGTTGGCTCGGGCTGTTGCTTCAGAGGCCAATGTTCCCTTTTTCAGCGTGTCCGGTTCAGAATTCGTGGAAATGTTTGTCGGAGTCGGCTCAAGCCGAGTGAGAGACCTTTTCCAGACCGCTAAAAAATCTGCCCCGGCCCTAATCTTTCTTGACGAACTTGATGCGATTGGCCGGCAGCGGGGCGCCGGTTTAGGTGGTGGGCATGATGAAAGAGAACAAACCCTGAATCAGATTCTGGTGGAAATGGACGGCTTTGACCCTAATACCGGCATCATCCTTATCAGCGCCACTAACCGACCAGACGTTCTTGACCCGGCTCTGCTCCGACCAGGCCGCTTTGACCGTCGGGTTGTCCTGGACTTGCCTGACCTTAAAGACCGGGAACAAATTCTTAAAATCCATGCCCGCAATAAACCGTTGGAAAACAAGGTTGCCCTGCGGGAAATCGCTGAAAGAACGCCCGGCTTTTCCGGAGCTGACCTGGCTAACCTGGTCAATGAAGCGGCTATCTTGACTGCCCGGCGGAATAAGAAAAAAATCAGTCAGGATGAATTGCGGGAATGCATTGAAAAAGTCCTTCTGGGACCAGAAAGAAAAAGTCACGTCCTTTCCAAAAAAGAAAAGGAAATTGCCGCTTATCACGAAGCCGGTCATGCCCTGGTCACCGCCTCCCTGCCCAACACTGACCCGGTCCAAAAGGTTTCCATTATTGCCCGCGGTCCGGCCGCCGGCTATACTCTCAAACTACCCACCGAAGACAGACATCTACACAGCCGCTCTGAATTCATTGATGAACTGGCCGTGCTTTTAGGCGGTTATGCCGCGGAAAAACTGGTCTTTAACGAACTGACCACCGGCGCTTCCAGTGACTTGCAAAAAGCCACTGAATTAGCCCATAAATTAGTAACCAAGTACGGCATGAGCGAAAAAATGGGCCCCCGGACTTTTGGCGGCAAAGAAGAACTGGTTTTCCTGGGCAGGGAAATTGCCACGGAAAAGGATTATTCCGAAGAAATAGCCGCTCAAATTGACAGAGAGGTGGCTAAGTTTATTGACAATGCTTTCCATACTGCCAAAAGAGTTCTCAGTGAAAAAAGGAAAAAATTAGACCAGATTGCCAAAGTCCTAATCAAAAAAGAAACCATTGAGCGCAAAGAATTTGCACGCTTGATGAAAAGAAAAGTTTAACAGTCCCTTAACTATCACTATTTATAATTGGAGGAGGAAATGAAGAATAATGTCAGAGCAGTGATTTTTGATGTAGACGGAGTATTACTTGATTCCTGGAGAAAAAGTATCACTTTTATACAAGAATATGCATTTGACCATGGTCTGCCTGTTCCTAGCTATCAAGAAATCAAGGATGCATGGGGACCGCCTTTGCCAGACATCGCAAGACTGCTTTGGGCTGATGAAGTGGATATAGATCAGTTTATGGTCAAGGCCACAGAGCGCGATAATCGAGGATTTCCTGGCATAGACGGTTCAATAGAAACTTTGGCCAGACTTAAAAAAGCCAATCTAATTCTTTACATAATTGCTAATCGGGATACAAAGACCCTGGCCAGCCGACTCCAGGAAATAGGTATTTCAGTTGAAGGCTTCGCCTTAATTCTGGGAAATGAAAATAATTTTTATCTTAAACCAAATCCCAAGGCCTTTGACCCAGTTATTGCCCACCTCGAAGAAAATGAACTTAGCAAAGAGCAAACTGTTTTTGTCGGCGACACATTAACTGACCATAAAGCTTCTAAAGCGGCTGGCATCAGATTCATTGGAGTACTTAGCGGGACCGCCGATCAGAAGGACTTTCAAAAAGCAGGCGCTAAAGAAATAATTCCTTCTATTTCAGAATTACCAAATATTCTCAGAATTTAATCAATCAGGGGACAGCCACAGGTTGTCCCCTTGTCTTTTTAAACATTGACCAGAATAATAAAAATGGGTAGAATAAAGACATCTTGGGCGTGTAGCTCAGTGGCAGAGCGGCGATCTTATAAGTCGTAGGTCCCTGGTTCGAATCCAGGCACGCCCACCAAAACAAAAGGGCGGTTAGCTCAGTTGGTTAGAGTGCGTCGTTGACATCGACGAGGTGACAGGTTCGAATCCTGTACCGCCCACCAATGAAAAAAGATTTTACTAATGCCAAAGTAGCGCCAGTCCTGATTTGCTTTGTTTGCTATAAAGATAAATTCCTGATTCTGAAACGAAGTGATAAGGTCTTAGCTTATAAAAATCTCTGGAGTACTTTGGCTGGATTTATTGATGATGAAAAATCGCTTGATAACAAAGTAGTTGAGGAAATTACTGAAGAACTTGGCTTGGACAAAAAAGACATTAAAGAAATCATCCAAGGAGAAGTTTATACCTACAAAGATAAAAAACTCGGCCGGGATTGGATTAGGCATCTGGTAATAGCCAGGATTGCCAATCCTAATATCAAACTCAACTGGGAACACACTGATTACAAATGGATAACTCCCGATGAAATTGACCGATATCAACTGACTCCCGGCTTTGATGAAAATCTGAAAAGAATTAAAAATTTACTTTAATCACGGGAACAGAACAAAACACTTAACCTAAAGGTGTTTTTGTTTTTGCCTTGCTTTTTGGCTTAAATTAGGGTATTCTATTGTCATTGGGCCAGTAGCTCAGTGGTAGAGCACCTGTTTTGCAATCAGGAGGTCAAGGGTTCAATTCCCTTCTGGTCCACATGAAAATCATTTTTGAAGACAAGGATATTCTTGTTATTGATAAGTCGGCTGGTTTGACTGTTCATCCCGTAAAGCCAAAACAACCTAATACTTTGGTCAATCAAATACTTGCCTATTGTCCAGAAATAAAAAAAGTTGGTGATGATGTTTTACGACCAGGCATTGTTCATCGTTTGGACAAAGATACCTCCGGCTTGATAATAGTGGCTAAAAATCAAACGGCTTTTGAATATTTGAAAAAGCAATTCCAGAAAAGAAAAGTTATCAAAAGATATTTAGCTTTGGTCATGGGACAGGTCAAAGACAAAAAAGGAGTTATCACCAAAGCAATCAGCTTATCCAGAAAAGACCATCAGAAAAGAAGCGCTTTACTGGACGACAAATCAAAAAAGGCCTGGACTGAATACAAGGTCTTAAAATATTACCCTTCGACAAGCTCAGGGACTAAAAACTTATTGCCTGAACGAAGCGAAGCGAAGTTGAAGGTCTATACTCTATTAGAGGTCTATCCTAAAACCGGGCGGACTCATCAAATCAGAGTTCATCTGGCTTCCATTGGCCATCCAATTGCCGGCGACAAACAATACAAGTTTAAAAGACAAGCCTGGCCAGCTAAGTTGGAAAGACAATTTCTCCACGCGGCTTACTTGAAATTAACATTGCCTGATGGTAAGATAAGGGAGTTTAAATCAGAACTTCCCCAAGACCTGGCAAGAGTTCTTGAGAATCTATGAACAAAATTGACTTATTCAATAAAAAACATTTAAAGGATTTACCGGAAATCAGACCCGGTTATACAGTACGGGTCCATCAAAAAATCAAAGAAGGCGACAAACGAAGAACTCAAATCTTTGAAGGTTTGGTTATTGCCCGTAAACACGGCCGGGGCATTAATGCCACTATCACTGTCAGAAAAGTCAGCCAGGGAATTGGCGTGGAAAGAATCTTTCCTATTCACGCGCCATTTATTGAGAAAATAGAAGTGGTTAAAAAAGGCAAAGTCAGGCGAGCCAAACTCTACTATATCCGGGGAAAATCAGCCAAAGAATCCCGGCTAAAAGAGATTGGAGAAAAGCCGAAGAAATAGGCCCAGGTGGCGGAATTGGCATACGCGGCAGCTTGAGGAGCTGTGCTCTTCGGGGCGTGCGGGTTCGAGTCCCGCCCTGGGCACTACCTATGAAAACTGTAGGAATAATTGGCGGATTAGGTCCTGAAACAACTTCTAAATTTTATCTAGAGTTGGTTTTCTTATGTCAGGAACTTAATAAAGTTAGCCGGCCGCCGATTTTGATATACAGCATTCCTCTACCATACGATATTGAAGAAGACGCAATTACGAAGAGCAAAGGAGAGGAACGATGTATCCCATTTCTTAAAGATGCGGCGAAAAAACTGGAAGAAGCTGGCGCTGATTTTTTGGTTATGCCATGCAATTCTCTCCACGTTTTTATCAACGATATAAGAAGGGCTGTAAAAATTCCGGTGCTTAGCATTGTTGAGGAAACCACGAAATTTTTGAAAAAAGAAAATATTTCTGAAATCGGAATCGTTGCCACCTCTATAACTCTTAATAAGAAGCTGTATGAAAACTCACTTCTAGCTAATGATATTAAACAAATTACCCCGGATGATTTTCAACAAGCCAAAATAGGAAAGATAATCCATAATTTGGTCTCTAATAGGCGCAACAATAAGGATCGTCGAGAATTAACAAAAGTTATTAACGATTTTGAAACAAAAGGAGTTAATCATGTTATTTTAGCCTGTACTGACTTGCAATTGTTAAAACCTCATCATCCTCGCTTAAAAATTTATGACACCATGAAAATCTTTGCCGAGGCGACTGTTCAAGAAATTCTTAAGAAGTAAAGGAATCTGCCGTTAAAAGCTTAAATTCACTAGAATTCCAGTAGTTCGCTCCACAAACCGAATATAAACAAAAGACATCCTTTAAGGATGTCTTTTGGATTACTGACCTGTCAAATATCTTTTAAAATTCAAACTGGTCGCGCCTTTCTACTTTAAGAACGTTCAGAAGAATAGCTGCTAAAGCAGCCAAAACAAAAACCCACTGGATGGCCAGAAAAAGGGAAACCACAATAACTAAAATGGCTATCAAGGCCTTGCCAAAATTAATGGCTATCTCATGCAAAACAGTAAATTCATCCACGTAATGACCCTGGTCAGCCGCTATTTCATAAGTCAAAGCATCAAAAGGCGTTCGGATAAAAATCTTGGAAACACTATGATAAGCCCCCACAATAAAAATCTGAAAAGCAGTGGAAATGAAAATTTTAATTAACCAACCAATGGCGTAAAAAGCACTCCCCCAGCGCAAAATTTTCTCTTTGCGCGTTTTTAAATCCATATAGCGACCTAAGATAAGCTGCAAAATAACGGTGAAACCGATGATAAAGGTGGAAACCGCGCCCACTTGCAAATAATTGCCTTCTAAGATTTGGTAAATAAAAATGGGCCAGACCACTAAACCAACTGTTCTTTCAGCTCCGTCAGCCATATAGGCCAAAAC
>CAZGZU010000021.1:0-9200 GCA_964529855.1 uncultured Candidatus Saccharibacteria bacterium | reverse complement strand
ACCTCAAAACCTACGGCCTTGCCCAACGATACTCTTCTAATCATACTCATTTAAACTATTTAAGATGGAAAGGCCGTAGGTTTTGAGGTCGGGCCTTGGGCCGATCTTTGTTATTTTAGAATAAAATGAAAACTTTTCTAATCATTTTAATTTTCCTCCTGGCCGTGGTTTTACAGACGACCGTTTTTCCCGCTTTGACTGTTTGGGGTATTGCTCCTAATTTGGTTTTGGTTCTGATTTTGCTTCTGGTTATTTTGAAAGGCTTTAAGGAAACCTGGCTGGCTGTTCTGGCGAGCGGTCTGTTTCTGGATTTGTTTTCCGGTTTGCCTTTCGGTTTAATCAGTTTAAGTCTGGTGACGAGCGCTTTCTTGATTGACTGGATAAACAAAAGTCTTTTTTCAACGGTTAAATTCTGGATTAGTGTCAGCTTGATTGTTCTGGGCACTCTGTTTTACAATTTGCTCCTGTTCGGCTTAAGCAAATTATTCCGGGTTGATTTGGTTTTTGGCCTGACTCATTTATTCATTGAAACAGTTTTCAATTTATTGCTAAGCATAATATTTTTTTATGTTTTTAAGAAAATATTTAGGCCGGCTCCTTTTTTGGAATAAGGGAGACAGCCGGTTTATTAAAAACAGGGCCAGAGAAGATATTGAGGCAGAGGAGATTTTTCTGGATGCCGAGGCGATTCGCTCTCTGGAGGAAAAGGGGAAAATGGAGCAGCCGATTAAGCACCGGAATTTCATTCTTTTCTACGGCCTGATTATTATCTGTCTGTTGGGGCTTTTTCTACGGGCCGGTTATCTGCAGATTGTCAAAGGCGAGTATTATCAGGATTTGGCTCAGGGCAACCGATTGAGGATTTATTCCATAGCTGCCCCGCGAGGCATTATTTACGACCGCTTTGGCGAGCCCCTGGTCTATAATATCCCCAGTTTTGATTTGCTGGTTAATTTGGCTGATTTTTTTGACAATCCTTTGGCTCTCCAGGACGAGATTCTGGAAAAAGTGGCCCAGGTTATTGAACAAGGGACTGAAGAACGATTCACGCCAAGCAGTCGTCAACCAATTAATCCCCGGCCCAGCTTTGATGATTTGAAGGAAAAAATAGAGGAGGCGCGCGGAGAGGTTAGTCAGCTGGTCCTGGTCAAGAATATCAGCCGGTCAGCCGCCCTGGTTTTGGAAAGTTTGGTTGGCGATTGGCCGGGCTTGCGCATGGAAGAAAACGCTCAACGTCAGTATCTGCTCGGCCCATATTTCTCCCATATTTTAGGTTATACCGGTCAGGTCAGCCAGTCGGACCTGGTCAGTCATCCTGATTATTTCCTTAACGACCAGATTGGCAAGGACGGTTTGGAGTGTCAATACGAGGGGGTTTTACGCGGCGAAGACGGTCAGGAACAAGTGGAGGTGGATTTTTTGGGCAAGACGCAGCGTGTCTTAGCCAGCAAACCGAGCCAGCCCGGCCAGGGCCTGGTTCTTTTTATTGACCAGGGATTACAGAGCAAGATTCATCAAACTCTTGACCAGCGGTTGCAGCAGTTGTTCGTGGACGGCAAACAAATTAGAAAGGCAACGGTCGTTGCGCTTAATCCCAACAACGGGGCTGTCTTGGCCCTGGTCAGCGTGCCCAGTTTTGACAATAATCTCTTTGCCCAGGGAATTTCCCAGACGGATTTGGATCGTCTGGATAACGATCCTAATCAGCCCTTTTTGAATCGGGCAGTGGCCGGTCAATATCCTCCTGGTTCAATCATTAAACCGTTGATTGGGGCAGCCGCTCTTGAGGAAGAGGTGGTTGGGCCGGGCCAGACAGTCAATTGCCAGGGCGGTTTGACTATTTTTAATAAATATGACCCGCAAATCGTTTATCATTTTGCCGACTGGCAGACCCATGGTTTGACTGATATAGTCAAAGGAATTGCCCAGTCCTGCAATGTTTTCTTTTATACGGTTGGCGGCGGTTATGGCCAGATAGAAGGGTTGGGCATTGAACGAATTAAAAAATATCTTCAATATTTTGGTTTAGGTCAGTCCACGGACATAGATTTGCCTCACGAAGAAATCGGTTTAGTGCCGGACGAACAATGGAAAAGCGAGCAGAAGCCGAATGAAGAATGGTATCTGGGCGATACTTATCATTTAGCCATTGGGCAGGGAGACGTTTTAGTCACTCCTTTGCAAATGACAGCGGCCGTGGCCGCCATTGCCAACGGCGGCACTCTTTACCAGCCGCAAATAGTTGATAAGATTATTGATTCCAGCGAATCCTTTGAAGACATTGAAGAGAGGCATATAATTGAAGAGGTAGTTGCCAAGGTTGTTCGCCAGAACTTTATCCAGCCGGTCAACATTGAGGTGGTCCAGGAGGGTATGCGCCAGGCGGTTTTGAGTGGTTCAGTTCGTTCACTGGCTGATTTGCCGGTGGAGGTGGCAGGCAAGACCGGTACGGCCCAATTCGGTACCCAGGGGCAAACCCATGCCTGGTTTATCGGCTTTGCTCCTTATGATAATCCGCAGATTGTTTTAACCGTTCTGGTGGAAGGAGGCGGTGAAGGTCATCAGGCAGCCGTGCCAGTTGCCAAAGAGGTCTTAAAATGGTATTTTAGTCAGTAATAAGGTTTGGCCTCGAGGACTACGATCTTGCCGAAGGCAAGGTCGTATTTGAGAGACCGAACCTTAATCAGGCCGTATGTTTTGAGGCCCGGCCTTAAAAAATGAAATACATCAGCCCGGAAGGGCTTAAACAATTAAAAGAGGAATTGGCCGAACGCAAGGGAGAAAAACGGCAGGAAATCGCCAGGCAGTTGGAAGAAGCCAAATCCCTGGGTGATTTAAGCGAGAATACAGAGTATTTGGCGGCTAAAGAAGCCCAGGCCTTTAACGAAGGTCGCATTTTAGAGTTGCAGGAACTGATTAAAGGAGCTGTTTTGATTAAGCCGAGCCGCAAAGGACGGAAGAAAGTTCAGATAGGCTCAGTTATTGAAGCTAAGTTGATAAGCGGCGGTTCCGGCAAGGCTGTTCAGAAACAACAGTCCTTTAGAATTGTCGGTTCTCAGGAAGCCAATCCGAGCCAGGGAAAGATTTCCAATGAATCGCCCCTTGGCCAGGCCTTTTTTGGGCATCAGCTTGGTGATATAATTGAAGTAATTACTCCCAAGGGTAAGGCCAAGTACAAAATTGTTAATATAAGGTAGATTTTCAATGTCTTCCATTCAAGAAATCAAAAAAGCCAGGATTAAGAAACTGGAAAATATGCGAAAAAAGGGGATTAACCCTTATCCGACCAAGGTCAGGCGGACTCATCAATGCCAGGAGGCGATTGACCAATTTGAGAAATTGATGGCTGAAAAAAAGGAATTGGTCCTGGTCGGTCGGTTGCGGACTATGCGGGAGCACGGTGGTTCCACTTTTGCCCATATTGAAGACGGTTCGGCCAAGCTGCAGATTTATTTGAAGAAAGACGAAGTGGGCGAGAAAGAATATGGTTTTTTTCTGGATAATTTTGACATAGGGGATTTTATTGAAGTCAAAGGGACTCTTTTTTTAACCAAAAAAGGCGAGAAAACATTATTGGTCAAAGATTATCGGATGCTGGCCAAGAGCTTGGCGCCTTTACCGGAAAAGTGGCATGGCCTGAAAGACATGGAAGAGAGATTTCGCAAAAGATATTTAGACCTTTTAATCAATAAAGAAGTCAGAGAGATTTTTGAAAAACGGAGTGAAATTATTAAAAAGATAAGAAAATTCCTCTATCAGAACGAATTTATTGAAGTAGAAACGCCAATTCTGCAGCTTTTGTATGGCGGGGCCAGCGCCAGGCCTTTTAAAACTCATCTTAATGCTTTGGATATTGATTTGTATTTACGAATCGCTCCTGAACTTTATCTCAAGCGATTACTAGTTGGTGGCTTTGAGAAAGTTTTTGAAATTGGCCGATGTTTTAGGAATGAAGGCATAGACCGGGAACATAATCCTGATTTTACTATGTTAGAATGCTATGCTGCTTATTGGGACTGGGAGGATTTGATGAAGTTTATGGAAGAATTGATGCATTCCATTGACCCCAGGGTTTTTCCTAAAAAGTGGTCAAGGGTAGAATACAAGGACGTTGTTAAAAACAATGACGAGAAAGAAAGTTTTGCCAAGATTGAAAAACCGACTTTTGTTTTACATATACCCGATATTCCTTTGTGCAAAAAAGGTGAGGCCCTTCAGGGAGTTGCCCAGGGAATAGAGTTAATCAAGGCCTTTACCGAGCAGAATAGTCCCATAGAACAAAGAGAGGCATTTAAAGAGCAGGAGGCCCTGCGTAAAAAAGGCGACCAGGAAGCTCAGCCCTTGGATAATGATTTTTTGGAGGCCCTGGAATACGGTATGCCTCCGGCAGCTGGCTTTGGCTTGGGCCTGGACCGTTTAGCAATTATTCTAACCAAGGCACGCAGTTTAAGAGAAACAATACTCTTCCCCTTAATGAAGCCGAAGGGTTAGAGTAAAGCTTAAGGCCGTAGGTTTTGAGGCCGGGCCTCAAAACCTACGGCCTTAATAACATGTTGGACATCAAATTCATCAGAGAAAATCCGGATAAGGTTAAGGAAGCCGTCAAAAAAAGAGGGGCCAAGATTGATATTGACCGGCTTTTGGAATTGGATGAGAAGCGGCGCAAGTATTTGCAGGAAATTGAAGGCCTTAAAGCAGAACAGAACAAAATTGGCCAGCAGGCGATTGAGGATGAAAAATTGAGGGAGAAAGCCAAAGAATTAAAGGACAAGATTAAGGATGCAGAGCCGGTGCTGGATAAATTAGAGGAAGAGTTCAATAAATTAATTATTGAGGTGCCTAATTTGGTGGCTGATGACGTGCCCGAAGGCAAAGATGAAGGGGATAATAAGGTTTTGAGAAAATTTAAAGAGCCAGCCAAGTTTGATTTCAAGCCCAAAGACCATATGGAGCTGGGCCTGATGCATCATTTAATTGACACTGAAAAATCAGCCAAGATTTCCGGAGCCAGATTTAATTATCTATTCAATGAAGCGGTGCTTTTGCAATTTGCCATCGTTCAATTTGTTTTTGATACCTTAACAGATAAAAAAATAATTAAAGATTTGGCTAAAAAAGTTAATAATCCCTTTGATAAAACCTTTATTCCGGCACTGCCGCCGATGATTGCCAAGGCAGAGGTGATGAAAAAGATGGACAGGTTTGACCCGATTGAAGACAGATATTATTTAGAGCAGGATGATTCTTTGTTAATAGGCAGTGCTGAACATACGCTCGGTCCTTTGCACATGGATGAAATCATTAAAGAAGACGATTTGCCCATCAGATATATCGGCTATTCAACAGCTTTTCGGAGAGAGGCGGGAACTTATGGTCAGGATGCGGCCGGTATTCTAAGAAGGCATCAGTTTGATAAGGCGGAGATGGAAACTTTTATTCAGCCGGAGCACGGTCAGGCAGAACAGGATTTGATTGTGGCTGTTCAGGAATACCTGGTCCAGCAATTGGATATTCCTCATCAGGTGGTTATTCTTTGCACAGGAGATATGGGGGCACCTGATTACCGGCAGGTTGATATTGAATGTTGGATGCCCGGCCAGAACAAATACCGGGAAACTCATACCTCTGATTACATGACCGATTATCAGGCCAGACGATTGAATACCAGAGTGAGAAGGAAAAACGGGCAACTTGAGTTTGTTCATATGAACGACGCCACAGCCATGGCCATTGGCCGGATGCTCATTGCCATTATTGAAAATTACCAGCAAAAAGACGGCAGTATTAAAGTGCCTAAAGTTTTGCAGAAGTATATGGGCGGAAAGAGCAAGATCGGTCAAAAGGAAAATTAAGGCCCGACCTCAAAACCTACGGCCTTTCGAGTACGACCTGAATTAAGGTTCGGTCTCTCGAATACGACCTTGCCTTCGGCAAGATCGTAGTTCTCGAGGCCAAACCTTACATAGGCTTTAAGGCGGGGCCTTATACCAGTCTTATGATATGAGAAAAAATCAATATTCACGAACCAGGCGAGCCCCTAAAAAATCATCCCTGAAAACAATAATTTTTGCAGGGCTGTTTTTTTGTTTGTTGGGCGTGGTGGCCTATTTCTTAATCTGGTCGCCCTGGCTATGGGTCAAAAGAGTTGAGGTTAAGGGAAATAAGAATGTGGCTGTTTCAGAGATAGCGAAGATTGTTGAGAAAAATTTATCTCAAAAACTTTGGCAAATTATTCCTCAAAAAAGCATTATTCTAATATCCAGCAGCAAAATTGGCAAAGAAATCATGGAAAAATTTCCGGAAATCAAGCAGGTGAATATTATCCGCCAGATGTCTGACGTGACTGCCCGGGCCGGTCTGGCTCTGGCCGTAAAGGTAATAGAGCGTCAGAGTATTGGCATCTGGTGCAAGGTAAAGCAGGAAACAGCCACTTCATCACCTTCAATCATATCAAATAGTGAAATTGACAAGTGTTTTTACATTGACCAGGAAGGGGTGATTTACAAGGAGGCGCCTTTAATCAGCGGTAATTTAGTTTTGAATATTTACAGCGCCGAAGATGAGCCGGCCTTTCTTAGAAAACAAGTGGCTTCTCCGCAAATGATTGATTTTATTCTGACCCTTAGAAAAGAACTGCCTCAAATAAAAACAGCCACTGGTTTATGGCTGAAAACAGACAGTTTTGAGATTGTCAGTGATGAGGAGGTGCGAGTGGAACTTTGTCAGGGCTGGCAGATTTATTTTAATCCAAATTATTCAATTAACAGCCAGCTTAAGTCCCTGGCCACGGTTTTGGAAGAGGAGATTAAAGAAGCAGCTTCCTCTTTGGAGTATATTGATTTAAGAATAGAAGGCCGGGTTTATTATCGGTAGATACAAGGTTTAGATCCACGTAAGGTTTGGCCTCGAGCGATCTTGCCGTGAATCAAGGCCCGACCTCAAAACCTACGGCCTAATTAAGGTTCGGTCTCTCGAATACGACCTTGCCTTCGGCAAGATCGTAGTTCTCGAGGCCAAACCTTACGTAGTTTTTGAGGCCGGGCCTTGTATCTATTTGATCTCATAAACAAAAATTGAATTGCCGATTTTGGCGTAAGGTTCTCGCCAGCGCAGCCAGTCATAGTCGGGCTGCCCAAAGGCCTGGGCATAATACTTGGCATTTTGTAAAAAGGTTACGGAGACAGCCAGCCAGCCCTTAACCTGTCCATGCTCAACGTGCCATTCCTGATAAGGCGAATCCTGACAATCATAGCCGAGATAACTGCGTATCAGTTGTCCTTGTTCGTCAAACTTCCTTTGACAGAGATAATAGGGGGGATAGCCGCCGCCAAAATAATCAACCCTTATATTCTCAATCTCCGGACGTTCTTTAAGCCAACTGGTCAGTCGTCTTAAATCCTGTCCCCAGTCAACATTGGAATCGGTAAAAACGCGATAAGCATTACCTCCGCCGCCGATTATCTCGTTGTGATAAGCAATATAATGGGGGAAACTGATGGCAGCGGCTGAAGCAAACCAGAGAAGCAACAGACCCAAGACAAGCAGGGCTGTTTTTTTAACTCGCTGGCCCCGCAGGTTTTTCCAGAAATCAGAAACCCTGACAGAAGTTAAAATGTAGATTAAAGGAAGAATCGGGAAAAGGTGTCTGATGCCCAAATTGAGATTGCCGGTTATGGAAATAAAAGCATAGTAAAAGATAAACAAGAGGAAAATAACTTTGGCAATATGTTTGTTGGCATAATTGATTAAGGCAGGGAAAAACTGCCTTAAATTTGTTTTAAAGATGTTTTTCAAAGACAAGACAATGCTAAAAATGAGCAAAATCAGGAAAGCCAAAGGAGTTTTCAGGAGATAGGAAACAGGGAAGTACCATTTAAAGCTTTGATTGCTGACCTGGCCCAGAAAAAAGGTGGTATTGCCGCCGGCCACTCTGGTAAAAACCATGGCCACGCCCAGCAGATACTGAGCCAGGGGCTGCAGGGGTTTTATGTAGCTCATTTTGACTAAGGATTCTTTTATCCAGTCGGGCTGCGAAGCAATGGAAGTTCTGATAAGTTCAGCTTGTTTATCCGGCGGGAAATTAAGAGTATGGAAAGAATAAAAAGCCCAGACAATCAATAAAGAGCCGAGCATAATAATGACAAAGCTCAAACCGTAAAGCCAGGCCTTTTTCCAGAACAATCTCTTTATTTTCTTAACCCCGGGAAGATTCAGCTTGGGAGCTTGTTTGGCGGCGATTATTACGATAAAGAAGATGCCCAGATAAAAAGGAATGAGCAGAACTGAAGAAAATTTGGCTAAATGAGCGGCTGCCAAAGCCAAAGTGGCAAAAATCAGGGTTTTACCGGAAGGATTTTTGAGAAATATGGCTAAACTGGCCAGGGCCAGAAAAATAAAGGCGGCAATGCCCATGTCAGTGGTAATCAGATGGGAATGACCCAGGAAATTGGGGGATAAAGCATAGAAAAACAAGGCCAGGAGAGCCGGAAAAAGACCAAAGAGTTTTTTGGTAATGGCATAAATGAGCCAGCCAAAGAAAACAGAGAGGAGCAGAAGAGAAAGGCGGGAAAGGAATAAAATTAAATCAGCATCATTGCCGTAATGATAAAGAAAATGCCAGCCAACTTCCCATTGTCCATTAACGTCTTGGGTCCAGCTGACATGGTCTTTGGGAAAATCAAGGTCAAGGAATAAAAGAGGCAGACCGGCCAGGTCTTTGAGCAAAGGCGGATGTTCCGGATTAAGACGATAATCGCTGTAAGCCAGATAACTGTAGCCGGACGGGATATGGGCAATTTCGTCCATGGTAGCGCTGTCTTTGGACATAACCAAAATTCCCAGAATGAATTTGGTCAGCAGAAGCAGGATAACAATCAGGTATTTGTGGGATTGGATAAATTGACCCATTATTAAAAGCTATTGTTATTGATTTTACCATAAAATAAAGGGTATAATCAAACTATGAGAGAAATAATCAAAGCAATTTTTATTTTAATAATCCTGCTGTTTTTAGGATTGTTTTTGGATAAGGCCTTTTTCCAGCAGGAGGATGTTTTGGCTGGCCAGGTATATTTGCCCAAGGCCGACTTAATCAAGGGAAGCGGCCCCGAGGTCTATATCCTGGAAAACGGGGTTAAACGCTGGATTCCTGACCCGAAAACCTTTGAGCATTTCCGATATAGATGGACTAACATTAAAAC
>CAZGZU010000020.1:0-10461 GCA_964529855.1 uncultured Candidatus Saccharibacteria bacterium | reverse complement strand
GGTCATTTGGAGCTTTTTTTGCACGCTCATTTGATGATTGCCCCGGGTCGGGGATTTGACATTATTACCAGTGCGGAAACCATTGAACAATTCGCTTATCTTCGTCAAAATCTACCTTGTTTAGCGACCGCCTATTATCTAGCCGAATTAACTGACCGGTTGATGGCTGGTCCGGAAAAAGACAAAGATATTTGGCAATTGCTTTTGGATAGTTTTCAAAAGCTCAATCAATCAGCTAATGTTAAAACTATCAGAGAAGATTTTGAAACCAAGCTTTTGAGGTTTTTGGGTTATGGGCAGCAAAAGAATTTTCTTAGGTTTGTGGAATCATTATTAAACGAAAGAATAAAATCTTATCCTCTCTTGACAAAATTCCTATAATCATTAAACTGAATAACAGGCTGCCATGTTGCTTGGTAGCGAAGCCGCATTATTAAATCTGTGCCTGGGCCTGTCCAGCCCGTGGCCAATTGGAGGAGGAAATGCGACCAGGAATCTTTTAAGCGCGATTGGCAGGTAGGGCGCGATATAAGGCCTGCCCGACTAAAATTCTTAAAGTTCTTTCATTGCAACGGGAAAAAACTATGCCCTAATCCCTGGGATGTCCTAGATGTCCCAGGGACTTTTTTTGCCTTTTTTTGGGGGCTGTAATATAATCAAAATATGGAATTAGAGGAATTAAAAAAGAAATTATACAAACCAGAGACCGAATTTGAGGAAAGGTTGGAAAAGCCGGCCGCTTTAGAGGCCGAACAAAAAAAAGAAAAAGCCGTATCAGAGGAATGGGCCAAAATTGAGGAGAAAAAGATATCGCCTCAGAAAAAAAAGCGTCTGCTTTTGATTATTATTCCCAGCGTGGTTATTTTTTTAGCAATAGTCGGCTGGTTTTTCTGGCGCGGCTTAACCTCTTTTGACAAAGACAAAGTTAGTTTGGAAATTGAAGGACCGGAAAGGGTGGTCAGCGGCGAAGAGATTAAATATTCGGTCAAGTATAAAAACAATACCCGTTTGGATTTGACTTCTTTACAATTGGTTTTCTATTATCCGGAAGATTCTATTTTGACTGATAAAGAGGACCTGATTGAAACCATTGAATTGGCCGATTTATTAATCGGTCAGGAAGAGGAAATTGAGCTGCCCGTCAGATTAATTGGTTTGAAAGGCGAGGAAAAAGAGGCGCGGGCTGAATTAACTTATCAGCCGGCCGGCCTTAGTTCTCAATATACCAATCAGGCTGATTTTTCAACCACTATAATTTCCGTTCCATTGGTTTTGGATTTTGATTTGCCGCAAAGATTGGTCGGCGGTCAGTCCTTTGATTTTTCCTTAAGATACCTCAATCAGGCAGAGGTTTCTTTTGATGACCTGCGCATTGAAATTGATTATCCAGAGGGCTTTGTTTTCCAGTCAGCTGACCCCTCGGCTCTGGAGGATGATAGCATTTGGTCTTTAGGAAAGCTGATGGCTGGTGAGCAGGGGAGAATTTTTATCCGGGGCAGTATTCAGGGCGAAGAGGGAGAGGCCAAATCTTTTAAAGCTCGTTTGGGATTTTTAGAAGAAGAGAAGTTTGTCCCCATTGCCGAAACAATAGCCGCTTTGCAGATTTCCCTTTCTCCTTTGTCGGTCAGTCAGACGGTTAACGGTCAGACCGACTACATTGCCCAGGCCGGTCAAACCCTGACCTATCAGATTGATTACAAGAATACGACAGACATTGGCATTAAAAACGTGGTCATTGCTTCAGAGTTACAGGGCAAGGCCCTGGATTTGACCAGTTTGAATGAGGATAGCGGTTCTTTTGACGGTCAGACCCAAACTATTACCTGGAAGGTCAGTAATTTGCCGGCTTTAGAGTTTCTTGGTCCTTATCAGGAAGGCCAGATTAGTTTTTCAATTAACATCAAGAATCCTTTGCCAATAGAGAGTTATAGTGATAAGAATTTTACGGTTATTAATACGGTTAAAATTGATGCTCCGGAAGTACCCCTGGCCCTGCGCGATATTGAGATTGCCGGTCAGAGCCAAATGGTAACCAAAATAGCCAGTCAGCTGACTTTGCAGGCCCAAGGCTATTTTCAGGATGACTTAATCCCGAATAGCGGGCCGATTCCTCCCAAAGTTGGACAGACAACCACCTACACTATTAAGTGGCGTTTGGTCAATTCGGCCAATGATTTGTCGGGAGTTAAGGTAGAGGCTTCTCTACCGCCTCACGTGCAGTGGCAGAACAGAATCAGTCCGGCTAATGCCGGTTTAACATATAATTCTCAAACAGGCCGTCTGGTCTGGCAAGTAGGCGATTTGCCGGCTGCCACAGGCGTTCTTTTGCCGGTTAAGCAGGTGGCTTTTCAGATAGCCATTACGCCGGGTCTGGCTCACCTGGGAGGATTCGTGGAGTTAATCGGTCAATCAAAAGCGACTGATCAAGATGATTTTGTCGGTTTGCAATTAACCAGTACTGACGAAGCGATTGATACTGACTTGCCCGACGACCCGACCATCAGCGGCTCGGACGGCGTCGTTGTGGAATAATTTACATATATGGCACAAGATTTAATGGAAAAAATTATTTCTCTTTGCAAACGCCGGGGCTTTATCGCTCCTTCCAGCGAAATTTATGGCGGCTTTGAAAGCTGCTATGATTATGGTTTTCTGGGCGTTTTATTGAAAAATAATATCAAGCAAAGCTGGTGGAAAACAATGACTCAATATCGTAATGACATTGTTGGTACGGATGCCAGCATTTTAATGTCCCCGAAAGTGTGGCAGGCCTCTGGTCATTTAACAGCCGGTTTTGCCGACCCCTTGGTTGAATGCAAAAAATGTCATCATCGTTTTCGCAAAGACCACCTGAAAGAAGATAAGTGTCCGGATTGCGGCGGCCAGCTGACTAAAGAGAGAAAATTCAATCTGATGATGAAAACTTTTGTCGGTTCGGTTGAAGATGAAGCAGCCGTTACCTATCTGAGAGGAGAGACCTGTCAGGGCATCTATATGAATTATCAGTTTATGAAGGATAGCATGCGGATGAAAATTCCTTTTGGTATTGCTCAAATCGGCAAAGCTTTCCGCAATGAGATTACTCCCAGATATTTTATTTTCAAAATGCGCGAGTTTGAGCAGATGGAGATGCAGTACTTTGTTGAACCGGATGAAAAAGAAAAAAAGAAATGGTTTGATTATTGGAAGAAACAGCGAATGGAATGGTATCTGAATTTAGGAATTAAAAAAGAAAATTTGCGTTTTCGGGAGCATCGTAAAGACGAACTGGCTCACTACGCTAAAAAAGCGCTTGATATTGAGTATAAGTTTCCCTGGGGCTGGGACGAGATAGAGGGGATTCATGACCGCGGTGATTGGGATTTATCCAATCACAGCAAGCATAGTGGTCAGGATTTGAGCTATTTTGATGAACAAACAAAAAAGAGGTTTGTCCCTCATATTATTGAAACATCAGCCGGCGCTGACCGAACAGTTCTGGTTTTTTTGCTTGACGCCTATGACGAGATTAAAGGCGGGCGAACCAAGACCACTGAAGCAAGCAAAGAAATTGAGGTGGTTTTGCGGCTGGATAAAGTGCTGGCGCCGATTAAAATAGCTATTCTGCCATTAGTCAGGAACAAAAAAGACCTGGTTAAGAAAGCCCGGGAAGTTTATGATTTGTTAAAGGCACATTGGATGTGTCAATATGATGAGGTTGGCTCAATTGGTCGGCGTTATCGGAGACAGGATGAAGCAGGTACGCCTTTTTGCCTGACTGTTGATTTTGAGACGCTTGAAAAAGATGACCTGACCATCCGTGAGAGAGACAGCATGAAACAGCAAAGGATTAAAATCGGGGAATTAGTGGATTATTTGAGGGAAAAATTGGAAAGGGGGTGAGAAATTATGGCCCTGATTAAAATTAAAGAGCTAATTGGTACTTCTTCAAAGAGTTTTGACGATGCTTTAAAACAGGCCATTGACCAGGCCTGTGGACAAAAAAAGAATGTCACCGGCGCCAAAATAGTCAGGCAGACCGTGGAGATTAAAGACGGTCAGGTGTTTGAATACAAGGTTAATCTTAAAATAGCCTATAAATGGGAAAAGGAATTACATGCCAAGTAATTACAAAAAAACAACCCTGAAAAATGGTTTAAGGATTCTGACTGTGCCGGTGAAAAGCACAAAAACGGTGAGTGTTTTGGTTTTGGTGGGCACAGGTTCTAAATACGAGAGCAGGGATATTAATGGTTTGTCTCATTTTTTAGAGCATATGCTTTTTAAAGGGACAAAGAAATATCCCAGCACTTTAAAACTGGTTGAGCCTCTGGATAAAATCGGCGGCCGCTACAATGCTTTTACCGGTCGGGAATACACCGGTTACTGGGCCAAGGTGGATGCCGGTCATTTAGATGTGGCTTTGGATTGGGTGGCTGATATTTATCTGAATTCAAAAATAGCTCAGGAGGAAATTAACCGGGAAAAAGGAACCATTCTCCAGGAAATTAACATGTATTTGGACACGCCGAGTAGTTATGTAAGAGATCTTTGGACTAATCTTTTGTACGGCGACCAGCCAGCCGGCTGGCGAGTATTGGGCAGAGAAGAGGTTATTAAAAAAATCAAAAGAGCTGATTTTATCAAATATCTAAACGAGCATTATTCTTCTCAAAATACCATTATCGTAGTGGCCGGCAGCATTACTCATCAAACAGCCATTAACAAAGTTAAGCAATATTTTAAATCAATTAATACAAGCCCGGTTAAGGACAAATTGTCGGTTAAGCAAAGACAACATCAGGCCCAATCCCTGATTTATTACAAAAAGACCGACCAGAGTCATCTTCATTTAGGAGTGCGGGCTTATGATATGTTTCATCCGGACAGATATGCTTTGGGATTATTAGGAGTAATTCTGGGCGGCAATATGAGTTCTCGTTTATGGATTGCTGTTCGGGAGAGACAGGGCCTGGCTTATCATATAGGAGCCGGTGTTGACTTGAGTACTGATACAGGCGCTTTACTGGTCGAGGCGGGTATAGATAATCAAAAAGTAGAGAGGGCCATTAAAACGATTCTTCAGGAATTTAAAAAAATAGCCCGAGAAAAGATTAGTCCTGCTGAACTGAAAAAAGCCAAGGACTATACCAAAGGGACGGCCTTGATTGGCATGGAGTCATCAGACGAACAGGCATCTTTTGTCGCATTTCAGGAATTGCTTACCGGGGAGATTTTGACTTTAGAACAAAAATTCGCTAAAATAGAGGCAGTAACCCCTAATGATATTCAGCGGGTGGCTCAGGATATTTTTAAATCAGCCAAGCTTAATTTGGCTTTAATCGGGCCATTTAAGGATAAAAAACGTTTTGATAAAATACTTAGATTATAATGATGGATAATTCCCAAAGCATTAATATCTCCAGTTCAACTATTTTCCGGGCCATTATTATTTTAGTGGGTTTGATTTTTTTGTATTTGATTCGGGATATTCTTTTAATTGTTTTGATAGCCATTGTGGTTGCTTCGGCTCTTAACGGGCCGGTCAGCTGGCTCCAGAGACACCGGGTGCCGCGTCTTCTGGGAGTAATTTTCATTTATCTGCTTTTTTCCCTGTTAATCGGTTTGGTGGTCAGTTTGGTTTTTCCTCCTTTGGCTGAACAGGTTAAACAGTTAGCCAGTCATTTCCCTGAATTTATGGAGAAAATAGGTTTGAGTTTTCAGGAATGGTGGGGCAAGTATCGGATTGAGGGTAATTTGCAGTCTCTCTTAGACAAGATTAGCAGCCGCTTAAGTCAGGCCGCTTCCAGTGTTTTCGGGACGATTATCGGTCTGTTCGGCGGTCTGTTTTCCGCCATAATTGTTCTGGTCATTTCCTTTTATTTAGCGGTTCAGGAAAAGGGGGTCAAAAGATTTTTGGTTTCTTTAACGCCTGACGAGCACCAGCATTATCTGGCTGATTTGATTGAGCGGATTCAGGTGAAAATAGGGAGCTGGTTAAGAGGGCAGTTGCTTTTGATGCTGATTGTCGGTCTTTTGATTTTACTTGGTTTGCATCTTTTAGGCGTGAAATATGCCCTGACTTTAGCTTTAATAGCCGCTCTTTTTGAAATTGTCCCTTATGTCGGACCTATTGTGGCGGCTATCCCGGCTGTTATTCTGGCTTTTGTCCAGTCACCTGTTTTGGCTTTATTAGTTATTATTCTCTACGTGGTTGTTCAGCAAATAGAGAACTATCTGATTGTCCCCCAGGTAATGAAAAAGACGGTGGGTTTGAGTCCGATTGTTATTATTGTGGTTATGCTGATTGGCGCTAAATTAGCCGGCATTTTGGGAATTATTTTAGCCGTGCCTTTAACTGCAGCGGCCGCTGAATTTTTCAAGGATTTTCAGAAGAAGTAATCAAAGTCCGAACTGAAAACATACGTAAGGTTTGGCCTCGAGAACTACGACCTTGCGGAGCAAGGTCGTATTCAAGAGACCGAACCTTAATTAGGCCGTATGTTTTCAGGCCGGGCTTTGGACCGTCCTTGCCAGAAAGGGCGGTTTTTGTATACAATAATGCCATGGGTACTTTATATATAATAGGTACGCCAATTGGTAATTTGGAAGATATTACCAAAAGGGCTTTGTATATTCTCAAGCAGGTGGATTTAATTCTGGCTGAAGATAGTCGGGTAACTAAGAAGCTTTTAGCCCGTTATCAGATTAGCAAGCCAATTGTTAGTTATCACCAGCATAGTCGGCTGACTAAGGTTAAGTATATTTTAGAGCAGCTAAAACGAGGCAAAGACCTGGCTCTGGTTTCTGATGCGGGTACGCCTGGTATCAGCGACCCCGGAGCCAAGCTGATTCAATATCTGGTTGAACAAGCGCCTGGCTTGAAAATAGTTCCCATTCCCGGCGCTTCGGCTTTGATTACCGCTTTAAGCGTGGCTGGTCTGCCAGCCGATAAGTTTGTTTTTCTCGGCTTCCCGCCAGCCAAGAAAAAAAGAAAAAAGTTTTTTCAGGAAGTGGTTGGTTCAAAACACACGATTGTCTTTTATGAGTCACCTCACCGCATTTTGAAAACCCTGCAGGAACTCCCGGCCACTCAAGAAATCGTTGTCTGCCGCGAACTAACCAAAAAATTTGAAACAATCTACCGCGGTCAGGCCGGAGAAATCATTAAGCAAATTGACCAGGACAAAGTCAGAGGCGAATTTGTGGTAATTATCGGGAAATAATAATATGCCTAAGAAATTCTACATCACTACTCCCATATATTATACTAATCAGGCGCCCCACATTGGCACGGCCTATACGACCGTGGCGGCTGATGTGCTGGCTCGCTATTATCGTTTAAAAGGCGAGAAAGTTTTCTTTTTAACCGGCACTGACGAACACGGAGAGAACATTGCCCAGGCTGCCAAAAAAGCCGGTAAGTCGCCCCAGGAGTTTGTTGATGAGATAGCCAAGCTGTTTAAAAAGGCCTGGCAAAAACTTAATATTTCTTACGATGATTTTATCAGGACAACTGAACCAAGGCATCAAAAAGGCGTAGAGAAATTTTTATTGAAATTAAAGGAAAGTGGCAAGGTTTATCAGGACGAATACCAGGCCTTGTATTGCGCTGGCTGTGAGGATTTTGTTTTTAAAAAGGACTTAGTTGATGGTAAGTGTCCCCTTCATAAAAAGGAGCCAAAATTAGTTTCCGAAACAAACTATTTTTTCAAACTGACTGATTTTTTGCCTCAAGTTAAAGAATTGATTGAAAAGGATAAGATAGTAATTGAACCCAAAGAACGGAGAAAGGAAGTTCTTTCTTTGTTAAAACAGGATTTAGGCAATCTTTCCATTTCGCGGCAAAAAGTAAAATGGGGAATTGATTTGCCCTTTGATAAAAAACAGAGAATATATGTTTGGGTAGAGGCCTTAGCCAACTATATCACAGCTATTGGTTATGAGAATAATCCGAAAAAATTTAAAGAGTTTTGGCCAGCTGATCTTCATTTGATTGCCAAGGACATTGTCAAATTTCATGCTGTTTACTGGCCGGCCCTGCTCTTAGCAATTGGCTTAAAACTGCCTAAAAGAATTTTTGTCCATGGATTCTTCACTATTGACGGACAGAAAATGAGCAAGACCTTGGGTAATGTTATTGACCCGGTTTATCTGGCTGATAAATATGGCGCAGATGCGGTCAGGTATTTTCTTTTAAGAGAGATTTCTTTTGGTCAGGATGGTGATTTTAGCATTAAGCGTTTGGAGGAGCGCTATAATGCCGACCTTGCCAATGGTTTGGGCAACTTGGTCAGCCGGGTTTTGACTTTGTCAGAGAAGGCCAAGGTCAAGTCACCCAGCAAGTCAGCTCTTGATAAAGAAATTAAAGCTGCTCAAAAAAGATATGAGCAGGCCCTTAAGGATATTAAGCTTAATGAAGCCCTGGATGCTGTCTGGAAGGTGATTTCTGTTTGCGATGAGTATATTGAAAAGAACAAACCCTGGGGATTAGCTAAGAATAATCAGGAAAAGTTTAACCAGGTTATTTCAGAACTTTTATCAGCCATAAAAGAAATCGCTAATTTATTAAAACCATTTATCCCGGAAACGTCAGAGAAAATTTTAAAGCAGCTCAAACAAAACAAAAAAGCCGAGGCCTTGTTCCCTCGGTTGTAGAACTCTTATTAATCAAAAGGAGGATAGATTATGATAGAGCTTGGTAAGAATTGTCCAGAGTGCGGCGCTCAACTGATTGTTCTTTATCCCAGGCCTGAAGAATCAAGGCCTGATGACTGGGACAAGCATGTTTTAGGGAAGACTGCTTGTTGTAAAAAGAAGATTCGCCTTTCTTCGCTGCTAATAGGCCCTGCTTCAAACTTGGTGGGGCGAAGGCGCGAAATCACTACCCAAGAGGCTCTCGAATTGCTTTTTCGGGAGGAATGAGAAGGACAATTTTTGTATCATCAAAAACGCCCGGTCAAAAGACCGGGCTTTTTATTATTACAGGAAGATTTAGTTATTTCTTCTGTTTCTGATATTCCAAATAAGAATAGATGATTAGATAGAGAACAACTACTATAACTGGCAGTAGAATAAACCAGAGAAGATATTTGGGAAAGAATAGTCCTAAAAGAATGACAAAAGCGAGCAGTTTGAACAACCGGCTGCCTAATTGATGGGTTTTTTGCCAGACAATATTGCTGCTTAGGGTCCAGGGAGTCCGGATGCCAATAAACCAGTTTCTTTTGGCTTGTTTGAGAAGAACGCCTCCATAGAAAAGGAGAACAGCTATGGCCGGGATAAGCGCCTGAGTCATATTAAACCGATGACCGAGATTCCAGGCGATTGATAAGGAATAGATATAGAGGAGAAAGATGACAATCAACAGAATAAACCCGTCAAAGTATTTCCTGAATTTGTCAATGTTCTTTTTTAAAGGGTCTATCCTGGGAATTAGCAGAAAAAGCAGAAGTATGCCCAAAGAAACCAGGGGCATTATAAACAAGCCCCAGAATTTTGAGATATAGCTGTCAACCTCACCCTGGCTATTCCAGTGAGCAGCCATTTGCTCAGGCATCTTGGGATAAAGATAAATGCCAGCCGCAAAGGATAATATGATTATGAGTAGAATTAAGATAGTAGTTTTTTTCATAAGAATTATTCCTTTCTTATATATTATACCACAATACTATTACTTGAAAATAGGTCTTGGATGAGCTATGATGATTTTATGTCCAAACCATTATTAATTGATACCCATGCCCATGTTAATTTCAATGCTTTTAAGGATGATGGCGATAAGGTGATTAAGCGCGCCTTAAAGGAGAATATCTGGGTAATTAACGTGGGTGCTCAATATAGTACCAGCCGACGAGCCGTGGAGTACGCTGAAAAATATAAGGAGGGTGTTTATGCAATGGTTGGCTTGCATCCCATTCATGTTTATGAGGGAGGACGGGAAAAGGAATGGGACGGCAGTATTTCAGAAAGGGAATTTGAGAAGTTTGATAAAGATAAGTATCAGAAATTATTAGAGCATCCTAAAACAGTTGCTCTGGGGGAAATTGGTCTTGAATATGGCGATGAAGTCAGTCAGGAGGCCAGAGATAAGCAAAAAGAAGTTCTCATAGAACAATTGGAATTGGCCCAGCAAACAGGCAAGCCGGTGGCTTTTCATTGCCGCAAGGCCTATGATGATTTGATTGGAATTTTAACCTTTTTTAACGCAGGTTGCGCTACTTGTCCGATGGCTTGTCCGGGAGCCGGCGGCAGCCCGCTTAAAGGAGTGCTTCATTGTTTTATGGGACGCTGGTCGCAAGCGGAAAAGCTTTTGGAAATGGGCTTTTATTTCGGTTTTAACGGCTTGATTACCTATGCCCGGGATTATGACAAAGTGATTAAACAATTGCCTTTAGAAAAAATATTATTGGAAACTGATTGTCCATATTTGAGTCCAGAGCCGCATCGGGATAAGAGAAATGAACCTATTTACGTTAAATA
>CAZGZU010000019.1:0-10866 GCA_964529855.1 uncultured Candidatus Saccharibacteria bacterium | reverse complement strand
GACCTGCTGGTCCAGGGACGAAAGAGACTGGAGGAGGTTGGCCGGGGTTTGGCTGGCTACTTGATAAAGAGTCTGACGGGCTTGCGGACTGGTTAAGAGAATTGAACTAAATATTAAAAAAGCTAAAATAGTCAGCAGTATAGCAGAAGAAAATTGAGGACGCCGAACGCTTGCTTTGAACTTATGTGCTAAATCATCAATAAAAGCCAATCCTCTATCCAAGGACTGGCTGATTTTATCTGGCTTAATCAAAGCAGCTTTTATTTTAGCCAGAGCAAGTTTGACTGATTCAATCAACGAAGGTTGTTTGATTCTGGCTTTTATTTCCGCTTTCTCTTTCTCTGTTTCTTTTGCCTTTTTGTGTTTGGCTTGCTGTTGGACATACTCGTCTAACCATTTTTGGGTAGTTACCCATTTACCTTTTAACTTAATGGCTCTTAATTTTCCCTGCCGGGCGCGTAAACTTAAATAGTCCTGTGAGTAAGAACAAAGTTGGGCGGCTGCCTGAAGAGAAATGTATTGAGCAATCCGTTGAGTGGAACTGATATATTCATCAAGCCATTGCCGGGTGGTCATCCAGCGGCCTCCTTTTTTGACTGCCTTTAATTTCCCTTGGCGGGCGCGTAAGCCCAAATAGTCCTGCGAATAAGAACAGAATTTCTTGGCTTCTTGCAGAGAAATATATTTTTTAAAGCTGGTTTTGACCATTTTTATTAAGACCCGGCTGACTTTTAAAACTCTTTTCGCCTTCGCCAGATTAACAGAATTAAAACAGGAATAAGCAGGCCTAACGCTAAGAAAGTCCAGATTAAGTCATGGGAAGCGCATTGTAGGAAGTTATAGCAGTACATAGATAGATGTTTTAGATAGATATAAAATAAAAAGCAGGAAACCACGTAAAAATAAATTCTTGAAAAGAATTTAATGGTTTCCTGCAGAAAACAATGTATCGGATTGTAATTTAATTATAAGTCAGACGGAAAATAGCTGTCAAGAGGATATTTTAATGATATCCGATACTATCCGATAGCAAAACGATATTAATTGCTATTTTTTTATTACCAGTTTTTTTGGCTTGAATAAGCCAAAAATCATCTAGGCGCCAGAAAACAGTAAATTTTTAACTAAAATGGAAATTTTTTTGCTTTTTAAGTTATCCACAAAGCACATTTGTGAACAAAGACATGTGGTAAAAGACCAGGCATGAGTGTCTAAGGCCCGACCTCAAAACCTATGTAAGGTTTGGCCTCGAGGACTACGATCTTGCCGAAGGCAAGGTCGTATCCGAGAGACCGAACCTTAATTAAGCCGTGAATCAAGGCCGGGCCTCAAAACCTACGGCCTTGCCCAACGATACTCTTAAGGTATTCTTTGATTAAAAGATTAAAGATGGAAAGGCCGTATGTTTTGAGGCCCGGCCTTGGACGACTTGAACTTACTCTTGGGCTTATCTTTTTATCCACAACTGCTTCCTTGACATAGATTTTAAGAAAAATGTAAAATTATATAAAGATGCATAGAGATTATAAAAGGTTAATAATTTGGTCTTAGAACTATGGAATATCTTACTATAAAAAAGGCAGCAAAATTACTTCATGTTACTCCCCTAACCTTAAGAAATTGGGATAAGAGGGGAATTTTGAGAGCTTATCGTCATCCGGTGAATAATTATCGCGTTTATAGATTAGACCAGATAGAGGCCTTTTTAAGGCAAATAGAGCTAAGCAGAGCTAAGCGGGCAACAAGAAAAATGGATTTGTTTTAGAATATTTATTCAAAAACATCAAAAAACAGAGCTAATCAGCTCTGTTTTTTATTCAGGCTTTGATCTTTAAAAACACGGTCTTAATTAAGGTTCAACCTAAAAATGACGACCTTATTCAACGATATTTTTCAGATTATTCTCATTTAAAGCTTTTAAGATGGAAAGGTCGTCATTTTTAGGTTGAACCTTAGGACCTAGCTTTGATACTCTGCAAAATGCCCAGGCCCAAAAAGATACTGACTAAACTACTCCCTCCATAACTGACCAGAGGCAAAGTTAATCCGGTAATGGGCAAGATAGCCATGCTCATACCAATGTTAATAAAAAGTTGGGCAAAAAGCATAATCAACAATCCTGAAGCAAAAAGCCGGGAAAAATTATTGGAAGCAGCCAAAATAATCTTGATAATTCTCCAGAACAAAAGGGCAAAAAGAGCCAGTAAAAAACTAACGCCAGCCAAACCCCTCTGCTCGGCTAAAGTGGCGAAGATAAAATCAGTATGCTGTTCCGGCAAAAATTTAAGACCCGCCTGCGAACTAGCCCCCGCTCCCTGACCGAATAAACCCCCTGAACCAATGGCAATCAATGACTGACTAATTTGGTATCCCCTACCATAGGGATCTTGCCGGGGATTGAGGAAAGTAAGAACTCTCTGTTTTTGATAATCTTTTAACAAAACAAACCAGCCAATCATAAAAAGAAGACCGGCAATCAGAAAAAGAATAATCAGATGACGTATTTTAATGCCGGCCACCATAATCAAACCGAACCAGATGGCGCCTAAAACCAGGATTGAGCCGAAATCCGGCTGAAAAATAATAACAGAAACAGGTAAACCAATATACAAACCAGAGACGATTAAATGCCGAATCCGGTACATCTCAATATGACGCAAAGAAAAATACTTAGCCAGAAGCAAAATAATGACTATTTTAACGAACTCAATCGGTTCAAATTGTAAAGGACCCAAACGAAACCAGCTGGAAGCTCCCCTAATCTCCTGGGAAAACAGAACAAAGATTAAAGAGAATAAAGAAGCCAGGTAGAGAGCAATCAAAATAGATGACTGATTCTTAAAAATACGATAGTCAAAGAAACTTAAACCAATCATCAAAAAGAAGCCCAGACCAAGAAAAACAATCTGCTTCTTTAAAGAGATTAATGTTTCAGGCGACCCAATGCTGTAAATAGTAAAAAGCCCTACTCCTGAAAGGAGCAGGACAATAATAATTAAGGGCCAATCAAGTTTTCTAAGATGACTGTACATATCTCTGGCCAAGGTCGGGCCTCAAAACCTACGGCCTGAATTAAGGTTCGGTCTCTCGGATACGACCTTGCCTTCGGCAAGATCGTAGTCCTCGAGGCCAAACCTTAGGTAGATTTTGAGGTCGGGCCTTGATACTTAGTCATCAATATTCCTGGAATTCCTCCGGTTCCCCTGCTCTCGGAGACAAATAATTAGTCGGGTCAAAAATATTCGTCTCTGCTTCCATTTCTACGGAAGACACCTGACCGGATATCTCTTGAAACCAGGTAACGACAAAATCACGCTCCTGGCCGGCTAAAACAGTCCTTATTTCAGTGGTATTAAGAGCCAGTAAATTATGAAAAGAATCAAATAAAAGCACGTCAATATCCACCTTATCAAAATCAAAATTGGTCCTGTTAAGCAACACTGCTCTTGCCTGACTAAAGCCAACTTCGTCACTTTCCAGCAGACGGTACTCTTTCTGCTGGATAAATAATTGAGGCGACTGATAGTCCTCTGGTTTCTGCCAGTCAATTTCGCCAAAAGTAAGCTTGACCTTGCTGACCGGCTTAACACTCTCTGCTTTAATTTGCAGCAGATATTTCGTCTGATTAGGCAGGATAAAAGTCATCCCTCCATATTGGCCTGTCAACGTATTCCCGGAGTCGTAAAGTTCAAATTGATAAGAGACCTGACTGCTGCCGTAATTCTGATTGGGATTTTTAATTTGAGCGGCCAGGTCATAAAAATTTTCCTGAGCTAAAATGGCCTTAGTCCATAAAACCTCTATTTCTTCAATATGGACCAGGGCACAGGGTGAACAGGGGCCTCCGCAGTCAACGTCCTCCTCTCCCTGATTCTGAATTCCGTCAGAACAAGTAGGGCTTGGCTGACTTAGATAATAAATTAAAAAAGCAAAACCAGCCAAAATAAAAACAAGGACTAAAGCAATGACAATTCGTTTAGTTGCTCGTTTAGCCATAATATAATTCTATTATATGGGTTTTATTGTCCAGAGTAAACCCCGTATCCCCTCTTGGGCGAATGGTACGGGGCACCAAATAAAAAATCACGCCCAGTTTACGGGAGCTACCTACTTTCGCGGCAAAGCCACTATCATCGGCCTTGGTATATTTCACTTCTGTGTTCGGAATGGGAACAGGTGGAACAATACCAGTATAGCCCCCATAAACTAGGCATGATTTTAAGGTCAAGACCTCTTGCTTAATAGGCAAGAGGCCTTTAATATCCAAAAAGCTAGGAGGGTAAAGAATGATTTATTAGTACTCCTCGGCTCAACGCGTTACCGCGCTTACACCTGGAGCCTATCAATGTGGTCATCTCCCACAAATCTAAAATACCTTATCTTGGGGAGGGCTTCGCACTTAGATGCTTTCAGTGCTTATCCCTGCCAAACATAGCTACCCAGCAATGCCCCGGGCAGGACAACTGGTAGACCAGAGGTTTGTTCTTCCGGATCCTCTCGTCAAGTAATTCCTATATTTCTATAAGCTTAGACTATATCTTCTCCGATGTTGTATCGGAGCTGACGTATGATAATAGTTTAAATCTAGAATATCTAGTACCTACTATCTCGTCGCCTAAAGCGACTCAGTCGTTACGGGTCAACTAAGAACTAATTCCCATAATAGCTTTTCTAATTGTTTCTCCAGTATATTTTCGACGATGAGAAATATAACTGCATTCAGTCAATCTGTCATACAATTTAGAAACTGCTAACAATGATTTTGTGTTTACTCCTCGCTTTTGTAGTAATTCTATCACTTTCAGAATAATTTCTGCTTGTTTCTTTTTGAATTGAATGTAAGGCCTTAATTGTAACAATATCCTTTTTACCTGATTAGACCCTTCTATTGAATACTGGGTCATTGAAGTATCTCTGCGTTTATCTATTCTCTTATGCATGTATCCATAACCAATTTGGTCTTTAATCCAATACAATATTTTTTCGTTATTGCTATCCTGATAGAAACGTACGGAAGGATAAACAACAAAACCAAATCTATGCCTTCTACTCGGTTTAAATTGCAACAGAATACTCCCATCACTATCAAGAAAACCAGCAATATAAGCTAATGTAATTTTATTAATTCTTTGTCTTCCCACGGTATTGTCTTTTGTTGATCTAATGATTTAAGCATCTATATTATACCACAAAATCAATAAAGATTCCACCGTTATTAGTCAGTTTGTCATATATGATTACTCATATAAGTTGCATTCTATTGATACAATGGAAGACATCCCTCAAGTATCAACGCCTGCGGCAGATAGGGACCAACCTGGCTCACGCCGGTCTGACATATAATTCTGTTATTGCTAACAGTACAGACTATAACTTGCCGTTCCGCCAGTTGGCGGAAAACGACCTGACGTATTGCGATAGTTTAAATCTCAATTATTGAGTACCTATCGCCCAATCGCATAAAACGATTAAAGTCGTTACGGGGACAAAATTTTAAATCTCATTGAAGGAATTATGAATGGCCTTATTAATTCGATTAGCTTTACTTTACTTGCTTTATTTATTCTTAACCGATACCTATTTCTATCTTTATTAAGAGCTGACTGCAGCTGATACTTTTCCTCCAGTAAATATTTCAACATTTCTTGTTCTTTACGAGAAAAGCATTGGATATTATATCTTATAGAATCTTTATCATTATCACCATCGTCCATAGTCCAAATAGCTAAAGAAAGTGGCGTCAATAAATCATTAAGATTTTTAGGCACAACTTTTTCCCTTTGTCATAAAATAACAAATATAAGTCTCCCAATTCTTTAAGCGTTAAACTATGGAAGTACCAAGAAATACAATTAACATTTCTTTTTTTATCTTCCCAGATTATCTTTTTCGGGCTACCGCTAACTATATTCCTAAAAACCCTATATTTCCAAAATAAGTAATCTCTCTGCTTCTCTCCATGATGAATCCTTAATCTCGCAGTGTTATTTCTTGATCTGGATTCTAATCTGCCATCACCCAAAAGACATCCAATAATCACCTGTTTTTGGAAGTTCGAGATATAATTTTGTCTTCCCACGATATTACCCATATAACAATTATACCACAAATTTATATGGACTTCATCGTTATTAGTCAGTTTTAACTGGGCTCATTTCCACTTACCCAGCTCGCGTACCTTTTTAATGGGCGAACAGCCCAACCCTTGGTAGCTTCTTCACCACCAGGATAAGATGAGCCGACATCGTTTGTTAATCTATTATTACTAATAGTAAGGACTATATCTTCATCCACCGAAGTCGGTGGAGTTGGCGTGTTATAGTAGTTTAAATCTCCATTATGAAGTACCTACTATCATTACAGTCTCTACGGGGTCATCACATCAACTTATAATGAAACATGGACAGGACAAAAGGATGGATAATTTCTTTAAATCTCGGCGTACTTTCTGTTCTGATTCTAATTCGGTAATAAGTTTTATCCTTATTTAATGTTGCTTTTATTCCCCACTGATTAGACAATTGCTTCATTAGTCTCTGTTGGCTGTCCAAATCAAATTGTTGCGTATTCAAGTATAAGGCATTATATGTTTTACTGCCATCATCCATGAACCATATTGCCATTACCAGAGGGGTCAAACCTATATCTTCTGGAATTATCTTTTTGCCAGCCTGATAAAATTTCTCATAAAATTGAGTAATCTCTGGCAAGCTTCGAGTAGTAAATCTATAAGCTATTCTTCCTTCATTGCCTTTATACCGTTTGGGCGGCGTCCTTACCAAATTCTTTAAATGTGTATACTTCCAATCAACATAATTCTTAGAAGCGAAACTATGATTTATCTCTAATAAGGCATTAACTCTCTTTGGTGCTCTCCGCAACGATCCGTCACCAAGAATAGTGCCTATAATTACTGACTCTTGAATTGATGTTAGACTTCCCACGGTATCGTCTCCCTAATTATATTATAATACAAACTTAGGAAGATTTCACCGTTATAAGCCAATTTTTAGTACGATATTACTATCGTAACACCCCGATTCTTACTCCGCGTCTTCGCCTTAAAGGAACGACGTGGAGCGTCGGCATTTTGTTGAGGTGTCAAACAGGTCCGTCGCTGTGGACGCTCGGGACCTATTAACCTGTTATCCCCGGAGTAGCTTTTATCCGTTGATCTTCCGCGGTTCTACAACCCACGGGCGGTTCACTAAGTTCTGCTTTCGCAACTGCGCGACATGTCCGTCTTGCAGTAAAGCCGGCTTATGCCTTTACACGACCAGTCCGATTTCCATCCGGACCTAGCCGACCTTATAAACGCCTCCGTTACCTTTTAGGAGGCTAGCGCCCCACTAAAACTACCCAGCACCCACTGTTCCCGCTTGAGGCGGGTTAGAGATACCATGTTGAAAGACGGGTATTTCACTGACGGCTCCGCTCAATCCGAAAATCAAGTTTCAAAGCCTCCCCGCTATGCTACGCATCCAAAACAATACCCCAATGAGAACCTGTAGTAAAGCTTCCGGGGTCTTTCCGTCTTGCCGCAGGTAGGGGGCATCTTCACCCCCACTGCATTTTCACCGGGCTCCTCGTGGAGACAGTTTCCCAGTCGTGACGCCATTCGTGCGGGACACAATTTACGTGTCAAGGAATTTCGCTACCTTAGGACAATTATAGTTATTGCCGACATTCACCAGGGCTTCGGGCCTTGGCAGTCACTTTCAAAAGAAAATAACCACCGCAACCGTTAACCTTCTGGCATTGGTCAGGCGTCACCCCCTATACATCCTCTTGCGAGTTAGCAGGGAGCTGTGTTTTTGATAAACAGTCGCCAGGAATCTTTTGCTGCGGCCGCCGAAGCGGCAAGGCTTATTCCAAAGTTACGCCTGCTGTTTTGCCGAGTTCCTTCACGAGGAATCACCCGTTCGCCTTGGGCTACTCGCCCTACCCACCTGTGTTGGTTTGCGGTACGGACTCAATGTCCTTATCTCTAGAAACTTTTCTTGGAAGTCCGCTCACTCAAATTGACTCTCCCGAGAGAGAATCTTTTCTCAACTCTTGGGCTAATGCCTGCCGGATTTGCCAAACAGACACCCTTAAGTCAAGAACGCCAATCCAATAAGACGCCCGAGCTACTGAACTCCGTCCTTCCATTGAAAAAACATTGAGGGGACGGAATATTAACCGTCTGTCCATCGCTGACTAGCCGTCTAAAACGACTGCAGCTTAGGCCCGCCTAACCCTTGGCTGATGTTCATTGCCAAGGAAACCTTGGGTTTTCGGCGTCCCGATATCCCATCGGGATTGTGGTTACTTATGCCAACATTCTCACTTCTCTGGACTCCACCAAACCTCACGATTTGACTTCATTGCCCAGAGAACGCTTCCCTACCACGGCCGCCTGAGGCGGCCATCTGTGTCTTCGGTATCAAACTTAGCCCCGTTAAATCTTCGGCGCAAAATCTCTGAACTAGTGAGCTGTTACGCACTCTTTAAAGGATGGCTGCTTCTAAGCCAACCTCCTAGCTGTCAGAGAAACTTCACTTCCTTTTCCACTTAGTTTGATTTAGGGACCTTAGACGACAGTCTGGGCTGTTTCCCTCTTGACCATGGAGCTTGGCCCCCACAGTCTAACTCTTTCGCATAAATTTCAGGTATTCGGAGTTTGATTGGAGAAGGCAGGAAAAATCCCATCCTACTCCATCCAGTGCTCTACCCCCTGAAACATTAACGAAAGGCTAGCCCTAAAGCTATTTCGGGAAGAACCAGCTATTACCAGGCTCGATTAGCTTTTCACTTCTAGCCACAACTCATCCCCTGGTGTTGCACGGCCAGTGGGTGCGGACCTCCCCCCGCACTTCTGCGGGGTTCATCCTGGCCATGGCTAGCTCGCTCTGGTTTCGGGTCGTATCTAGACGACAAAGACGGGCTATTAACCCTCGCTTTCACTATGTCTTCGTCCTAGACGGACTTAAACAAGCCGTCCAGATACACTCGTTGGCTCGTTCTGCAAAAAGCACCCCGTCAGTCCGCCAAAGGCGGACCTCCGAGTCCTTGTAGGCTTATGATTTCAGGTTCTATTTCACCGCCCTCACTGGGCTACTTTTCACCTTTCCCTCACGGTACTAGTTCACTATCGATCACAAAGAGTATTTAGTCTTGGCAGTATAGGACTGCCAGCTTCCCACGGGATAGTCTGGTCCCGTGGTACTTAAGAATAATAACTAGGAGCGTAAAGGAGTTTTCGTCTACAGGACTATTACCTTCTTTGGTTCCGCGTCCCAGCAAGATTCGACTAACTAACCTTTATCTCGTAAACTCCATCCGGAGTACCCTTCGCCTAGAATTCACTAAACGAAGGGTGCCCCAGAACGTTATTACCTTCCAACCCCCACCGCTGCAAGCAGCAGTAAGTTTAGACTCTTCCCTTTTCGCTCGCCACTACTAAGGGAATGGGTCGCCTAAAGCGACTTTTTTTCTTTTCCTCCGGGTACTGAGATGTTTCACTTCCCCGGGTTCCCTTCCCGCAGAATTGCGGAATAGCACTGGTTGACAATGCTGGGTTTCCCCATTCGGACACCCCCGGATCAAAGGTTGCTAGACACCTCCCCGAGGCTTATCGCAGTCACGCCACGTCCTTCATCGGCTCTTTATGTCAAGGCATCCGTCATAAGCCCTTTAAATATTTACCCTCCCAACTTTCTGGATATTAATGGTTCGATAAACTCACCATAAAAGTTGGGTTATAATCTTCTATTGACGGAAAGTATTTTCAATTGTCAATGAACAAACCGTTTCTCAACTAAAAAGACCGCTAGAAAGCGGTCTTCGTTGCAGAAACAATAAAATATACTTACAGTATTTAACCGCTTCCTGTTAGTGGTCTTTTTATGATATTCATATATTTATATATATTACACACGTCTAAAAAGCCTGTCAAGACTTTTTAGCTGATATATTAAGCCGAGACATCTTTCTTGAATCTGCTCAAAATCTGCATTGCCACATCCTTGCCTCCCAAGCCAAAAGCCAAGCCAACGCTGATAACCAGAGCGGCGACCAATCCGGTAAAGAGGGTTTGAATCAGGGCCGGAACAATACCTAATTGCAACAAAGCAGCCAGAATAGCGAAAATCAGGATAGCCCATTTGGTTACGGTGGCCAGGAAATTGGCTGAGCCCAGACCGGCCGTTTCAACACTGGCTTTAACCAGCTTCTGTAGGAAGTTAGCAATCAAGACAGCCGCTAATAAGATCAAAACCGCCACAATCAATTGAGGGATATAAAGCAGGACTCGCTTAAGAAATTCGGTTAGTTGAGGCAAACCAAGAATATCAGTAGCGGCCATCAAAAAGACGATGATGAAAAACCATCTGACCAACTCACCAATAAATTTGCCTGAATCTAACTTCAAATTAGCCTTTTCCAGGCTTCTCTTAAATCCCATTTTCCCTAAAATCTGGTCAACTCTTAGAGTTCTGACAACCTGAGCGACTAATTTGCCTAAAAGAACGGCAATTATCCAACCAATGATGAATATAATAATTGCTCCTAAAAGATTCGGCAAAAAAGCGATAAAGCCAGTCCAAAGTGTCTGGAGAGAAGCCGTGACTACCTCTGCCCATGTCTGAAGTACCATTTTTCTCACCCCCTTTCCTTAATAGGTTAAATTCCCGTTTATTTTAATAATATACGTATATTTTACCACAAAAAAACAAAAATCCACAGCTTCCCTGTGGATAACCTAAAAGACGAAATCTGCCTGAAACCAGGCAGATTTTACCGGAAGTGGGCGTGCCTGGACTCGAACCAGGGACCTCATCTTTATCAGAGATGCGCTCTGACCGCCTGAGCTACACGCCCTTATCA
>CAZGZU010000018.1:0-11909 GCA_964529855.1 uncultured Candidatus Saccharibacteria bacterium | reverse complement strand
GTATTTAGCCAAGGATAAAATCTATTTGGTGATTTATGGGGCGAACATCAAGCTATAAGCTCAAGAACCAGCCAGTTGGTTATTCCAGCGAGTATTTAATTTTAAAGACAAACTAAGAGGGGTTATCGAACAAACTTTGTTACCGCCTCAATCAGCCGTCTTAAAGGCAGTTTTTCTGGGTGACCGTTACGGACTTTCGGATGAGTTAAAGGAAAAATTGAATATCAGCGGCACGCGGCACATTGTGGCTATATCAGGTATGCATATGATTATTATGACGCAGATTCTTCTTTTTCTGGCTTTGGCCATTGGTCTTTGGCGCGGCCAGGCCTTTTATTTTGTCCTTACTCTCCTGATTATCTATATCCTGATGATTGGGGCGCCTGCCTCGGCTGTTCGGGCCGGTTTGATGGCCGGCCTGCTTTTACTGGCTCAGAAAATCGGTCGGCTAAGAAGCGCTGACCGGGCAGTTGTTTTGGCCGCCACCACCATGCTGGCTGTTAATCCATCTCTTTTAAAAGCTGATGTGGGATTTCAGCTTTCTTTTATGGCCACTTTAAGCATTATTTACCTCAAGCCGATTTTTGATGAGAAGACAATTAACTGGCCTAATCCCTGGCATTTCAAAGATATTTTAACCATGACCCTGGCTGCTCAACTAGGCACTTTGCCTGTTTTGATTTTCCATTTTGGCCGGCTTTCTTTAATCTCGCCTCTGGCTAATTTGCTGATTGTTCCTCTTCTGCCTGTTATAATGATATCAGGCATGATTTTAAGTTTTGCTGGTCTGGTTTGGTTAAGTTTGGCTAAAATTATTGCCTGGTCAGTTTGGTGGTTATTAAGCTATGTTGTTAAGGTAGTTGACTATCTTTCATCTGTCCCTTTGGCCGCTCTTGAGTTCAGAAAAGTTTCTCTGATAATTTTAATAAGTTATTATTTGGCTTTGGGAGGATTTGTTTGGTATAAAAAACTTCGGTCAGTTATGGCGGAAGTTTAGAACAATTTATGTTTGGTTTTAAAAAAATCAAATACTTAAGTTTAGCTATTTTGACCATTACAGTTATTATTGTCTGGTCAGTTGTTTTTGAACAGGTTAAGGATAATATTTTGGAGGTTCATTTCTTTGACGTTGGTCAGGGCGATGCCATTTTTATTGAAACGCCCAATGGTCAGCAGGTTTTAATTGATGGCGGGCCGGACAAGACGGTTCTGGAAAAATTAAGTCAAGTAATGCCTTTTTATGACAGGAAAATTGATTTGCTTATACTGACTCACCCTGATGCGGACCATATTACCGGTTTGGTGAGTGTATTGGAGTATTATAATATTGGCCGCATTTTATTCAGTGGTTTGACCAAAGATACGGCAATTTATCAAAAATGGCAGGATTTAATTGAAGACAAAGAAATTCCATTGACCGTAGCCCAAGCCGGTCAGCAGATTATTTTACAAGAGGGAATTGTCATGAAAATTCTCTGGCCAGACCAGTCTTTGCTGGAGTCTTTTTCCGAGCCCTGCAATAATGTTTCCATAGTCGGCCAACTAATTTATGGACGAACAGAATTTCTATTAACAGGCGATATTGAGAAAAAGGTGGAAAGCCATTTGTTAAAAGAGAATTGGCCTTTAGAATCAGATATTTTAAAAGTAGCTCATCATGGCAGTAAAACTTCCAGCAGCTATGATTTCCTTAAGGCAGTTAATCCGCAAATAGCGGTCATCTCCGTAGGCGAGAAGAACAGATACAAACATCCCCATGAAGAAGTTCTGGAACGATTAAAAGATATTTTGGTTTACCGAACAGACGATTACGGTGACATTGAGATTATGACTGATGGAGTTTTTTTGAAGTGAGACCTTAAATCTCGCTCTGCCCTTGATTAAAATATATTTTTAAGTTAAACTTGAAAACTATGGAAAAAAGACATGTCCCCACATCCAAAGAAAGAACTTTGGTTATTATCAAGCCCGATGCAGTCAAAAGAGGCCTGATTGGTGAGGTTATAACTCGTTTTGAAAAAATGGGCTTAAAGATTATTGCTCTAAAGTTAGTCCATCCTACTAAAGAGCACTACCGATTGCATTATCCTGATAATCGCCAATATTTAAGTCAATTAGGCGGCAAAACTTTAAAAACCTATAAAGAGTATGGCTTAAGTCCCAGAAAAGATTTTGGCACAATTGATAAATTTAAAATAGGCAAGGAAATTAAAAAATGGCTAGTTGATTCTATGTTTTCCGGGCCAGTGATAGCTATGGTTATTCAGGGGATTCATGCGGTTGATAATGTTCGAATGATTGCTGGGCCAACTATTCCGGTTTTTGCGCCGCCCGGAACTATCCGAGGGGATTTTTCCATGGATTCACCAGCTTTTGCTAATATGGCTAAGCGAGCTGTCAATAATATAGTTCATGCTTCTGGTGATGTTAAGGAAGCGGAAAAAGAGATTAAACTTTGGTTTGCTCCCGAAGAAATATATAATTATGAGAGGGCTGATGAGAAAATAGTGCTTTAGTAGATTATTGACAGGTGATTGAGCTGATGTTAAAATAATAAAAGCTTTGCCTTGGCAGCAAAGCTTTTATATTGTTCGTTATAAAAAATAAGGAGGAATAGAATGGGAGGTATAAACTTTGTCCAGTTAGGAGTGTTGGAAGATGAAGAGATAGACCCAAAAAAAGATTATGTTGTCCCATTCACTGCCGAGTTGGGAAAGGGTCAAAAAGAGGTTAATCATCTTAAAGTTAAAAATGGCAGATTATTCTTTGGTTGGTCTGATAGTAATTGTGAGGAATATCGTAGTAGCAATAACTCACATTTTCTAAAGATTGCCAAGAAGGCAACAAACAGGGCAAGTAAAGTTCGTTTCCCCACTACACAGAGAAAAAAATCTGGCTGGCATTATGGTAAGCCAAAGTGGACTTTTGGCAAATGAAAGGAGCGAGTATGGCGAAGAACGGGTGCTGGAAGTGTAAGGAGTGTGGGACAGCAAATAAGCGGTCTCGTAAAAAGTGTAGTAAGTGCGGAGTTCATAAGCATGACGCCAAAGAACGCCAACGCCCCCAGAAGTAATTTTCATTACAGAGTCGCCTTGTTGGGTATAAAAAAACACCCAACAAGGCGTTTTTTTATTCTGTCGGGCTGGGGGGATTCGAACCCCCGATCCCACGCACCCCATGCGTGTGCCTTAAGCCACTAGGCCACAGCCCGCTATTTGGTTTTACTCATTGTTTTAATGCATTTGGCACAGGCCTTGACTCGTTTGCCATTAGCAAGACGAACCCACTGTAAATTAGGGTATTTTCTTTTTTTACCGGTTGGGTTATACTTACCACGAAGCTTCTGGCGTATAACCGCCACCATTGATTTTTTACCGCAGATAGCGCAACGCCTGGACATATAATTATCTAAAGCATATACCATTTAAGCTAGATTGACAACCTTTATGGAGACATTCATTACCCTTATTTTCCAGCTAGCCATTCTTTTGATGTCAGTAGTTATTCATGAATTTGCTCACGGTTGGATGGCTTTTCGCTTGGGTGATTCAACAGCTAAATATTATGGTCGTTTGACTTTGAACCCAATCAAACATTTGGACTTTTGGGGTTCTTTTTTAGTTCCCTTAATGATTTTTATTTTCTCCGGCGGCCGGGCTATCTTTGGTTGGGCCAAGCCGGTTCCTTTTAATCCCTATAATCTTCGCGACCAGAAATATGGTATAGCCAAGGTGGCCGTGGCCGGCCCCTCGGCCAACCTTCTGGTGGCTTTGGTTTTTGGTCTGGCTTTGCGTTTTCTTTATCCGCAATTAGCCGCTTTTGAGGGCTTGGTTCAGATTTTCGCTCTGATTATTATCTTAAACGTTCTTTTGGGTATTTTTAATTTAATACCCATTCCTCCCTTAGACGGCTCTAAAATTCTCTTTACCTTTTTACCCGCTTCTTTTGATAAACTAAGAATATTCTTGGAGCGTTATGGAATGATTATCCTGCTTTTGTTCATTTTCTTTGCTTTTCAATGGGTTCTGCCTTTGGTCTTCCTGATTTTCCAGCTGATTGTCGGCCGGGGATTAGTGCTTTAAGTAAAGTAATTTCTTTGCATTGCTTGCAATGATATTTTTATACAAAAACCCCCTGATGTTTGTCAGGGAGTTTTTGTTCTCAGGCAGAGAGTTGCCTAATTTCAAACAGAATTTACTTTTTTTCTTCCAATTTAACAGTGGTTGTACCGACTTTATCGCCTCGCAAGATTTTAATCTCTATGACATCACCCGGTTTTGCCTTGTAAATAAGTTCCTGCAGAGGATTTTTTTCCGTAATTTTTACTTTATTGAATTCCAAAATAATGTCGTGTTCAGTCAGACCAGCTTTGGCAGCCGGGCTGTTGGGGACAACGGCCGGGTCACCAACGCCTGGTTCGCGGATAACTAGAGCGCCGTGGTCAACCGGTAGACGGAGATGCAGTCTTTGAGCAAAGCTGTCTTTGAGCGCTTTATTAATTAGAATATAGCGAACGCCTAAAAATGGTTGGATAATCCGGCCATATTTTTTAATATCAGCCAAATCTTTTTTAGCATTGTTAATGGGAATGGCGAATCCAATATTCTGGGCGCCTAAAACAATGGCCGCATTAATGGCAATAACTTTGCTGTCAAGACCAACCAAGGGTCCGCCGGAATTACCGGGATTGATGGCCGCATCTGTCTGAATAAGTCCCCTTAAGGAAGCCATCTGTCCGGAGACGCCATCATGGGCAGTGATGAAACGACTCAGTCCTGAAACAACGCCCGTGGAAACAGTATTACGAAAAGCACCCAAAGCATTGCCAATGGCAATGACTTCTTGTCCTAACTCCGCTTTAGTAGAATCGCCCAGCTCCAGAATAGGGAATTTTCTACCTTTGGCATTTTTGATTTTAATAATAGCCACGTCATTAACCGGGTCGCGGGCTAAAATCTCTGCCTGATATTCTTTTTCATCGGCTGTCACAATAGTATATTCCACGTCAGGAGATACAATCACGTGGCGATTGGTTAAAATAATGCCCTCTGGAGAAACAAAAAAACCGCTGCCTCCGCCAATTTTAACTTTTTGTTTTCCTTCCTGACGATATTTAGTAATTGGCGGTCCATAAGGACCAAAGAACTCGTCAAAGGGCTGGACATAGTATTTTCTGATTTTCGGCAGGTCCTTGCTGATTATAATGCTGACCACAGCCGGACTGGTTTTTTTAACAACTTGAACAGTAGGTGATTTTTGCATGGTTTTGAAAATTCGACAACTTTTTATATAGAGATTCAATCTCTGGGCTTGTCGAAGAGTTACGTTTTAATAATTTATTTCCTCTAGTATATTCCATTGACTAAGATTAGTCAAATATTATATCATTAGGAGGTGGGGAAAACTGCCCTCGTAGCTCAGTGGATTAGAGCAGCGCACTCCTAACGCGCAGGTCGCACGTTCGAATCGTGCCGAGGGCACTTGAAAGAGGGCCCATGGCGCAGTTGGCTAGCGCGCCTCCATGGCATGGAGGAGGTCGAGGGTTCGAATCCCTCTGGGTCCACAAAATTGAATATAGGCCGGGGTAACTCAACGGTAGAGTGCTTCTCTGAAAAAGAAGAGGTAGTGAGTTCGACTCTCACCCCCGGCACCATAAGCGGGTGTAGTATAGCGGTTATTACATGACGTTGCCAACGTTAAAACGGCGGTTCGACTCCGCTCACCCGCTCCAGTTAAAAAACGCCCTTTTGGGGCATTTTTTAATGGAAAATTTGCTGAAAAACAGCCCAAAAGCTGGAATTTTAGAATAGGCCAAAACTATTGACAAATCTATTCAGATATGCTAGTATATAGGAAATCCTCGAAAGGGGATTTTTTGATTTACTTAAAAATATGTATAGAGCTAATTCTAAGGTTTCAGCTTCTTTTGCCTTAGTTGGCTTGATTTACCAGATTCTTTTCCCCCAATATGCTTGGAACGGAGATAATCTGGCCGAACAGCAAATTGAATTGTCACAGGTTGATGAATTAGTGACTATTCAGGGTCGGGCCTTGGTTCAAACAGCTAATCCGGATATGCCCAAAGTAGTGTCTCGTCAGTGGGTAACAGTAACTGCTTATTCCAGCACAGCTGACCAAACTGACTCTACTCCTTTTATTACCGCTTCCGGTACGCAGGTGCGTGACGGAGTGGTTGCTTGTAACTTCTTAAGGTTCGGTACAAGAGTTCGTTTCCCTCAGCTTTACGGAGACAAAATCTTCGTGGTTGAGGACCGAATGGCTTGGAGGAACAGTTATAAGATAGATATCTGGTTCGCTTCTCGCGACCAGGCCAAACAGTTCGGTATCAGGCAACTTCAGGTAGAGGTGCTTGAGACGTAAAAACCCCGCAGTACTGCGGGGTTTTTATTTGTGCTTGTGCCGGAGGCGGGACTCCAACCCGCACGGGCTTACGCCCACAGCATTTTAAGTGCTGCATGTCTGGCAGTTCCATCACTCCGGCGGATTTATTTATTTTTTTTGTTACATCCTCTGTGCGTTGGCTCTAGGCTATGACAGTTAGGACAAAGTATTCTTAAATTCTCTAAGCGGTTATCAGCGCTGTTCCCATTTATATGGTCTAATTCGAGAGGGATTCTTCCATCTTTGGATTTTTTTGACCAACCACAGTTCTCGCATGATATCTTCTTTAGTCCTTCCTTGAATAAGCGATTTTTTAGTTTATAACTCTGAAAGCTGCTATTTTGTACTAGAATTTTTTCTAAAGGAATAATAGGCTTGCCTATGCCGTGCAAGCCTTTATTCCACGCTTTGCCTTTAAAGTGTGAAATGTCTATCTTATACAGCTTTAAGTATTTCTTTACTTGCACATAATTTCCCCCAGCTTCTACCAGTCCTATCTTTTGTATCGTTTGCCTTATACTTTTTGATTGTTTAGCAGCTTCCCGAAGGTCGTGCTCCGACCATTTTCTTTTTTTTGCCATTAGGTTTATTATACAATATGGAGGACGCGAGTGCAAGTATACAACTTAGCGTTTGCCGGTTCATTTTATAGTAGCTGATTCGGCTGGAGGTCACGACCGGATTCGAACCGGTGTACGAGGTTTTGCAGACCTCTGCCTAACCACTCGGCCACGTGACCGTTTGTTTCAGATTAGCACTTAACAAGCGATAATTCAAGGTTTGGATTTGGTCAAAATTTCCTCAATCCGTTGGGCTTTGACGGCTGCTTGGTCAATCTCAAAACAGATTTTCGGTACTGTTTTGAGATGCAGTTTTTTATTAAGTTCCTGTTGAAGATGGAAAATGTTTTTTTGAATAATTTTTAGAACCTGTTCTTCTTTTTGCGGAGGCAGCAGGCTGATTTTGACTTTGGCCTGACTTAAGTCAGGCGAAGTATCAACGTCAGTGATGGTAACCAGAATATCGCCAAAATCAATTTCCCGTAAAAGCAATTTACTGATTTCTTCTTTGAGCAGTTGATTGATGCGTTGAATCCGTTGGGACATTTGATTAAATCTCTCTTTTCTGTTTTTCTTCCTCGTAAATTTCTAAAGTGTCGCCTTTTTCAATTTTAATATTTCCTTTAAAAAGAATGCCGCATTCCTGATCTTTGGCTACCTCGTCAATGTCCTTTTTGTTGCGTTGCAGCTGGACTATCTTGCCCTGACCCACTTTTTTGTTTTCTCTAATGACATCAATTAAAGCGCCCTTTTTAACCTGTCCTTTGGTTACTTTGCCGCCGATAACCTGTCTGTCTTTTTCGGTTTGAAACAGGGCTAAAACCTTGAGCTGACCCAAGACGTTTTTAATTATTTCCGGTTCTAAGAGCTTGGAGAGCAGTTCACGAACTCCCTGAATCAGTTCGTAAATAACCTCAAAAAGCATAATCCTTATTTTCCTCTGTTGGGCTAATTGTTGGATGGTCGGACTGGCCTTGGTTCGAAAACCGACTATCTTGGCCTGGGCTGATTCAGCCAGTTTAATGTCTGATTCAGTAATTTCCCCAACCTCTGCTTTCAAAACTCTTAGAACCACCTCGTCAGTTGGAATGCCTTTAAAAGATTCTTTGATTGCCTCCAAAGAACCCTGGACATCAGCTTTGAGAATAATATTGAGAATTTTTTTATCTGGTTCAAAAACAAAAACCTCTTTGTCTTCCTTTCGCTTGGCGCTTTTCCTGTTAACCCGAGCCTGGGCTGCTTCCAGACTGTCAAAGGTCAGGAATTTTTCTCCTACCTGGGGAACTTGGCTAAATCCGGTGACCACTACCGGCGTGGAAGGAGCAGCTTTTTCCAGAGGATTAAATTGGAAATCTTCCATTGTTTTGATTCGTCCAAGAGCAGAATCAGTCCCCACAATATCCTTGTTCTGCAGAGTGCCTTTTTTGACTAAGAGGGTGGCCGTAGCGCCTCGCCGTTCATCAGAATAGGATTCAATAATTACTCCGGAGGCGGGCTGGTCGGGCTGGCTTTTTAATTCCTGCATTTCAGCTACCAAAATAATCATTTCCAGCAGTTCGTCAATGCCCTGGCCGGTTTTGGCCGAGAGATTAACCGACGGGACCTCCCCGTTTAACGATTCAACAACAATATCGTTTTTGGCTAATTCTCCTTTGACTTTTTCCGGTTGAGCTTCTTTTTTGTCAATTTTGTTCAGGGCAACAATTAAAGGAATGCCGGTTTTTTTAATGTGTTTAATGGCTTCTTTGGTTTGCGGTTTGATTCCTTCCTCGGCAGCCACCACCAGAATGGCAATGTCGGCCACTTCCGCCCCTCGGGAGCGCATGGCTGAAAAGGCCTCATGACCAGGCGTATCAATAAAGGTAATTTTCTTGCCCTGATGTTCTATTTGATAAGCACCAATGTGTTGAGTAATGCCGCCCGCTTCTTTTTCAGCCACCTTTGTTTTACGGATATAATCAAGAATACTGGTTTTGCCGTGGTCAACATGGCCTAAAATGACCACCACCGGTGGCCTAGGTTGGAGCTTAACTGATTGTTCTTTTTTCTTGGGCATATTTATTTCCCCGCCTTTTTCAAGGCCTCCATTTCCTCTTTGGACAAAGGATATTTTGATTGACCTGCCTCAATCGGCTTGCTGTAAATCCTCGTTCCCTGACGAGTGAATAAACTGGAAACAACCAGACCATTATTATTAGCATCAAGCAGGGCAATGGCAAAGCTTTGGTCGCCGCCAGTTTCTTTAAAAGGATTGAAACGAACCACTCCTGTTTTCTGAATGCTCTGGCTGGCCATTTTTTCTAAAACTTTGGAGGACCTAAAAAGCGCTTTAATGTCCTTTTCCGCTTTTTTCAATCGTTTGATTTCTTCAAAAAGCACTCCTTCCAAATCCGAGGCCTTTTTGCCATTAAAAAAGGTTTTTAATTTCTTTTTGATTCGCCAGAGCTGATAATGAAGGAGAATATTCCAGATTGCCAGTATAACAATGGCTATTAGAAAAAACAAAAGGGTTGGGTCATTTAATAAATTATTGAACATAAATGATTTAGTTTTTAATTAATTTCGGCCAATTTTTTTTGTAATATTTAAATTTTTTCTCAAACTCTTTTTTGGGCGTTGAAGCTAGACCAAGTTGATTAAGCTGTTTGAGCAATTTTTGATATATCTGCTTCTTATTCTTCCTGTCAGACATCCTTTCCAGTTCAATAATATAGCCATAGGCCTTGGTAAAATCCACGGTTATTTTAGTACCTTGCCATTGAAATCTGTTTCTGGTCCGGAACCATTTAATTTCAACCCGATAACCCAGCATTAGAAGTAATTTTTCCAGTTTATCAAAGTCACTCCTCTCAAATCTTATTTCTAATTCCTCCCGGGAGTCGTCATGGATTTTACCCATTTTCAGCCAAAGCTTGGCAAACTCATTGTTTTTTTGGATTCTCAAATCTTTTTTACCGGAAAAATAGTAGGTGATTTGTTTATCCTGTCCTGAAGATTTCCCATTTTTCTTAAAAAATTTAAGGAGATGATAATACTGTGATTTGGAGATAAAACTGCGAACTTCTACTTCAATGTTTTTCTCTTTATAGGGCATGTTTCTACTTACATTCTTCAGTTGGTTTAGGGGCGCTGGGATAGCCATGTTTGACCCATTGACCATCAACACAAATCCAGTCATCTTCATTGCTAAGAGCTTTTAAACTTAAGATGGTTAAAATAATGACAGTCAGAACGATAATAGTATATTTTATTACTTTTTTCATATTGGCGGAGAGGGTGGGATTCGAACCCACGGTCGCCAAAGACGACAACGGTTTTCGAGACCGTCCGATTAAGCCGCTCTCGCACCTCTCCATACTGCCTAAAATACCATTTTTAGCGGTTTTGGTCAAACAAAAACAGCGGCTTTGGGGCCGCTGCTTTAGAAGATAAAGATTACATTTTTTTGATTTTCTGAGCTACTTTCTTCAACTGCCCTTTCAGGTCTTTGTCTGTTTCTATCTCAGCCAAAAAGGGGATACGTAGTTTGCGGAGAACGAACCGGCCACCCTTTTTGTTTTCCCAGCGATAATGAAGGGGCGTCCGCCGCCACATTTCCCGAATAGCGATTACATTGTTTTTAAGAATGCTGCGGTTGGGGTCATATTTAGTATTGATTAATCTTTTTATCATTTCGTCCCTATCAGCAACAGTGCGGATGTAGAAGATTTGTCCTTTGGCTTTTTTAACCACTGCTTCAATCCTTTTTCTTTTTTGAGGGTCTTGAAAGTCGCTATCCAGGATAACATTGCCGCCTTTTCTAAATACATAAAGAGTGGCTTGTCTGACAATGGCTCGGCTTGGCTCGTAGGATTGTCGTTTCTTGCCCAAGATTACTCGAATGGCACCATCTTCAAGGACAATTGCTTTGATTAATCTGGCCAATTCTTTGGCGGTGGTGCTTTTGCCAGAGCCGACTAAACCAACTACGGCAATAGCCGTGGGTTTTTTGGTTATTCTCGGAAAAACTTTTAACTGTTTAATAAAGTCATCAGCTACTTGTTTTATAATTTTTGGATTGTCCATATTATCCTCCTTAGAATTGTTTATCGAGCTGATAATATTATAATACACGTTTTTTGATACGTCAATGGTGGGCGGTGGAGGATTCGAACCCCCGACCTTCTCGGTGTAAACGAGACACTCTAACCAACTGAGCTAACCGCCCATTAATATTGTTATTCTATCAGGAAATTTTAAAAAAATCCAGAGTATGATATAATGATTATATGCTGCAATCTTTGGAGAAAAAATACTTTGATGTGCCGTTATCGCAGGGGTTTGTTTCTTTGTATACGGGCAAAACGATTTCTTTAATTGGTTCAGCCCTTTTAGGCATTTTCCTGCCTATTTTTTTATACGAACTTTTTAACAAAAACTTTCAGGCAGTGGTTATTTATTATGGCATTGGTTATCTTTTGTATGCCATCAGCGTAACAATAGGCGGTCAATTTTTGAACAGATTTGGTTTTAGAAAAGCTTTACGGGTCAGTGTTATTTTAGGAGCGCTTTTTTACGTAATCTTTTATTTTATCGGCCCGGCTAATTGGTCGTATTTGATCCCTTTGGCTGTTTTGGCCGGACTGCTTTATCGTTTATTCTATTGGTTGCCTTATCATGTTGATTTTGCCAAGTTTACTGACAAGAAAAACAGGGCTCGCCAGGTAGGCGTACTCAATGCCACCCGTTTGGCCATGGGCGTTTTTATTCCTTTACTGGCTGGTTTGATTATTTCCCGTTTTGGTTTTGACGTTCTTTTTGTCATCGCCATTATCCTTTTTATTGTTTCCGGTATTCCTTATCTGACTATTCCGCGCACCCGAGAGAAATTTGATTGGTCTTGGCTGCAAACCTGGCGGGAATTCTTTTCCCGAGATAGAAGAAAAATGGTTTTGGCCTATATGGCTG
>CAZGZU010000017.1:0-18467 GCA_964529855.1 uncultured Candidatus Saccharibacteria bacterium | reverse complement strand
CCGCCGAATTGCAGCCCGAGCGCCTTGATGGCCCGACGGGCTATTTTAATATTTTCCGGGTGGACTTGCTTGGTTACGTCCCTGGCTGTCCCGCCTGTGCTGAAATTAGCATTTTGCCTGACCTGAATAACCTGGTCTTTTTTGGGAATTGAGCTAAGTTTAAGGCCCTGGCTGGCCAGACATCTGGTTACCTCCAAATCAATCTTTATTTTCTTCAAAAAAGGGCCGGGTTTTTTGGGTTCTCGTTGCCGCTCCTTTTTATTGGTCATTTCAATCAATTGTTTAATGGTTTGCTTGCCGTCGCCTCTAATCCGAGGAGGAATTCTTTCCACAGCGCCCAGTAATTTGTTTTCCAGCATTAGCAGTCTGAAGTCGCTGCCTTTGATAAACTGTTCAACAATCAGATAACGATATTTTTTAAGTAACTGGCTGGCGACTCTTTTTAGTTTTTTGCGGGTTTTTATCTTAACAATTACGTTTTTGCCCCGGGTCTGATTGGCTGGTTTGATGACCCAGGGAGCGGGGATTTCTATCTGGTCTATTTGTTTTGCCTGATTGATTTTGGCAAAACGGGGCACGGGCAGGTTGTTTGATTGAAGTACCTGATGGGTCAGGTCTTTGTGAAGGGCTAATTCGCAGCTAAGCTTGGAATTAAAAAAGCCCCTGGGCGGACTAATCCAGCGGTGTTTTTTGCCTTTAGTCAGGCGGATATAGAGGGTTTGTTTGCGGCTTCTTTTGGTACGGAACAGAATCTGGCAGTCAATTCCCTTTTTTTGAGCTTTTTTCATGATTAGGTGGCGACTGCCATAACCAAACAATTCCTCCGGGTCTATTTCTTTGTGAGGCTGCTCAAAGAGGGAAATCATATCTTAGTTCTGGCTTGAGCTGTTAGATAATAAGCTATCTTCTCGGCGTGATTTATTCCAGTAGCTTGTTGCATGAAACTTAAATCACATTGGTTATTAATTTCATTAAAAATATACTGGCCATTCTTTTCAAATATATCTAACATGCATATTTCCTGGCCGGTTATTTTTTTGACCTGTCGGGCTGTTTTTTTTAGCTTTTCATTGAGGGGGTAGGGTTTGACCTTCGGGTTTATACAGACGCTGCATTTCCAGTCATCTTTTGGTTCGTCATAAGCAGCATCAATTATTTCCTGGCCAACCATAACCACCCTAATCAGTCGTTGGTAAGTAATAAATTCTTGAGCAAGACGTGGATAGCCAACAAGTTTTCTGTAATCCAACTTATCCAAGTACTTAGCTAACTGCTCTTTGTTCTCTATTTTAACTACTCCCTTGCCCTGGATGCTTAAGACGGGCTTAATCACAAAAGGGAATTTTAGTAAACGGGGGATTCTTTGAAAATCCTTTAAACGTTTGCCAATCAAATATGTTTTGGGAACTTCCATTACTTTGCCAGCCAAGACAGCACCTAAATATTTATTGTTTGTTCTGAAGATTGAAAGAGGATTATTTATCAATTTATACCGCATTATTTGTAGTTGGCTGGTTAACATAAAGGTTACTCTAATAGCGCCACCAATTCTTAGATAAATCAAATGCCATTTAGGTAATTTAAGGCAACTGGATAGAGGAAAGAATTCTGACCAATGCAAAACATCTACTTTGGCTCCTGAGTTTTTTAATTGTTGAGCTATAATATTAGAGTAATTAGGGCCGCCTCTGATTAGGCAGATGTGTGGTGTTTTTCGCATATTTTTGATTCTGTTCATCCCTTGGCTAAGAAATGAGGTTTGAAGATTTTTTTGGTTTTTATCCATTTGACCGGTTTAAGATCAAAGGCCTGGTAAACTGCTTGGGCTACCTGGGAAGCCCAGGGAGTTAGTTGTTTGTTATCAACATCAAGGGTTTTGTTAAGAGTTAGGACGCGGCAGAGCCGGCGATTAGGGCTGAAATGGGCTCTTTTTAGAGGAACGCCGTCAGCCAGCAGAAATTCTTCCTTGTCTTTGAGATGTTTCAAATCATAGCCAGGCCGAAGATATTTTAATTTATTTTTCTCCAGTTTGTAAATACCGGCTTTGAGCTGGCGATGACTCCTGGCCCAGTGGTCGGTCAGATTATGGAGTATCATTTGCCCGCCGGTTTTTTCCTGCCGCATTGATTGATTAACCGCTTCAATGTCTATCTGGCAGTCATGGTTTAAGAACTGCAGAACATGGCAGGCCAGAATGGAAACTTCGTTGTTTAAGGCCTGGCTCATGGGTAAAATAGGGAAGGAACCGACCAGGCGGGGATTGCATTCACTGATGTAAAGCTGGTCGGTTTTTTCGTCTAAAATGAAATCCAGGCCAAAAATACCGCCGTAGTTGTTTTGTTTAAAATACTGCCCTATTTTTTCTACATACTCATAGGCCTGCTGATTAATGCTTTGGGGAAATCGGGAACTGGTCCAGTCATGACCGCAGAAAAGGCCATTGCCTTTCTTGGGACTGTAAAGTTGGGGCATATCAAGAATCTGGTATTGCAGGTTAGTGGAAAGGATGCCTGATTTGGTAACACAGCCGGTTAAACTTGGCGAAGGCCCCTGGATGAATTGACTGATAATGACCTGGCTGGGCGGGATAATGGTTTTTTCATCCTCCTCGTCTTCTTTGGCTTTCAATTTTTTAAGGGCTTGTTCAAAATCCTCCTGATTGTTAATGAAAAAAGTTCCTTTGCCGCCGCCTTTGGTAGGATGCTGGATAACAAAAGGCAGGCTATATTTATTCATCAGATGACCATAGTGCAGTTTGTCCAGCGAGGTGATTTTTCCGGGAGGCACAGGTATATCCATTTCCTGAAGAATTTTCCGGAATTTGATTTTGTTTTCAAAAAGCTCTTTGCCAAACTCTGAAGGATTGGCAATAAGCAGCCAGTTGTTTTCCTGACAGACCTCTTCCATTTTAGGGGAAGGTTTGTAAACAAGCAGGGCCGGCTGGCCAAGAGAGAGGAATTTCTCCAGATATTTTTTGGTCCGGAGGTCTCTGATAATTGTCGTGGCATTACGGGGCTGGCGGATATGCTTGGTGCCCATGCCTTTTTCCAGGGAGAAAATTTCTATGTCTTTTTCAATCACTTCAGTGTCCAGGCTGTAACGAAGGGCTAAAATGCGGTAATTATTGACAATGTTTTCCAGGCCCAGCCGATTAAAAGCATAAACCCCTACGCCAAAAATAGGGGTTTTGATTTGGCTGAAGCATTCCTTAAGAGTGGCTGGGTCCTTGATAACCATAAATTTTAGGAGATGCGGGGTCTGCTTCTCATAAACACGTTTTTGGCCGGGTCAACCAAAAATCTTTTTAAATCGCGGCGTCCGACAATAATGTCGTATTTCATTTCAGTCCGGTCGGCCATAAAGGCCTCGGTAGTGACCAGTCGTTTATCCAGGACAAAAGAAAGATTAATAATTGGTCTTTCTTCGGCTCCCAAGGCGCCTCTGACTTTTTTAGAGTCGACTACCTGGTTAATGCCCAGTTTTTCCGCCAAACTGGTGCAGATGGTCGTCCGGTAAGCGCCGGTATCAATCTTGGCCATGGTCGGGTATTTTTCTTTTTGAGCATCCAGGATGTCAATCGGTTCGTTAATGCCAATTACTTTGCGACCGGAAATTTCTTCCACTTCTTCTTCCACTTCGCCGCCAAAAAGGTCTTGGGCGATTTTGACTCCTTTGGTAATGGTTTTAACTTTGAGCCCTTTGACTCTTTGGAGGCGGTCGCCTAAAGGAGCCAGATTGGCAATCTGGATGGAAAGGCCTGGCCTGACGTTCAATTCCAAAATCATTGGTCTTTTATCGCGGTCAATGGCCAGGTCTATGCCCAGAAAACCAATACGGGTTGTCTGCTGGGCAAGGATGGCTAAACGAAGCACTTCTTTCCAATCAGGAATCTGGATACCACGCAGCAATAATCTGGTTCCCGGGGCATATTCAATTATGCGGTCTTTCTGAATGGCCGTGGTGGTAATGCCCGTGCCCAGGTCAATCCCCACGCCCAGGCCGCCTAAGTGAAGATTGGCTTTGCCGCCTGATTCCCGGGTAGGCAAACGCAATTCCGCCATAATGGGGACTGAATTATAGAGAAGAATTCTGATGTCAGGGATGCCCCGGAAGGAATAGGGTTTGAGCAATTTAAGCAGTTTAATCCGTTCCTCAAAAAAAGCAACGTCCGGTAAATAAGTCCGCGAAAAACTTCCTTCCAGAATGTTAAGAACGTGATTTTGCAGGTCATCAATCCGAACTTCTCTTTTATCTGCCCTGACCCAGGGATGAGGGAATTTCTTTTTGCGGCCATAGACAATGAGGATGCCTTCGCCGCCCAGTCCTCGATTGGGCTTGAGAACAAAAGTGGGCGGCAAATCAGTCCAGCCAAAGGTTTTCATTTCCTCAACCCGTTTGATAATGGCATAGGTTTCCAAAACAGGCAGGCCGGCTTTTTTGAGAATTCTCTTGGCCAGCAGTTTATTATCAGCAATCCGAATAGCCCTCAGGGAATTAGAGGGCCGTAAATAGGTCAAATTACGGGCATTCAAGCCGAGGATATAGCGGGATTTTTGTAGGAAGTCAAGCATGGTTTAAGGTCGTAGTTTTTAAGGCCCGGCCTCAAAACCTACGGCCTAATTAAGGTTCGGTCTCTCGAATACGACCTTGCCTTCGGCAAGATCGTAGTTCTCGAGGCCAAACCTTATATATATTTTCAGGTCCGGCCTTTTAGGGCCTTTTATTTCTTCTTGGGCAGTTCAATTTGCTTGATGGTTTCCCTGAAGCGGAAATACTCGGAAAGTCGCAGACCAGTCCATTTTCCCAAAAAGACGTTGATAATAATAGTTCCTAAAATAATCCAGAGGGGATAATTCATGACCAGATTTTGCAGCCAGGACCAACTGGCTACCCAATAACAGATAATGGAAAGCATCAGGGTTTCGGAAGTTAAAAGAATGGCTCTTTTGGCGCCTCGTTCAATTTGAGCAACCACGAATTTTTCAACCAGGGTGACCATAATCAAGACAGCGAAAATAGAGGCGGCAACCAGCCCTGCCCGGCCAATATAGGCGGCCTGCCAGAAAACGACCAGAATAGCCAAAGCAACTATGGTTAAAACAATAGCCATGCGGGGTAAGTAAAGCAAACGGAATTGTTTAACCAGCAATCTTATCAAAGTCCCCACCAAAAGAATGGTCATAAAGAAAATCAGGCCATACTTTAATCCAGTGGCCAGGAAAGCAAAGGAAATAATCAAGGGAGTATAAATGCCAAATCCTCTGATGCCGATTACCTGACGGGCAAAAGCAATAATTGTTGCCACAATAGGCAGCATTAAAAGTAAAATGACCGTTTCCTGGGGCACTCCCTGGTTGATGATATATTGGGTGAGGAAAGACATATTTTTTTAAAATCGCAAATTCCAAATTCCGTAGGACAATTGTCTTGTGCTACGGGGCTCGGTGTTTGGGATTTTGAATAGAGTTGGCGCAACAGATAGCCACGGCCAGGGCATCAGCCGCGTCATCTGGTTTGGGTATTTGTTCCAGATTAAGCAATAATTTGACCATTTTCTGGACCTGACTTTTGTCAGCCCGGCCATAACTGGCCACTGCTTGTTTGACCTGTAAAGGAGTATGTTCCGTTATTGGCACTTTCAAACGGGCTGCCCCGGCCAGGATAACTCCGCGGGCCTGGCTGACTTTAACGGCTGTTTTGAGGTTTTTGAAAAAGAAGATATCTTCCACAGCTATGGTCTGCGGTCGGTATTTTTTAATCAGTTTGGCTAATTCCTCGTCTATTTTTCTAAGTCGTTGAGCAGTGGAAAGATTTGTTTCGGTTCTGATGCAGCCATAATCAATCAATTCCAGCTTATTTATATTCTTCCTGATAAAACCGTAACCGGTTATAGCGCTGCCCGGGTCAATGCCTAAAATAATCATGTTTTTAAATTGGAATAAATGTCCTGAACGTCCTCATTCTCATCCAGGGCCTCAAAAAGTTTTTCAAGCTGGGTTTTACTCTTCTCATCAGTGATTTCCAGAGGATACTTGGCCAGCCATTCATCGCCCTTTTTATCAAAAAGATACTTAACGCTGCCTGCTTCAGCCAGTTTGCCCTCAAAACGTCCCAGAACATGTTTGATTTCAGCCAGCGTCCGGTTCTTATTATCAGTAATCCCTTCAATAATCACTGCCACACCAGCCGGTCCATAGGCCTCATAAATAAATTCCTCCATTTGGGCGCCAGCCAGCTGACCGGTTCCCCGTTTAATGGCTCGTTCAATGTTCTCTTTGGGAACATTAAGCTCCTTGGCTTTTTCAATGGCTAATTTTAATTTAGGGTTGGTTTCCGGGTCGCCGCCTTTTTCTTTGGCCGCTATAGTAATAAGGCGGGATATTTTACTAAAGACCTTACCCCGCCTGGCATCAGTAATGGCTTTCTTATGTTTTATACCGGCCCAATGCGAATGCCCTGACATAATATCTTAATCATACTATTGATAAAGAAGCAGTGTCAATGAAAAAGGCCGAGATTTTCTGCATCTCGGCCTGCTTGTTGGCGTTGGATTTGTTTTTAAAAGCTGCTTCGCCCGAATGGTCTGTCAAGTACGTTTGAAGGAGTTTCTCCCCATCTGTCAGGCCAGGTTCTCCCTATTGGTTCTTCCCGGTAGACCGGTTTGAGCGGTTCCCTCTTTGGGGGCGGTGGCGCCAGATGAAGCATTATACTCTCTATGCCTTCTTCGCTTCTTTTAAGGTTTCTTTCAAGGTCTTTAATTCTCTCTATTGCTTCCGCTTTAGTGGAAATTGGCGGGCAATCCCTGAGCTGGCGCCAAGTACCTTTTGGGGCTTTGCCTCGTATTATGCCATTATGAGGATTCCATTGAAATCTTACTTCCCTGATGTTTCCTACATTCTTCCAATTCCTTCTTTGTCTTATCCCTCGTCGCTTAGACTTTTTGGACATCCTATCCTCCTTTCTGTATGTCTGTTTTTTGTTTATCAGGTTTTTTATTCTTTAATAAATCATATTAGAGATAACACATTGTTTTGTCAATGAACATTTATTTTTTTAGTCTTTGTCTTATTGAAATTAACAACCAGCTCGCCAGCAAAGAACCAGCTATGATTATGGAGAGCAGGAGAATCAGGTTGGCTTTTGAACTTGCTTGAACTGTTTGTCCTAAAGCAGCCGGAGCTTGTTCTCCAAGGTCTGATATGTCCAGCTTACTTGATTGGTCTGCGGTTGATTCATTCTCCGGGATGATTGGATTAAGAGCAGAGAATTCCTGGCTTTGATTAAGATTGGTTTGAGCTAAAATTTCCGGCAATTCTTGGGTTTCTTCAATAATTGGTTGGGGATTATTACTGGAGAGATTTTCATTTTCTAAATCAATTGAACTGATAATATTAGCTGCGCCAGGAGTGGGGATTTCAGTCCAAAAATAGTCCTGTCCGTCAAAAGCAATGGCCAGCCCTTCTTTGTTTTCCGCCAGATAACTTACTTCAGTGGCTATTGAGCCGTCAGGATAAATCAAGCGAACCTGGTCATTATCATTATTAAGAGCTATCTGGCTTATTGGTCGTCTCATAACCAGAAATTGTTCAGGGCCGATTAAACTGTTAGCCGGGAAAAGAAAAGGCGAACTGTCATCTTCCTGGTCATCTAATTGCCAGCCAGTTAAATTAGCTACTTGACTGCTCTGGTTGAATAATTCAATCCATTCATTTTCCTCCTCTGATTCAGCTGGCACAGGCATAAATTCGCTGATGATTATTGAAGGACTGTAAATATTAATTATGATAATGTCCAAATCGGAAAATTCCTTGTCACTGACCATTAAACTGACGATGTATTGCCCGGGATAAAGATAAGTATGACTGGTTTTTTCCTGAGTATCGGTTGCCCCGTCGCCAAAGTTCCAGAAATAGGTCAGCGGGTCATTGTCCGGGTCATAGGACTGGCTGGCTTCAAGAAATATTTCCTGATTGACCAGCGCAGACGTATCAGAGCCGGCATGAGCAACAGGCGGTCGATGGGTCGTGGTTGTTGGAATCCAGCCGTTAACTTCCGGTTCTTCATCTGGCGGGCTTTCTTCCCCGCTGCTATTTAAAGCTCCGGGCGTTCCTCCATCAGGCACGCTTTCTTGCCAATTATTTTGACTATTCGCGTCTAGAGCATCGATTTTTTCTAAAGTCTTCCCATTGCCCTTGGCGCCCCAGGCACTTTCATAGCTAATTGAATCAACTTCATTAGCTTCTGAATCAATAATTTTCAAAGTAGCGGCGGTATTATTGAGACTCATTACCGTATCAATAACTGTTCCAGAAAATCCTGGATGGTCAGTTAAAAAAGTTATAGCGTCGCCAGTCAGGATTATATATTCACCGGCTGATATTTCAAGTGAGCCCTGCCCGCCATTTTTAGGTGGTTCATTTAAAACATGATTACTTCCATCATTGAATTTCCAGCCAGTTAAATCAATTTTCGTATCAGAAGTATTTAAAATTTCTATCCATTCGTGCTTATTATCACTTCCAGATAAATCATACATAATCTCATTAATAATCAATTCATTAATTGCCCCGAAGCAGAAATTTGGGAAAATAAAAAGCCCTATTAATACAAAAAGACAGGGAAGGATAGTTTTGTCAAAATAATTTTTAATCATGTTCCTATTATATCACGCTGTTGTTTTCTGTCCCGTTATTTCTGAAGCCTTTGTCCCCATTTTCTTGACATATCGATAAATATGTGATAACGAATAAGAAATTAGATTGTTTTTTAAAATAAAAATAAGCAAGTGTTGTTTAAAAACTAAATCAAAGAATAGGAGGTATTGTGATGAAAAGATTAATTATTAGTATCATAGTAGCAATGGTTTTATTTGGAATTACCACGCCTGTAATTTCTGCTGGAGTTCGTGTAACAGTGGAAATAGGAGGCAGAGAAATTCAGGGCACTTGGGATCGGCTGCCATATTTGAGGATAACGGATAAAAATATTGGAGTTTTAAAAATACCGATTAAGAAGAATATAGACAAAATAGTACTCTTAGGATTATCGGTAAAAGAAAAATCAAGATCATGGCATAAGGAAGAATATCATTATGCGGCTGATGTTATTCTAAGAAATGGCGATGTTTTACACGGTTTTATCATGGACTGGTATTTCGAAAAAATTGTGTCGAGTATATATGGAGAGATTGAAATTAAGAAGTTTCCCGCTACCATATATATCGGCGAGAAACCCGCTGCACCTGGAAGTACTTCTACCAAGATATCTGATTGGGTGAGAGTTTGGGCTTGCGGAAAAGCCGGGATAAGAGTTATGGCAAATGTTCCAAAAGGCGGTTATGTAGGATGCAGTTACTGGGTAGCTGACAAAAGAACTGACTTACCAGCTCAACATATTGTTGGCAAAGATGTCATCTTCTTTGATGTTCCTCTAAATGCTAAATGTGAAGTTGCCTTATGGAAAGAAAAATATTCGTTAGGCAAAGGACCGGATCCTGATAATGCCTGGGCTAAAAAGAACGGCTATTACTTATATGGTGAGCTAGATAGAAAAAAAGGAGTTAATAAAGTAAAGGACTAAACGTCCTAATTCGCACTTATCCACTTTTTTAATTTTAGATTTATGGTAGAATTAAGACATATGAATCAACAGCTGGACAACTATATTAAACAAGCTAAAAGGGCAAAAATGACCGATGGACAGATTAAACAGGATTTATCAAAGGCGGGCTGGCCGGAAAACGACGTTAAGCAGGCCTTATCAGCCGGATCCAAAAACGGACCCAAAAAATCCAAACGGCTGGTCTGGCTTATTATCCTGATAATTATTGTTGTTCTGGCAGCAGCCGGTTATGTGGCTTGGCGATATAATCTTCTGCCTGACTATGTCTGGCCGACCAATTGGGGAATCTTTTAAGATACAGAGGAGAATAATCTTTTCACTAAAAAAAACCTGCTTCAAGGAGCAGGTTTTTGGTTTGGTTGGTTTTGGTTTTTTAAAGTAGTTTGTCCTGTTCTTCCTGGCTGTATTTAAGGTTGAGGTGGTTATAGGCAAGTTTGGTGGCAATGCGGCCGCGGGGCGTCCGGTCTAAAAAGCCCAGCTGGAGCAAATAGGGCTCATGGACATCAGCAATAGTTTCCGGTTCTTCCTGACTGGCCGCGGCCAGGGCCTGTAAGCCGACTGGTCCGCCATTAAATTTTTCAATCATCATTCGCAACAGCCGGCGGTCAGCTGGTTCTAATCCCAGCTCGTCTATTTCCAGCATTTTAAGGGCTTCCTGGGCTGTTTGAGTATTGATAATTCCGTCAGCTCTGACCTGGCTGTAATCCCTGACTCTTTTAAGCAGACGATTGGCCACCCGCGGTGTCTGGCGGGCTGACTGGGCAATGGTTTTCAATGCTTGGTCCTGGTCAATGTTTACCTTAAGAATGCGGGCAGAGCGGGCAATAATCTTTTCAATATCCGGTTGTTCATAGAAGTTTAGGCGGTAGGTAGCGCCAAACCGGCTTCTTAAAGGCGAGGAGATGAGTCCCAGGCGGGTGGTCGCTCCAATAAAAGTAAAACGGGGGAGTTCCAGTTGGAGAGTACGAGCCGAAGGTCCTTTGCCAATGATAATATCCAGAACAAAGTCCTCCATGGCCGGATATAATGTTTCTTCAATGGTCTTGTTAAGGCGGTGCGATTCATCGCAAAAAAGAATGTCACCGGGCTGCAGATTGGTTAGAATAGAAGCCAAATCACCCACCTTTTCAATGGCCGGCCCGGAGGTAATTTTAATGTTAACTCCCATTTCTTTGGCAATAATATGGGCTAAACTGGTCTTCCCCAGACCGCTGGGACCGCATAAAAGAAGGTGGTCAATGGCTTCACCTCTTTTTTTGGCCGCTTCAATGAGAATATGAAGATTATCTTTGATTTTCTGCTGACCCATATACTCCTCAAAAGAGCGGGGTCGCAGAGTTGAATCCAGATAGCGGTCTTCATTCAATTGCTTGGGAGTGACTACAGGGCTTGACATTTTCGTAACAATTTGCTATTATTGATGATAGGAGGACAAGCTTAATAAGCCAGTCCTTTTTTAACTTCTACTAATCTGTAGGCAATAAGGGCTCAATTTTTATAATCGGGTTCGATGGGGGTTTCTCTTAGTTTTTGGATATCTTGGTTCCGACTGGGGTATTCCTCGGAAAACCTTTTCTCTCTGTTCTCAGGCAGAGAGTCGTTGCCTACAGGTTAGTGGATGTTAAGTTAAATGTTAGACATTGCTGTCTAACATTTTTTGTTTGGTTTACGGTTTGGCGGCACTTAAAGGCCCAATCACTCTTTCTACCTCTTCCAGACTGGTAATGCCTTCAGCCGCTCTTAAAAGAGCATCTTGCATCAGGGTAATCATGCCCTGTTTTTGGGCCTGTTTCTGGATTTCAAAAGCAGCTGCCTTTTTGAGAATCAGTTTTTTAATTGGTTCGCTGATGTCTAAGAATTCAAAAACGCCGATTCTTCCCTGATAGCCCAGACCGTGGCACTTGGAGCATCCCTTGGCCTGAAAAAAGGATATTTTCTTGGGGATTTTAAGGCCGGATTTTGAAGGAATAGAGTCAAGGATTTTTTTACCCAGGTTAGCGGTTGTCTTGTTCGGTTGCTGGGCTTTTTTGCAAGCCGGGCAAAGTTTTCTAACCAATCTTTGGGCAATGGCCAGATTAAGCGAGGAAGCCAGAGAGTCAGGAGTTACTTTCATGCCAATCAGTCGGGGAATGGCTCCGGCCGCCTCATTGGCGTGGATGGTGGAAAAAACCAGATGGCCGGTTAAGGCAAACTGGACGGCGATTTCGGCGCTCTCCTCATCTCTGATTTCGCCAATCATCAGGACATCCGGGTCCTGCCGGACAATGGCCCGCAAGGCCTTGGCAAAGGTCTGTCCTTTGCGCTGACTAATGCCTGTCTGGGTAATTCCTTCCAGACGATATTCAATAGGGTCTTCCACGGTGATGACTTTGTTGCCCGGTTTATTGACGTAATTCAAGCAGGCATAAAGGCTGGTTGTTTTGCCGGAGCCGGTTGGTCCGGTGGTCAGAAGCATGCCATTGGGCCGTTTGATTTGCTTTTCAATGATCTTGAACAGTTCTGGTCTGATGCCTAAATCATTAAGCTTTAACTGGACAGCCGCCACCCCCAAGAGGCGCATAACAATACTTTCTCCGTAACCACTGGGCAAAACAGAGACCCTCATATCAATGTTCTTTATCTCTTTGGTTTTATCAATAATTTTAACGGTAAAGCGGCCGTCCTGACTGACATCGTGTACGTTAAGCAGCATGTCAGAAAGAGTTTTAATTCTGGAAAGGAGAAAATGATAATCCTTTTGCGGAAAATCAGTCACGTCCTGAAGCAGACCGTCAATCCGATAACGCAATCGGATGCCTTGTTTGGTCGGCTCCAGATGAATGTCCGAGGCCTGCATTTCAATGGCTCCGGCCAGGAGAATGGATAAAAGCTGGCTGGTTGATAAAGTACTAATGGCTTTTTTCAATTCTTCAATGGTAGCCAGGGATTTTTTAAATTTCTTCAGTTCTTCGTTTTGAATAACAAAAACACCCCGCAAAGAGACCGCCTCCGGGGTGATTGCCTTGTAACCTTGCCAGCCTTTTTGCAGGCCGCTTAAAGAAGTGATAAAAAGTTTGCATTCAAATCCCTGTTGCTGAAGGTCTTTAATGATTTGTTGGGCCTGGGGGTCTCCGGGGTCCTTAACGGCCAGTCGCAAGAGCCGGCCGGTTTTTTTAATAACTAAAAGATTGCCTTGCTGGGCTTTTTCTTTTGGTAAAATAGCCAGGTCATTAGGGTCAACGGGCGTTATGCGGAGGTCAAGATAGGGCAGGTTAAACTTGTCGGCCAGTTGCTGACTCCTTTTTTCCTCTTCCTGATGTTTAAGTTCAACTAGTTTTTCCTGGAGCTCTTTGGTTTTGTCAGTAGGGGTAGTCATAATTTATCTTAAGTGTATGCTATTTTGTCCTTCTGGTCAATTGTAGTATACTTAAATCAGAGAATTTTTAATATGAAACCCGTCCCATCAGAGATTATTACGGAAAACGCCTTAACCACGCAGAAAATAGGGAGGATTTTGGCTGAAGAAATAGTCAAGAGTCATTCAGGCAGAAAAAATGCCTTGGTTATCGGTTTAGAGGGTGAATTAGGCAGTGGCAAAACTACTTTTATTCAGGGAATGGCCAAAGGCCTTGGCCTGAAAGAGCCAATGACCAGCCCGACCTTTGTTATTATGAGAAGATATCAGATCCCTTTGTCATTGCGAGGAGGTCGTCAGAGGCGACCGACGAAGCAATCCCGTAAAATAACTAGGGGATTGCCACGCCCCGACCTAATGTCGGGGCTCGCAATGACGTCTTTCTTTCACATTGATTGTTACCGGATTAATCAGCCCAAAGATTTACTTGATTTGGACTTTAAGGAAATTCTTAGTCATCCCCGGAACATTGTTGTTATTGAATGGGCGGAAAAAGTTAAAAAAATCCTGCCTGCTAATACTCTTTGGATAAGATTTGAACATTTAGGTGAAAACAAACGGAGAATTTTTTATGATTAAAGCAATTATTTTCGATTTAGACGGGGTCTTTGTTCAGAGTCGTTGGATGAGCGAAAGATTTGAGGAAAGATTCAATATTCCCAAACAAAGATTCCTCCTGGCTTTAAAAGACGTTATGTCCAAGGCGAAGTTGTCCAAGGCAGGCAATTCCTTTTCTTATTGGCAGCCCTATTTAAAAGAATGGGGAGTTAATTTAACCAGAGATGAATTTTTTGATTTTTGGTTTGAGGATGAGAAAGACAACCCCGAAATGATTACCTTAGCTAAAGAAGTTAAGGGCAAAGATATTAAAATATTTATTTTATCTAATAATTTTAAAGAAAGAACTGATTATCTGGAACAAAAATTTAATTTTTTTAGAGAGGTGATTGATAAGACCTATTATTCCTGGCAGATAGGATTTTTGAAATCAAGCAATAAATCTTTTGCTAAAATATTATCAGAGAATCAACTCCAGCCGGCCGAGTGTCTTTATTTCGATGACGACCAGGAAAATATTGAAGTGGCTAATAAACTGGGCATTAATTCCTTTTTGTTTAAAGATGCCGAACAAGCCAGAAGAATATTAAAGGGCTATCAGGTAATTTAATATGAAAAAACTCATTCTTATTGACGGCAATGCTTTGGTTCATCGGGCTTATCATGCTTTGCCGCCTTTAAAAACCAAAAAAGGCCAGCTGGTCAATGCCGTTTACGGGTTTGTCAGCATTCTTTTTAAGGTTATTCAGGATTTAAAGCCGGATTATCTGGCCGCCACTTTTGATTTGGCCGGGCCGACTTTTCGCGACGTTGAGTATAAGGAGTATAAGGCCAAGCGGGTTAAGCCGCCCCAGGAACTGTATGACCAGATTCCCAGGATTAAAGAAATAGTTAAGACCCTGAGCATTCCCGTTTACGAAAAGGCGGGCTTTGAAGCGGATGATATTATTGGGACGATTGTTTCCAAGATTTCCAGGGTCAGGCCATTGTTGTCCAATATTATTGTTACCGGTGATTTGGATACTCTGCAGTTGGTTAACAAACAAACAAAGGTCTATACGCCTAAAAAAGGCATTAAAGATACGATTATCTATGACCGGGCAGCCATTAAGGAACGTTACGGGCTGAAGCCGGAACAGATTATTGACCTGAAAGGACTTAAGGGCGACCCCTCGGACAATATTCCCGGAGTGACGGGCATTGGCGAGAAAACGGCTCTGGAATTGGTTAAGAAATTCGGCAGCCTGGAGAAGCTTTATCAGAAGCTGGAAAGCAGCGACCTGAATCCCAAGCTTAGAGCCAGATTGCTGGAATACAAAGAGCAGGCCTTTTTTAGCAAGTATTTAGCCACCATCAAGCAAGACGTGCCTTTTGAGTTTGATTTAAAAAAATGCCGCTGGGGTAAATTTAACCGCGCCAGGGTAATTAAATTATTGGAAAAATTAGAATTTAAAACTTTAATAAAGAGATTGTCAGTGATATAATGAGGTTAAAATATTAATATAATTTATGTTAACCAAGCAGGAAATCGACGAAATATTAAAAATAAAAGGCAAGGTCAGAGGGGTGGTTTTTCGGACCGACGGCCGATATGTTTTAGAAACCAAAGGAGAGAAAGGAATGAAGATGCTGGAGGCGGCCATAAAAGAAACCGGCCAGCCCATTAAATACGGCAAGGAGTTTAGAGCAACCGGCTGGTATCCCTTAAGTTGGCGGACATTGTCTTTGTTGGTTATCCAGCAGACTTTTAACTGGGGAGAAAAAGAGATATCGGCCATGGGTCAGGCCGCTCCCAAATATTCATTTATTGTTAAGATGCTTTTGCCCTATTTTGTATCATTGGAAAAAACGTTTAAGGAGAGCAGTAAATATTGGCAAGAGCATTATTCGGTCGGTAAACTGGAAGCGCCGGTGGTTGATATAGAAGGCAAGCGTTTGGTCATTCATCTTAAAGATTTTAAAATACATCCGGTTTTTTGCATGTATTTCAAGGGATATTTTAAGGCGATTGCCCGGTTGGTTGTCAGGACTGAAAAGATGACCATAAAAGAGATCAAGTGCATGTTTAAAGGAGACGATTACCACGAATTCGTTATTGAATGGCAGTAATATTTTTGTCTTTTTGGGGGGAAAATAAAATGGAACAGGAAGAAAAACATTTTTTATCAGAGCGAGCCAAGGAGGATTTGGAGAACCTGGAAAGATACATTGAGGAGTTTTCCGTTTTTCTGCCGCTGGCTATTTTTACTCTTAATCCCAGCGGCATTATCGTTGATATTAATCAGGCGGCCAGGGATTTAACCGGCTATGATGAGGCATCAGTAATTGGCCGGGAAATTGAATTTTTATTTGAAGACAAAAAAATAGCAGAGAAGTTTTTTAGCCGCATTTTAAAGCAGGGAACAGCCAAGGCTCAGGAGATGGTTCTGGTCACACGGACCAAGAAAAAGGTGCCGGTCAATGTTTCTGGAGCGGAAAGAAAAGACCATCAGGGGAATATCATGGGTTGTTTTTTGGCCGTAACTGATATAACGGAAATTAAAAAATCCCAGGAGGGGCTGGAGGAAAAGGTAGTTGCCAGAACCAGGGAGTTGGATGAAGCCAGACAGAGGCTGGTTAAGACGTTGGAAGAATCCCAGGAGGCCAAAGAAATAATTGAAGAGGAAAGAAACAAAACCAGAGCCGCTTTAAGCAGTTTGACTGACGGATTGGTCGTTTTTGACAGAGAAAAAAAGATTAGCTTGATTAATCCCGAAGCCGAGAGAATTTTGGGAGCGAAAGAAGAAGAGCTCATTGGCAAAAAAATAGAGGAAGTTGTTGATTTGCCGAATCTAAACCGGCTTTATCAGGTGCTTGGTCAAAAAATTGAATGGACCGGCCAAAAGTATGAATTAGTTCTGAAAGAGCCGTTCAGAAGATTTTTTCAGGTCTCCATTGCTCCAGTGGCCGTTGATAAAGAAATCGTCGGCTTGATGATTATTCTTCATGATATTTCCCGGGAAAAAGAGGTTGACCGACTCAAGACCGAATTCGTTTCCATTGCTGCCCATCAATTGCGGACGCCTCTCTCAGCCATTAAATGGTCTCTGCGATTGCTTCTGGATGGCGATGTGGGCAAGCTTTCCGAGGAGCAGAGGGAGTTTTTAAAGAAGAGCTATAACAGCAATGAAAGAATGATTACCTTAATTAACGACCTGCTGAACGTGGCCCGCATTGAAGAGGGGCGCTTCATTTTCAATCTAACCATGCAGTCCCTGATAAAAATGATTGAAAAAGCCATTAGTAATTTAAGCGAAGCGATTAGAGACCGGAAACTTAAAGTTGTCTTTAAAAAGCCCAAAACTTCTTTGCCTAAGCTTAGAGTTGATGAAGAGAAAATGAATTTGGTTATTCAAAATTTATTGGATAACGCTGTCAGGTTTAATAAGCCGGAGGGTCAGGTAATTGTTTCCGTTAAAGGCGGTAAGAAGGATATAGAGGTGATGATTAAAGATACGGGCATCGGTATTCCCAAGGCGCAGCAGGAGCGAATTTTCGCCAAGTTCTTCAGGGCAGACAATGCCGTTAAATCAGAAACCGAAGGAACCGGCCTGGGTTTGTTTATTTGCAAAAATATTATTGAGGCCCATGGCGGTAAGATTTGGTTTGAGAGTAAGGAAGACAAAGGCTCCACTTTCTATTTCAGCCTGCCCCTAAAGTAAGAGGTGACAATTTTAATTAAATATGATAGGATAATGTGGAGAATGAATCATGACAAAAATTCTCATAATTGAAGACGAGGCAATATTACTTGATTTGTTGTCCAAAAAATTAACCCAGGAAGGTTATCAGGTTGATGTTGCCAGGGACGGTCAGGAGGGGTTGGCTAAGCTAAAAGCCGAGCGGCCGGATTTAATCCTTTTGGATATTGTTATGCCTAAAATGGGCGGCTTTGAGCTGATAGAAGAGATTAACAAGGATGAAAAACTCAGAGGCGTGCCCATTATCATTATTTCCAATTCCGGTCAGCCCGTAGAACTGGACCGGGCCAGGGAATTGGGAGTAAGTGACTGGCTGATTAAGACAGATTTTTCGCCCCAAGACGTAATTGATAAAGTTAAAAAACAATTAAAAACATAAGGAGGGGGAAAGATGAGACATAAATAAAGTTTCATATTTCATAATTTCTATGGCCAATAATTCAGAAGATAAAAAAGGCAAGACATATATATTTATCGTTGAAGATGATAAATTCCTGCGCGAGCTTTTGGTTCGTAAATTAAAGCTCCAGGGGTTTAAGACAACGGCGGCTATTGAAGGGGGCGAGGCCTTGAAGAAGATTAAAGAAGAATTACCTCAGTTGATTTTATTGGACCTGGTTCTGCCGGGTATAGATGGTTTTGAGGTTCTCAAACAGCTTAAGCAGGAACCCCAGACCGCAAAGATTCCCGTAATCATTTTAAGCAATCTGGGCCAGAAAGAAGAGGTTGAAAGAGGACTTAGATTGGGAGCCAATGATTATCTGATTAAAGCTCATTTTACGCCCGACGAAGTTATCAGGAAAATTAACGAGGTTTTGAAAAAGTAATCTTTAAATTTAAAATGACTGGATTAAAACGTAAAATTGTAGTGATTTTTTCTTTGTCCATTTTAGCCTTAGGGCTAATTTTTGTTTGGCAGCAAGCCAGCCGGACAATTCAGATAGACAGTCAGACAGCCGGTCTCGTGGCGCAATCAGAGGAAGAAATTAGTCCCCTGAGTGGTTTAGCTTGGCAGAATTATCAAAGGCGGGCAATGGCCGTTGTTTTGGCCGAAGACCCGGTCACTCGTCCCCTGACCGGTCTTAGTCAGGCCGACCTGGTTCTGGAAATGCCGGTGATTACCAGCAGTATCACCCGGATGATAGCCGTTTATC
>CAZGZU010000016.1:0-18873 GCA_964529855.1 uncultured Candidatus Saccharibacteria bacterium | reverse complement strand
CAAAAAACATCGTTGGGCAAGGCCGTAGGTTTTGAGGCCGGGCCTTGATTACCTTGATTACCACGACCTTAATTACTATGCAACCTCTAATCAAACAATTCAGCAAATTCATTGTTATCGGCTTTCTCAACACAGGCATTGATTTTGCCGTTCTTAATCTTTTGCTCTGGATGACCGGCATTTACAAAGGCAAATGGATTTTTCTGCTTAATGCCATATCTTTCAGCGTAGCTGTAATCAACAGCTATTTCTGGAATAAATACTGGACTTTTCGTGCCAAGGAAGCTGGACAGCCGGCTGTGGTGGCTAAAGAATTCTCCCAGTTTATTGTCGTTACCTTGATTGGTTTGGCTATTAACAGCAGCATCGTCTACGGAATTACCACTTTTATTCCGTCATTATTCGGTCTGTCCCCGGAGCTCTGGGCCAATTTAGCCAAAGCTATTGCCACGGCTGTCTCTCTCATCTGGAACTTCATTGGCTACAAGTTTATTGTCTTCAAAAAATGACCGATAAACAGTAAGGTTTGACCTCAAGAACTTATCTTTTTTAGGTTTGACATTAAGAGCTACGTAAGGTTTGGCCTCGAGAACTACGATCTTGCCGGAGGCAAGGTCGTATTCGAGAGACCGAACCTTAATTCAGGTCGTACTCAAGGCCGTAGGTTTTGAGGCCGGGCCTTGATTATTGCCAAGGATTGACTCATAACAGTTCTTTATATAAGGTATATTAAATAGTCATTTAACAAAAACAAGCGAAAAGGAGGAAAGAATGTCAATGCCCCCCAGTTTGAAAGACAAGAAGTTCGGCAGTCAAACCAGAGGAGTCGGAGGAAAACGAAAAAAAGCTCATCCTGGCCAGGCCTATGCTTCAGCCAGGAAAAGAGGAAATACCACTGAAAGGGAATTGAGTAGATTAAGGACAATGGCCTTCGGAGGATTGTCATCTGTTAGAGGCGAAAGACAAAAAGACCCCTTCCCCAGATTTTTCCCTTAAATATTTTTGCCTGGCGAGCAAACCTTGCCAGGCGTTTTTATTTCCCATTGACAAAACAGCCAAACATGCTATGCTGTTTTTAGTTTTTTCAAAAAGGAATAAGCAAGAAAGGCAAAGGACAAGTTCCCTTTGTTCAATTTGAGCAACCTTAGGGTTGCGGAGAAAGGCAGGTCACTTTCTCTGGAAAGGAGTAGTTATGGAAGATAAAAAACAGGACAGGTTCCCTGAAATGGCATTTCCTGGAATGGAAAAAGTTTTAGATGTACTGCCACATCCGGGAAAGATGTTTTTAGAGTTTTTCAAGATTTATAACAGGTTTTCTCTTCATCCTGTAGAAATCCGGGAATACGGGACTACCCAAGTTGTCTTACATGCCTTTAAGGGCGACAGCCGGATTTTTTCCGCTTATGCCCATGAGGAGGATGCAATGTTCAGGCTGGACAAAGAGGATCGTGGTTTTTTTGTCCAGGATGGTCAAAGCGGTTTAGAATGGGAGGAAATGAAAAAGAAAAGGAGGACCTTCATTTTTAATAAGGTTCGTGCACATTTGGCTGAATGTCGATTCTATCTTCAGATAAGCGGAGGGGATATTGAATATCTTTCAGACCCGGAAAAGTTTGTTTCCTATTTCTGGGCCCCTTCACTCTTTCAGAATGTCAAAGCTTATGAGCAGTCTTATATTGACGTTATCATGGTCGGCGTTCAGAGCAGCGGTCCGGTACAGGATAGATACAAAATAAAGGGTTTGGAGTTTCGCAATACAAGACGTGTTCGATGGGGGTCTCTTATTCCACACAAAACGATTCATCGCAAAGTTATAGAAGTTGTCGTTCTCTGGCAGGAGAACTGGCGCAATATTAAGCACCTGCTAGACAGAGGAGTAGAAGTTGATTTGGAAAAAAACTGGCAAAAATGTCAGAAACACATTCGGACAGAACTGGCTGAGCTAATGGAATTTGAAAGGATTCTTAAAAAAATGACAGCTGTGCCAGAAACAGATTTAAAGCCAGCTAATACAGCTGATGAAATTTGAAAAGCTTTTTGGAAAATAAACTAATCTTGCTTGTTCCTTTTAACGGCCTTGGGCTTAAACCCAGGGCTTTTAATTTTCTCCAAATCTGCTATACTAAGACCGATGGAAAACCTTGTTTTATACCGCAAATATCGCCCAAAAACCTTTAAAGAAGTAGTCAATCAGGAGCATATTATCAAGACCCTGACCAATGCTTTGACTATGAATAAGGTAGCCCATGCTTATCTTTTTACCGGAGTGCGCGGCACCGGCAAAACGACCATTGCCCGCTTATTAGCCAAGGCAGTCAATTGTCTGGAGCAAAAAAGCTTTGAACCCTGCAATAAATGTCAGGCCTGTCAGGAAGTCAATCAGGGCAAATCCATGGATTTGATTGAAATTGATGCAGCTTCTAACCGGGGGATTGATGAAATCAGGGAATTGCGCGATGGCATTAAATTCAGCCCGAGCAATCTCAAATACAAGGTCTTTATAATCGATGAAGTCCATCAATTAACCCGCGAGGCCTTTAATGCTTTGCTCAAAACCCTGGAAGAACCGCCCGCCCATGCTATTTTTGTTTTAGCCACTACCGAAGTCCACAAAGTTCCCCAGACAATCATTTCCCGCTGCCAGCGGTTTGATTTTCACAAGCTGACTCTGGAAAAGATTGCGGAGCGTCTCAACTGGGTTGCCCAGCAGGAAAAAGTATCCATTGAAAAACCCGCCCTGGAACTGATTGGCTTGAATGCCGATGGCTCTATTCGTGATGGCGAGAGTTTACTTGGTCAGATTATGGCCATGGAGGATAAGAAAATAACCTTGGAGGAAGTCCAGGCCATTTTAGGAGTAACTGACATCAAAGCAGTTCAGGATTTGATTCAGTATCTGACTGAAAAGAAAAATGCCCAGGCCATTTCTCACATTAACCAGGTAGCCAGCCAGGGCTATGATTTAGTCCAATTCAGCAAATCCCTGGTCGGTTATTTAAGAAAAATGCTCATCCTCAAAGTTGACCCTGATTTAGCCAAACTGGCAGCCGCTGAATTGACTAAAGAACAGAAAGATGTCATAATAAGCCAAGGAAATCTGTTTTCCCAGGCAGATTTAATCAAAACAATCCATCTTTTCATCCAGGCAGAAAACCAAATCAAATCCGCTGATTTCCCCCAACTGCCCCTGGAATTAGCGGTGGTGGAATGCATTGGGGAGTAGCCAAGTGGTAAGGCACAGGGTTTTGGTCCCTGGATGCGCAGGTTCGAATCCTGCCTCCCCAGCCAACAATATTTTTTATCGTGCAGACACGAGTTTTGGCTTAACCAAGCCGAGAATCAGGGATTGTCGAAATTAGCAAAATCCCGAACCCACCCGGGATTCGAAATATAGACTAAAAATATGACAGAAGCAGAAAAAAGTGAAATTGTTGAAAAGGGTAAAGCCCTTTTTGACTTATTAGACCGTTATTTAATCGGCGATCTTGAAACAATGGTAAATGAAGTCGGTCAGAGAGATCGCGGCGGTTTAGGTTATCCTGCGGTGCATTCAGTCGTTGCGGGCATAGAATTGATGGGCTTATTGGTTTCCAGAAAGACGCAAGAAGAGGCTTTTAATTTTTTCTGGGAAAATTATTTCAAACAGGAAAAGCCGTGTTATGAAGGGGCAAATACCATGGTATATAGGACGGTCAGACACGGAACGGCGCATATTTTTCTTGTTAAAGCTGGCATTTCAGTGACGAAGTCCGGCGAGAACCATTTCGAATTACACGAAAAGGACGGCAGAGAATATTTGAATATAGATGCCAAGTGTTTTTTCGAAGATTTTAAGTCCTGTTACGAAAAAGTTAAAAAATCAATATTAGACGATCAAGACGAAAGAATGCTGGCTAAATTTAATTACGGCTATGAACAGCTTTTAAGGCAAATAGAAGGCGGCCAAGCAGAAGTAAGCAGATTCATAAGGCTTATGGCGTCTGGCAACGGAGGACGTGGGGCTGCCAGTAGGCCTAGTTTAATGGGCAATGCAAGTACATCAGCTGTCTCTCCGACAGGTCAGATTGGCCAGACAACCACAGTACCTCCGACAAGACATGGGCAGGAATAGATTGTGAGCGAAGGCGTTTGTTATAGGCTGGGGATTTTATCGGGAAGATTTAGGGGGTATGAAAATTATTCATTTACTTAATAAAAAATATGATTTCATCTGGGCTAAAGCAATTAATAGAATCCAATGCGATCGGTTTTGCGACCATTGGTAAAAATGGAAAGCCGCACAATATTGCGGTAGCTTGTGTTAAAGTTGTGGAGGGTAAAATTGTGATATCCAATTCGCATATCCATGAGTCAATAAAGAATCTAAAATATAATGATAATGTTTCTTTAGTTGTCTGGAACAAAGAATGGGAAAAAGCGTGCGTTGGCTACGAATTAAAAGGAAAAGCAAAAAATTATACAGAGGGAAAATGGTTTGAGTATGTCACCAATCTGCCTGACAATGAGGGTTACAAAATTATTAGTGCGATTGTCGTAATAATCACGAAGATTAAAAAACTGCTATCGTAACAACTTAGCCAAATGAGTACAGAATGCTTAGATAATTTATTAAAATGACTGCACAAGAATTTTATGATTTAAAAGTAAAAAGAGCAAAAGGATTTGGATTTCCAGATCCGATTTATATTAATGCTGAGAAATTAACAAACCGGAATAAAGTAATTTATCTCGTGGAAATTCAAGCTACGCACGTTCCAGATACGAAAAGAGGAGGAACTCATCATTATTATTTAAAGTTTTCTAAATTTAAGAAAATAAAAGAAGAACCCTTTTGGGTTGAAGAAGATTTAACAACTACTTCAGGATTTACTATTTCAGATAAGGCGTCCATAGATAAGCTTGCTTCCTATATTAAAGCTAACCAAAAATTGCTTGGTATTGATGTGTTGTCGAAGGAATACGCTTCAGCCATTTTAACAAATAGTGATTTGACAGTATCAATCATAAAAAAGATATTAGCTTCGCAGAAAAATAAAGAACTAATATATGATTTGTTCAAAGAAAATTATCCAGAATTAGATAAGAAAATTTTAACCTATAAATTAGTTCAAGCCAGAAAAAGATCTTTAGAAGAATTTAATACTTCTTTAGATGATGCTAATAAGATGGAGCGCAATTACTGGCAGCCTTTTTTAGAAAAAAATCGTTGGATGTTTGGTTTATCTTATTTTGTATTACTAGACGAGACAAGAATTGATCTTTGGGATACAGCTGATTATCTATTTGAATCAGAGGATGGGTTTATCGATATTGTAGAAATTAAGCATCCCCATGTAGATTTTTGGCAAAAGAATAGCAAAGGTGACTATGTATTTTATAGAGATTTTTTACAGCCTAGCGAAGAATTAAAGGGTGCAATTACGCAGGCTACTAATTATATTTTTCAAGTAGAGAAGAAATTTGGTGATCCCGATTGGTGTCAAAAAAACAAATGTGAGACGCCGGTAAAACCTAAGTGTACAATTATCTTTGGCAGATCAAATAATTGGGATATTGATGAAAAAACAGCATTTAGGTTACTCAATGACAGTTTGCATGGAATTGATATTATCACTTTTGATCACCTCTACAGTAGAGCGGAAAAGATTTTGCATAGCTTAGAAAAAGAATCTTGATATTTTGTTTCTGTTTACTCAACTTAATATGTTTATTACTAAATCAAAGTATCCAACCACTATTTTAAAATAGTAATAATATGCCGATAGAGCACAGATCCCACATAATAGCACAACATGCATTGCATGGTGTTATAGCGGGTCTCATAGTATTAGGTTTATCATTTTTTTCTACGAGGGGTGAGTTTGATTTAGTACAAAAGATTATATTTTCTTTTACAATTTTCTTTCTTTTAATCCAAGTTTCTTCACTCATTTGGTTGAGTGAACGTGAACGAAGAGCCTCTTTTGGTGATACTAATAACGAGCGAAATGAACTAGAGAATAAGGTTAGAAAATGTATTCTTAACCCGTCTTCTTTTTTTGCTTGGTTTTCTATTTCACTTTTGCTTTTATATACGGTTGTAAAATATGTATGGTTAGTTTTAGTACTAACGGCTATTTGTTCATTTTTGTTAACTTTCTTACTTAATTTGTGGAGGTATAAATGGTTGAGGAATAATATAGTCAGTATATTTGTGGCCATAGGTACTATAGCTATGGCCGTAGCCACCTTTTTTATAATTTATCAAGATCGAACAGAAAGGCATTTTGAAAATCAGGCATATGTTTCTTTTGGATTAAAAAGGCTAATTCCCTCATGCGATATAGATCCGAATGAGATAATATTATCAACGAAACTAGCACGCGGTTTTACTGTGGAATTAAAGAATTGGGGAAAAACGCAAGCTGAAAATTTGAATTATATAGTGTATTGTAATAATAAGGAGATAGTATTGGCTAATAAAGATATTGGCTTATTAGATCCTGGTGACGCCAAAGAGGATAATACTCCTATGCCAGACGGAAATAGCGTGTTTGACTTTATTGATAAGAATTGCAACAATAAGACCTTTAGTATCGAGGTCACTTATGTTACTTATCACGGAGAAGATAAAGGTGGTGTCATTTCATATAATCTTATTGACGGCGGCGGTTTGGCTAGGCAGTCTCGAGATAAGATTAAATAACTGCTGCTCATTCTGAAATAAAACCCCAATCCGTTTGTATTAAATAACAGAAGGTATATATGCCTAGACGGGCTAAACAACTTAGCGATGAGGAGGTTGTGCGGATGGTTCAGTCAGGCAAGGTTGAGTCATTTGGCATATTAGTTAAACGTTATCAAGCAAAAATGTTGCGTTATGCCAGGAAATTTCTCTTTAATCATAATGATATTGAGGATTTGGTCCAGGAAGTATTTATTAAGGCCTATACTAATATCCAGAGTTTTGACGCAACCAGAAAGTTTTCAGCCTGGCTTTACCGGATTGCCCACAATCAATTCATCAATGAGATAAAGAAAAAAGGCAAGGAACCAGTGCCTTTTTTTGACTTAGACATTTTATTGCCCCGGCTGGTTTCCAAAGAAAAGGCCGATAAGAAAACCAATCAGCGGGAGATGCATCAGATGCTGGAGCATTGTCTTGATAAGCTGGATTTTAAATATCGGGAGCCGCTCATCCTGTATTATTTTGAAGAGTTCAGTTATAAGGAGATTGCTGATATTTTACATATTCCCATTGCCACGGTCGGCGTTAGATTAAAAAGGGGCAGGAAAATGATAAAGGGGCTTTGTCAAAAATTAGGTTATCATCATGAATAATAAAATTAAGAATTCATTAACCAGCAGAATACTTAACCGGCTGAAAAGCGGAGAGGTTAAGATGCGACCCAAGGGATATTTTATTCTTAGGGCTGTTTTGGTTGCTTTGATTACTTGTCTGGTAGCTCTTTTTGTCTTGTATCTGGTCAGTTTCATTTTCTTCAGTTTGCGGGCCAGCGGCGTTTGGTTTTTGCCTGGCTTTGGTTTCGGAGCCATGGGAGTTTTTATCAAGTCATTGCCCTGGTCTTTGATTTTAATTGCTCTTATCTTGATTGTTGTTTTGGAATTGTTTGTTAAGCGTTTTGGCTTTGCTTATCGCCGGCCAATTCTTTATTCTGTCCTGGTCATCGTTGTTTTTACTCTTTTGGGTAGTTTGCTCATCGCTAAAACGCCTTTACATTCTGATATCTTTTTAAGGGCTCATCAGGGGAAGCTGCCGCCTTTGGCTGGCGGATTTTATCGTGGTTTTGGCATGCCCAAGCTTCCAGATGTTCATTTTGGGGTTGTTTGTGATATAGGGGATAACGAGTTTTGTTTGGAAACAGACGAAGGCGAAACACTGGTTATTCTTGTTGCTTCAACTACTGCTTTTTCATTGGGAGCGGATATTACAGAAGATGACCGGGTGGTTGTTTTGGGTAAGCGGGATGATAGTCGGGTAGAGGCCTCGGCTGTTCGGAGAATTGAAGAGGAGTTTGGTGATTTCAGGCGTGGTTTGCCTCATCCAATGCCGCCGATGCCTTGGTATAAGTAAGTTGTGAGAGTAAGGCGCGAGACCAAGGCCGGGTCTCAAAACATACGGCCTTGCCCAACGATATTTTTAGGATATTCTTTGATTAAAAGATTTAAGATGGAAAGGCCGTATGTTTTGAGGCCCGGCCTTACGTAGTTCTCGAGGCCAAACCTTACGTAGATTTTAAGCCGGGTTCTTGACTGAAAGAAAAAACAATTTAAATTGTATCAATTAAAGAAGGCCGAACGAGAAGAGAGGGTCTTTAGCTCGTCTATCGGCCTTCTTTTAATGAAATAAAAATAATGATTGTTTGTAATAATAAGTAAGCCCTGCCAAATCCGGTAGCCCTCTCAAAGGAGATGGTAGAGAAAAGGTCGGGGACAATTTAATAAAATTAATCAATTAAAAAATTATGAAAAAATTTATTATCTATTCACTTCTGGCAATTGGGTTATCCGGTCTCTTGGGCATAGGCGTAGCTTCAGCTCATGGCTGGTTTGGTCATTTTAGCGATGCCACGCCAGCAGAGATGGCTCAGCAACAGGAAACGATGTTTCAGAACAAGGCAGAGCTTTTGGGTATCAGCGTGGATGAAATGAAAGAGGCCTGGTCCCAGGGCAAAGACATTCGGGAGATAGCCGAAGAGCAGGGCATTAGTCAGGAGCAGTTGCAGGAAAAAATGCGGGCAAACGCCCAGCAGCGCTTACAAGAACGCCTGCAGGCCATGGTTGATAATGGAGTAATCAGCCAGGAGCAGGCTAATCAGCGTTCGCAATTTATGGAAGAACGAATGACTAACAATGAGATGGATAAAGGATTCCATAAAGGTTTTGGCCGAGGCTGGAATGAAAATAATTAATAAGTCCACCCCCAATAAGAAAATCTTAGGCTCTCCATTTTTGAGAGAAGTGAAGCAACGGAGGCCTAAGATTTTCTTTTTATAGACACTATATATGTTTTCTAAGACATTCGGATTACTAACTCAACATAAATTTATCTCTCTGATAAGCCTCCTTATGATTGTCATCGGGGGCTATTTTGGTTATCAGGGATTAACCGACAGTGCAGAGACAGTCCAATATGTTACCGAGGCAGTCGAAAAAGGCACTCTCATTACTTCCATATCCGGCAGTGGCCAGGTATCGGCTTCTGACCAGGTGGATATTAAATCAGAGGTTTCCGGAGAGGTGGTTTATCTTGGAGTAAAGAATGGGCAAGAGGTTAAGGCGGGCACCTTGCTGGTTCAGATAGACAGCCATAATGCTCAAAAAGCGGTGCGCGATGCTGAAACTGATTTGGAAACGGCCCAGCTTGAATTGGAGGAATTACTTGAGCCGGCTGACGAACTTGATTTGCTTAAAGCGGAAAATAATTTGATTCAGGCCAAGGAATCAAAAGAAGAAGCGGAAGATGATTTGCCAAAGGCCTATGAAGACGGATTCAATGATGTAACCGACGCTTTTCTTGATTTGCCCGGCATTATGTCAGGACTCTGGGATATTATTTTCGGCAATGATTTAAATGCCGGTCAACGGAATATTGATTATTACGCGGATAAAGTGAAGGATTATGACAGCCGGATTTTGCAGTATAAAGAGAAAGCGCGTTCGGCTTATTATACGGCCCGCGATAGCTATGAGGAAACTTTTGAAAATTACAAAGAGACCAGTCGTTATTCTGACTGGACAACCATTGAAGCCCTGATTGACCAGACCTATGAAACAACCAAAGATATTGCTGACGCGGTTAAGGATATCAAGAACTTTATGGATTTTTATGAAGACGTGGCCAGCCAATGCGGTTTAAGCACGCCTTCTCTTGCGACCACTCATCAAAGCAGTTTGGAAAGCTACACCTCAATAAGCAATAGCCATCTTTCAGGTCTGCTTTCCGCTCAACAGTCCATTGAGGATTCACAAGAAGCGATTACTGATGCCGAGCGCTCAATTGAGGAGCTGGAATTATCATTGGAAGATTTAAAAGCCGGGGCTGATGAATTGGATATCAGGGCCAAGGAAATCGCCATTCAGCAAAAAAAGGATGCTTTGCTTGATGCCCAGCAGGATTTGGCCGATTATTACATCCGGGCGCCCTTTGACGGCGTGGTTGCCGAGGTAGATGTCAGGAAAGGAGAATCAATTTCTTCCGGCGCGGTGGCCACCATGATTACCAAACAAAAGATAGCCGAGATTACCATCAATGAGGTTGATACGGCGACCGTTGCCATAGGTCAGAAAGTGACAATTACTTTTGACGCGATTGAGGATTTAACCATTACCGGCGAAGTTGCCGAGATTGATACGCTGGGAACGGTAAGTCAGGGCGTGGTCACTTACGACGTAAAGATTATTTTTGACACCCAGGATGAGAGAGTTAAATCAGGCATGAGTATGTCCGCTTCAATTATTACCGAAATGAAGCAGGATGTGTTCATAGTTTCAAATTCGGCCATAAAATCTTCAGGCGACCAGCAATATCTGGAGGTCTTGGAAAACGGCCAGGTTCAGCAAAAATTGGTTGAGACAGGTATTTCAAATGACTTATATACCGAGATAATCAGCGGGGTTGAAGAAGGCGACCAGATTATAACCGGACAGAGCTCTGTTTCGTCGAGTCAGTCGCAGAGTTCGTCCGATTCAGAGAATAGCGGACCGGAAGGCATGCAGATGATGAGAATAATGCGCTAAGAAATGTCCTTCTAGACAGTAATTGTCATTGCGAGGCCAATAGGCCGAAGCAATCCCGTGGCAGGCGTTTGGGATTGCCGCGTCGTTCGGTCGCCTGAGGCGACCTCGCTCCTCGCAATGACAGCTCTTCGAACTATGATTGAGTGCAGAGAAATTACAAAAATTTACAAAAGCGGTCCTTCGGATGACCCGGGAAGAGCCATAGAAACAAAAGCGCTTTGGAATGTTTCTTTTTCCATAAAAGACGGGGAATTCGTGGCTATTATCGGTCCTTCTGGTTCCGGTAAGTCAACCTTAATGCATATTTTGGGAGCGCTTGATACGCCGACCAGCGGCCAGTATCTGCTGGACGGCTATGACGTTTCCGAATTCAGCGATAATCAGCTGGCCGACATTCGCAAGAATAAAATCGGTTTTGTTTTCCAGGCCTTTAATCTTCTGCCCAGAGCCAGTGTTTTAAGAAATGTTTTTCTTCCGTTGATTTATGCCGAGACAGACCGGAGCGAACGGGGGGAGCTCGCCGAAAAAGTGCTTCGTCTGGCGGGAATTAATGAGTCACATTTTAATCATCTTTCAAATCAGTTATCCGGCGGACAAATGCAGAGAGTGGCTATTGCCCGGGCTCTTATTAATAACCCGTCCTTGATTTTGGCCGACGAACCGACCGGCAACCTGGACAGCAAAACCGGGGAACTTGTTTTAAAAACTTTCAGGGATTTAAATGAGGCCGGCCGGACAATTGTTTTGATAACTCACGAAAAATACATTGCCGAACATGCCGAGAGAGTGATTGCCATAAAAGACGGTGAAATTGTTGAGGATACAAAAGGTCATAAATCCAAAGCATTTAAGAAAATAAAGGAGTAATGGGATATGTTACCTGTTGATTTGATTGAAGAAACATTTTTTGGGATTTTGGCGAATAAGGCCCGGTCCGGTTTGACGGTGCTGGGTATTGTTATCGGCATAGGTTCGGTAGTGGCCATGGTCTCCATTGGCCAGGGGGCGACCAGCGACATCTCGGAAAATATTCAATCTTTGGGCTCTAATTTGCTTGTGGTTATGCCCGGCTCGCAGGGTGGAGTCGGTTCACAGGTTCGTGGCGGCATAGGTTCGGCCAGTACTTTGGTTCTTGAGGATGCCGAGGCGATTGCCGAACAAATTGATTATGTAGAGGCCGTTGCCCCGGAAGTTTCTACCAGAAAACAAGTTGTCGTTAAAAGCGAAAACACCAATACAAGCATTTACGGAGTCAACGTCAGCTATGCCGAAGTAAAGAATGTTGAATTGGAAACAGGCAGTTTCATCAGTGACCAGAGCGTAAAAAAGAATTCAAAGGTGGCTGTTTTAGGGCCTGATACAAGAGATGATTTGTTTGGCGAAGGAGTGAATCCGGTTGGAGAAAAAATTAAGATTGAAACGATGCAGTTTACGGTTATCGGGGTTACCAAGTCCAAGGGAGGCACAGGAATGGGAAGTTCCGATGACCTCATCTATATACCTATCAGCACAGCCCAGCGTTATTTGACGGGAAGCGATGCAATAAGCACTATCAATATTGAGGTTGAAGAGGCGGATTTAATGTCTTATGTAGAGGAACAAATTACAAACCTGTTATTAATCAGGCATAATATCGCTAGTTCTTTAAATGCCGATTTTACTATTATGAACCAGGCGGATATTTTAGCGGCCATGTCTGACGTGTCGGGGACGCTGACACTGCTTTTGGGCGCCATTGCCGGCATTTCTCTGATAGTCGGCGGTATCGGCATTATGAATATGATGCTGACAACGGTAACCGAGAGGACGAGGGAAATCGGTTTACGTAAATCTTTGGGGGGCAAAAACAGAGACATCACTTTTCAGTTTCTGGCCGAATCGGTTACCCTCACTTTTGTCGGCGGACTCATCGGAATTATTCTGGGCTGGATAGCTTCTATACTGGTTACCAAATTCAGCGGGACGACTACTGTGGTGACCGCCTGGTCTATTTTTCTGGCTTTTGGCATATCAGCCGCTATCGGAATTATTTTCGGGTATTATCCGGCCCGCCGGGCTGCCTCGCTTAACCCGATAGAGGCCTTAAGATATGAATAATAAAAACAAAAATATGATTCATCAAAACAAAGAAAAAGGTTTGGCTCCACTGATGGTTGTTTTCTTAATAATTATAGCTGCCGCAGCCATTGGCGGAACACTTTATTATTTTAAAAAAGGAACCTTCAAAAGTCCTGACGGGAATGCTTTGGGAACGTTTCCGGAAAGCTCAGGACAGAGAGGAGATTTTAATTCGGAATTATTCTCCACTACCACCTCGGAGAGTTTGCTGGTCGGTGAAGAAGTAGTTGTTAGGGGAACGACTAATCAGGACGGTAGTATTACAGCCAAGGCGATTTATCTTGGCCTGGCCGGGGAAGATTTGGAAAGTATGTTTCTTTCTGGTCCGGGGGCAAATCAGTCAGCCGAGGGGTCAGAGGGGACAGATTCAACCAAGCCAGATTTCCCTGAAGGCATGCCCGAGGGAGTGCCTGAAGGGATGGATTTTGAAGAAATGAGTAATCTTTCGCCAGAGGAGAGGATGGAGCGTATGCAAGAGCTGCGTGAAAGTGGTGATTTGCCGGAAAGAACAATTGACCGGTCAGCCGACAGCGCTTTTATTCAGGGAGAAATTATTGATAAAGATGAAACCAGTATCACTGTTAAGTTAAGCGATAACAGCGGGTCCAAATTGGTCTTTTATTCCGCGAGCACGCAGATTATGAAAAAGGACTAGCTGTCAACCGGCTAAATATTGACCGAGGACTGATTATGGGATAAATTGATTATGGGCATAGTAACTGGTAGGGCGGGCATTTTACCAGCTTGATGTCTCTAAAAGGGATATATCAAGAGTAAGCAGCCCCAGATGGAAAGGTTCGACTCCTTTCACCAGTATCTTATAAGGTACTTGTTGATGTGTAGGATAGGTGGGAGACAATGAAGGTGGAGCGCCAGCTCCGCTGTAGTCGTCCTTGAAATACCACTCTTCAATTTGGGGGCTCCGATTAAGATGTGCGTTTTCAAGCATGTCCTCTGTTCGACTTATAAGATTCTATGCCCAACAATCTGGATGTTCCTTCTTGACAGGATAGAGGATAATGTGGTATGATTAGAACATCGTAGTCATTGCGAGGAGGTCGCCAGAGGCGGACGACGTGGCAATCCCGTGGTTAAAACAATGAGATTGTTTCGTCGCTTCGCTTCTCGCAATGACGCTTAAAACTATTAAAAATTAAATAGGGAGGAATAGAAATGAAACTCAAGATTTCCTTGGATGATTACAGTGTGGAGGAATTGCAGGTAAAGGATTTCTCAGAGGTTCCTGAGGTAGAGAATAATGGTCAGCATTGGCAACTGCCAGGATATGTGCTGGCTGAGGTGGGATTGGCCCCAAATCATTCATTCCATTTTTTCCATCCTGAAACCAAACCTACAGAGACAGGACATATTGATGTAATTGTTTCTTTTAAGGAGAATAATGTAACCTTTAGACGATATAGCCATTCTCTCCCCATATCCCTCTACGGCGAGGATCTTGAATATCTCTGGCCATCGGGCTCCTGGAATCTTTTAATGGTAACTGATGCCATTGAGATGTACCTCAAGAAGAGCCCAAATGGAGGATACTCTCCGCTCTTGCGCAACTGGATACTACGCAAAATAGCCGGTTTTAAATAAGCGCTTTCCTCCTTAATACTCTTAACAAGGGCTGGACAAAAAGTTCCAGTCCTTTTTCTTTTGTGGATTATTATAGACCTGATGGTTTTTTAGTGCTATAATGGAAATAATGAAAAAAACAAACCCGTCTTTAATTGGTCTCTGGCAGGCCCTGGCTGTAGTTGCTTATTGTGCTTTGACTGTCGGCTTTATGCAGTTAGCCAATGAGTTTTTTAACAGGCCCGGCTATTTAGGTAGTGTTTTAATACTGACCCTGCTGGTCTTTTCAGCGGCCATTACCGGGGCGATTGTTTTTGGCTATCCGGCTTATTTAGTCCTTAACAGGAAAGTCAAACAAGGTTTGTCTGTTTTTGCTTACACCTTGCTTTATTGTTCAGGAGCCATAGCCATTATTCTGATTGTCCTGTTTGTTTTAGAATTTAAAATAAGCTAAGGGGATTAGTCGGTCTCCTTATAAACTTAGTAAAAACCATGATTAAAAGGGTTATCTTTTATTCAATTATTGTAATTTGTTTGAGTTTGTTTTTCTCTTCGGCCTGGGCCCAGGAATCAACTGACTTGACCGGGGAACCGGAAATAGCAGCCGGTGATTTGGAAGTAAGTGAGCCCGGTCTGGTTTCCTGGCTTCAGAACGTTGTCAGGGATGTTCAGATATTTTTTACCCGCGACCCCATTAAAAAGTCAGAGCTGCAATTGCAAAAAGCCAGCGACCAACTAATCAGGGCCAGGGATATAGTTGAGGAAAATCCTGATGATGTTAATTTGCGGGAAAGATTGGAAGAAATTAGCGAAAAATATCAGGGAATAATTGAAAGAATCAATACACGACTGGAGGAACTTAAGGGGGCCAATGCCGATGACCCGGATTTGGAGAGTTTTCTGGATAAATATACTGATTATCAGCTTAAGCATCAGCAGATTCTTGAAAGACTAGAAGAACAAGTGCCCCAGGAAGTATTTGAGATAATTAATCAAAATCGCCAGAGGTATTTAGAGGCATTCGGCGAAGTGATGAATCGTTTACAGAACGAAGAAGAGTTAAAAGAGCGACTTAGAACCGTTTTGGGGGATGAGAGCGAAGAAATTGAGCAGCGGGTCGGACAACTGGGGATTCTGGATGAATTGGAAGAGATAGTTGAGCCGATTAGGGAAAGAATTAATGAATTAAAGCAGGAAAACCGGGAACTCTTTGACGAATTAGAAGAGAAACAACAGGAGATTAGGGAGAGATTTCGGGTCTGCGCTCAGGTGATTACGCCGGCTGTAAATCCTGAAACTGGCGAGTGTCGGGAATTCGGCAATCCCTGTGTTGTGCCTAGCGGTTGGCAAAAAGTAAGAAGCTGTTCTCGCTAAAACCGGGATTTCAAACTGAATTATGCCGCCCAAAGTTTTTATTATTATTCTTAATTGGAATGCCTGGCCTGATACTCTGGAATGTCTGGCCTCGCTTAAAAACAATGACTACCCTAATTATCAGGTAGTCATTGTTGATAATGGCTCAAAAGAAAGACCTGCAGCGCCCGGTCCGCAAGTAAAGATGATTTATAATCAGACAAACCTGGGCTTTTCCAAAGGCAATAATGTGGGCATCAAATATGCTTTGGAGCAGGGAGCTGATTATGTTCTGCTTTTGAATGATGATACGATTGTGGACAAAAGTTTTTTAAGTAAATTGGTTAAGGCAGGCGAGAGTAATAAGGAGTTTGGTTTAATAGGGCCAAAGATATATTTTTATGAAGAAAGGAACAGGATTTGGTCAGCTGGTGGAAAACTTAATTGGCTTTACAATAAAGGGACTTTGAGGGGTTGGAATGAAATTGACCAGGGGCAGTATGATTCTCCCAAAGTTCAAGAAACGCCCCATCTGACTGGTTGTTGTATTTTGGTTAAAAGAAAAGTCATAGAAAAAATCGGTTTGTTATCAGAGAATTATTTCCTTTATTATGAGGATACGGACTGGTCTTTAAGAGCGCGGCAAGCTGGTTTTAAGTGTGTTTTTGTGCCAGGAGCCAAAATCTGGCATAAGGGTTCTAAGAGCAGTGGGGAAGGTTCTGTTTCATATATTTATTATCATGTCAGAAACGGCCTGATTTTTGCCCAAAAATTCGCTCCCTGGTATATCAAGCCTTTGGTTCATTTGGAAGTGCTTTGGCGGATTAAAAAACAGATTATTAAATTGATTTTTCTGCCTAAAAAACGGGCTTGGGCCAGAGCTATTTTATTAGGCATCAAAGATTTTTATTCAGGCAAGCGAGGGCAGTTGTCATTGCGAGGAGCGAAGCGACGAAGCAATCCCGTTGCTTAACCACTGGATTGCTTTGGCCTACGGCCTTGCAACGACGCTATTCAATGAAAATTGGTATTGACGCACACAATTTAGAAGGTCAGCGGACCGGGGTGGGCCAGGTCTTGATTAATCTTCTCAAACAATGGAGTAGTTTTGATTTGCCAACTGATTTAAAGTTTGTCTTATACTTCAAAAAAGAAATCCCGGATGATTTAAAATTAGGAAACAAATTTAAGAACAAACTACTCAAGGCACCTTTCGGCTTGCAGAGTAATGCCTTGTTTATGCATTATCTCTTGCCCCGGGCCGCTAAGAAAGACAAAATTGACATTTTGTTCTGCCCGGCTTATCTGGGACCAATCTTTTACAAAGGCAAAATCGCTTTAATCCTCCATGACATTATTTATCAGGCCCATCCGGAGCTATATAATTGGCCGAGTGTCTGGGACAGGATTTTACTCAAGGAATTTTCCAGAATTTCCGCTCAAAAAGCCAAAATTATTTTTGTCCCTTCAGAATTCAGCCGTCAGGAAGTTATCAAACATTATCAGGTGGAACCAGCCAAAGTTTTAACCCTGCCTTGGGGGATTAGTAGTAATTTTAAGAAGATTGATGAGCCGGCTAAACTGACTCAAATTAAAAACAAATATCAAATCAAAGACAAATTTATTTTCTATGTCGGCTCTATTTTTAATCGCCGCCATCTGCCAGAAACAATCAAGGCCTTTGAAAAGGTGGCCAGCCGTTTGAAGAATTACCAGTTTCTGATTATCGGAGTTAATCATACTTCTCCTTTTATTGACATTGATGGATTGATTAAGCAGGTTAATCAGCGCCTTGGCCGAAAAGCTGTTTTGCATCAGGATTACCTGGCTGGTCCGGATTTGGTCTATCTCTATAACGCAGCAGAATTGTTCATCTATCTTTCTGATTATGAAGGTTTTGGTTTGCCTGTTTTGGAAGCTCTGACCTGTGGAAGGCCGGTGGTGACCAGTCCTATGGCTTCTATTCCGGAGGTGGCTGAACAGGCAGCTATTTATGTTAAGGATAATTCAGATGTTAAAGAAATTTTTGAGGCGATTTATAAAGGGGTGACTGACCAGGTGCTTCGTCAGAAATTAATTAAACAGGGATTAGCCCAAGCCAAAAAATTCTCCTGGCACAAATGCGCCCGGAAAGCCCTTATGTCATTGCGAGAAGCGAGTAAAGCGAGCGACGAAGCAATCCCTTAGCTAGAGCTTTACTTTTCGCATTTTCCAGGGTAGAATAAAAATACAATTGAATAATTTATTCCGCGGTAGCTCAGCGGTAGAGCAACTGGCCGTTAACCAGTGGGTCGTAGGTTCGAATCCTACCCGCGGAGCCAAATTGTATGTTCGGCGTTTGTTGCCTCGGCGCAAAGCGCCTCGGCACGCGCCCTGCGGGCGCTAAGGCCTGATTTTAAGAGGATTTGCCACGCTCCGCGTGGCTCAAAAACTAATTCCCGTTCCCGCAAAATTCGGTTCGAGCCAATCTTTTTTAGAAAATCTTTTTTTTCAAAAAGATTTTCCTGCAAAGTGATAATTTCGGCTTGTTTACTGTCTAAAATGAATTTTTTGGCAGGTTCGAGCCAATGATTGCCGTTTTGCTCAAAATCCTTCAATTTTTCAGAAATCTCAATCTTTAGGTTGAGGATTTTTTGTTTTTTGGCGGTATATTCGTCTTTGGTAATTGTGCCGTCTAAGTGAGTATCAAGCAGTGTGTCCAGTTTATACTCAAGCTCTTTAATTTGAGATTTTAGATTTTGAGCAAAAACGGCTCCGTCTTTGGCTTCTTGCTCTTTGTCTTTTTCCAGTTCTGCAATCATCTTATCAGCCCAAGACGGAGGCAAAGAAACTTTTTGAATTTGCTTGTTTATCTGATCCGTCAAAACTTCCTCGCGAATATATCCTTGCGAGCATTTACCTCGCTTTTTCGTGCAACGATAATAATTGTGTCCTTTTTGCGTTTCAGAAGTTATGGCGCAACCGCACTCTCCGCAAAATAAAAGTCCGCGAAAAGCAAATTCTTTAATCTTTCTTTTTTGCGGTCGGGCGCGGTCAGATAAAACCTTCTGGCATTTATCAAAAAGTTTCTTTGTAATCATTGGC
>CAZGZU010000015.1:0-19035 GCA_964529855.1 uncultured Candidatus Saccharibacteria bacterium | reverse complement strand
TTGTTAAAGAATCACAGTATTTCTTATTTATCCTCCTATTTCCTTTTGCGCCGCATTATATTGATTACCAGAATGGGCAAAGTTATCCAGATAAACTGGGCTTCCGGGCCAATGAATACTCTTTTAACTATAAAGTCAAAATTGGCAATGGTCTCTGCTGATAAGAAAGACAAGACAACCATAATCAATAAACCGACCTGAACAATGCTTAAAAGGAATATTTGCAACCAGGAGGCCTGGCCTCTTTTTCTGACTCTTAGGGTTGAACTAAGCACCGAACGGGGAATCAAGAAATAGAACAGGACAATCAGGGCTGAAAAGATAATAATTTGCAGAGAAGACGAGGGCTCCTGACCAATACCCAGCCAGGCCCAAGAGGATAAGCGTGACCAGGGCAGCACCTGGGTAATGGCCAAGGAAAAATAGCTGCTTAAAAGCAGAATAATCATCCGGTTGCGACCGAGGAAAAATCCATAAACCAAAACAGCCACTAAAAAAATCAGCAGGATGAATAAATCCCAGCCACTGGCGGCTCCCAGATGGAAATTAGTTAGAAAATCACGGATGCCCATTATAATTCTTCAATAACTTTTCTCTGCTGACGGGATAGTTTTTTAGGGACAACTACCTGGATTTTGACAATCAGATTACCCTGTCCCCGACCGTACAGATGAGACATACCTTTGCCTTTTAATTCAATCAGCTGGCCGGGTTGCGTACCGGCCGGAATCTTTAATTCAACCGGACCGGCTAAAGTCGGTATTTCTATTTTATCACCTAAAGCGGCCTGGGTAAAGTTGATATCTAAATTATAGATTAAATCGTCTCCCTGACGCTGAAAATCTTTATGCGGTCGCAGATGAACATTAACAAATAAATCACCGGCTATGCCTCCATAAGGAGCAGCTTCTCCCTGACCGGTTAATTTTAAAATCTGTCCGTCATCAATGCCCGCCGGGATAGTTATTTTAATCTTTTTGCTCTCCCTAACTCTTCCCTGACCGCGACACTTGGGACAAACCTTCTCAGGCACTTCTCCCCGGCCCTGACATTCTGAACAGGGTTTTTGTTGAATAAAAATGCCGAATAAACTACTGCTTCTTATTTGCTGATAACCACTCCCCTGACAAACCGGACATTGTTTTAATGACTGACCGCCTTTGCCCTGACATTCTGAACAAACAACCATCTTACGCAAATCAATTTCCTTTTTAACGCCCTTAAAGGCATCCTCTAAATCAATCTCTATATCCAAACTGATGTCCTGGCCGTAGGAAGTAGCTCGGCCGGCTCTGGTTCTTGGTCCAAAACCAAACATCTGTTCAAAAATCCTGCCAAAACCCAAATCCTCAAAAACATCCTGACCGCCAAACACATCATAAAAAGAATGAAAGTCCTGCTGGGAAAATCCCTGACCAAAAGGCGCTCCCTCAAAGGTCTGACCAAACTGGTCATACTGGGCTTTTTTATCTTTATCGGAAAGAACCCGATAGGCCTGACTAATTTCCTTAAATTTTTCCTCGTATTCTTTTTTCTTGCTTTGAGGAGCCCGGTCAGGATGATACTTAAGGGCTAACTTCCGATAGGCCTTTTTAATTTCCACATCAGAAGCGCCTTTGGGAACTCCTAATATTTCATAATAATCTTTCATTTTTTAAACCTCAATTACCTCCTTCAAAACCGCCTGCTCCTGTATTTTAATCGCTCCCAAAGCAACCAAAATCCTGAAAATCAGCCAGCTGAATAAAATAACCAGCCACATAAAAGGAATACTGATAACCTTTAGGGCAAAAAATATGCCCACTGACAAGCCAATGGGGAAAAATCCTTTATAGGGCTCGCTCCGTTTGTTAATCTCTCCGTTAATTGTTTGAAAAAGCGTTTCCCTGATTTCTTCTTTATCAACTAAACCCATTTCCCCTTCTCCAAAAGCTTGTGAAATAGGGTCAATGATTACCTGATAGACCGTTTCAAATATTGGACGGGGAATCTCAATTTTTTCCTGACCAATTGCAGATAAGGGAGAGAAATAATAGACGGTGGCGGCAACCAGGCACAGGCCGGTCATCACACAAGGCATGCCCCGCTGAAGAATCTTCCAGGCCTGGATTTTAATCCTGACTTCTTTCTCATCGATTGCCCGATGAGAACCAAAAAGGAAAAACAAAAGGGCAACAGATAAAGCAGCCAGATATTCTAATTGGAAACTAAAACTAAAAGCGGTAAAAAAGCTGGCCAGAATCAGAACAAGGGCCACTAGTAAAATGGCCTTTGATTTAGCCATCAGCCAAGTCAAACTTAGAAAGATTAGTAAAACAAAAAAGCCAATACTTGGCCAAAGCCAATTACCACTTTCAAATAAGACGCTTTTCAGGCCAGCCCAACTAAGGGCTGCCACCAAAGTGGTCAAACCAACGATGATTGATTGAGTAATTCTATTATTCTTGCGCATGTTATGCTGTCTTTTTCCAATACTGTGTATAAATTTTATCATAACATAAATTAAAATCAATTTCAAACTAAAAAAGGCCGGCTAAAGCCAGCCTTTTGCTAATAAACATGTAAATCATTCTTTATTTAGATCTAGCCAGATGGATTCCTCGAATGATAAAGAAAATAAGCAAAAGAATGATAATTGATATAATGATACCAATAAAGATGTTACCGGTCCCGAAGGTTACTATATTACCAATGGCGGCCAGAAGTGATGGTTGCTCAACCGCCTCTTCTTCAGAGGGGATGGCTTCTTCTTCAACTATGCTAGCTGGCGGAGTAATTTCTTCTTCGGCCCCCTCAATCACTTCTTCCTCTTCTCCTGGAGCAGCCGGAGCGGCTGGCGGAACTGATGGAATGCTTGGCGCCGTAATCTTAACTGAAGCTTGAGCTAAGGGACTAGTTAGAATATTTTGATTATCCGCGTCCAAAGCCATTGAATTGCTACTTAGACTAACTATTCCCTGACCAGCTTTTTTAGCTGAGAAAGTAATTGTTCCAAAGGTTGTCGCTGTGGGAATACCGGCCGGATAGCCAGCTGTTTTAATCAATTGGCCATTGGTATTATCAACCAAATCATAGCCTGTCTGGGAAAGAGCCATCCAACCGCTACTAAGACTAAATGATTTTACTTCCAAAAGATCAGCCGGATAATTAACTTCCGCTTTGACCGTATAGTTTCTAATCCCCTGCGGATTTAAACTGATGACCAGATTAAAGTTTTGGCCTGGGCTGACATTGATGCTGGTTGGCGAGAAAGAAATAGTTGTAGCTGCCCAGACCGAACTAACTAAAAGGAATCCTCCTAAAGTGATTGAACTAAATATTAATATTTTTTTAATCATAATTTTATTCTTTTCAATTTACCCCGTCCAATAAATCATTAATAAGTTAAAATCAAAGATATCAACCCTGCCATTATCGTCAAAATCGGCAATGTTCCCGCCTTCTTCTCGACCCCAATTGACCATTAAGCTGTTAAAATCCAGAACATCTATTCTGTCATCCAGGTTAGTATCCATTTTCTTAGCTGCCTCACTAAGCGAAATCGGGGTGGCTGGCGGGATTGAAGTCGTTCCACCACCACCTCCACCGCCGCCAGTCGAAGGGGCCGGGGTGGATGGTGTGCCAAAAACAGCGTAAGGCGTCCCGCCTGGCTCAATTTCAAAGGTAACAGTATTGGCCGATTTGTCTATAGTAAAAGAAGTAATTTCTACCCAATTAGTTCCATCAAAATAATATGGGGCAATAGTATTTTCATCAATGTCATTGTCATTGTAACTCATTGTTACCGAAATAGTAATATCTTCTTCGCTTGTTACTTTAATCTCATAAGCATTCAATAAATTCTTACCTGAAAAAACAGCCACGTTACCGCTTTCTAATTTTTGGATTTTTTCTATCGTAGCATTAGTACTAACATTAGAAGAAATAGTTACATTCAAACTTCCTCCTACTTTGATGTTAGTAAAAGCAGAAGTAGAAGGAGCTACTGCCACGGTTTCATTTTCAATTACCTCATCCTCTCCCATTTCTATAGTACCTACTGAACCGGCAATAGTTAAATCTTTTTCAGAATAACCGCCATTGATAAAAACAGTTGTCTGAGCCGTGTCGATTCCACTGACAAAAAAATGCACACTTTCTCCTTGTCTGTCATTATTTGGGTCAGTTACAAAAAATAGATTAGGGCTATAGCCATATTTGCCATCAACAATAGAAGCACTGGCTGCTACCTGTCCCCCAATCCTAGCCTCTACCACCAGGCCATCCGGCGCCGGCCCATTAGAGAAATTAACTGAACCGTAAAACTGATGTGGAATGCCCGGTGCCGGCGCTGCTTCTATTAAAATAGGTAGAAGCAGCACCGCGCAAATAGCAATTGTAATTAATAATTGTTTCATTTCCTAAATTTCTCAGGCGTCATTTTTATTCGTTATATTTATCACCCGGCCCATAAGGCGTATCAGATGTTAAGAAAGCCCAAAATGCTTCTCCAGGATCCACTATATCATTTTGCTCAAGAGAAACTGGATAACTATTAATATAGGTAATTAGATTGTTCCATTTATTAGCTAACGAAGTAAGAGCGTAGCTAATCGGCGCGCTTTCATCACCGGCTCGCTGGTAATAGCCAATCAAGTTCCAACCATTAATCAGGTCTATTGACGGCAGACTTCCTTGAGGAGCAGTATCACCATCCTCCTGTTGACCAAATAAACTACCCTCGCCTTGAATAGTGGCAACTCCTGTTGCTTTTATCCAATAACCATATCCCGGCTCCATTGTATCAAGGTCACTGGTATTAGGTTCGCCATTGACATGGTAGACATCCCAATCGTCTGTCTGAGCATCATAACGCCAAACGCTTTCAATGCTTTCTTCGGCATCACCTAAAACTAGTGATATATCATTACCTTGCGAAGGTGCAGTTGGAATAGAAATTAGATTCCAACCTGCCTCCAAGGAGATTAAATAGTTAGTCAGAGTGATAAAATTCCAACTCACATCCCCCAAGAAGTTACCAGCCAAATCAATAATATCAGTCAGATTAACCCCATACTTATTATTGTAATCTAGATTGTCATCTGGAGTGAAGACAAGTTCATTATCACTATAATCAAATATTCCATTGGCTGAATCAATTGAGAAACAATCGGCCCAATCACCAGCGCCACACTGAATTTCTTCATCAAATTCCAAGCTCACCGTAGGCAATAAGCTAACTCCAACTGCATCGTCTGGCGGCGTTTGAGAGCCAGAAACTACTGATGGTGCTGTGCTGTCTTGAGTGGCACAATCCGCAGCCACACACCACGGTCGGAAGTCAACGTTGTCGCTAGTCTCGTCGCCCAACCCGCCTAAATTAGTTGAGTGGTATGGTCCAGTCGTAGTATTCCACCAGTTTAATTCAGCAACAGCTTCAAAATCATTGCTTGGTGTCCCAAGCACCTGAACTCCGCCGCCATTCCCGTAAATTCCGTTAGAATTTAGGGTAATACCAGAAATTCTATCATAAACCGGAGTATTCCCACTGTGATATGTTTCATCTAAATCTATACGTATAGCGTCCCAACCGTTATCATTAATTGTATTGCCGGAAAGACTATGTCCACTGTTTATCGGACCGAAGTAGATAGCATTTTTCTCATTATTATAAATTTGATTGTCTTTAATAACGAGATTTTCTGAGCCCATGGCTGTTGCAGAGGTTTTATCACTTCCCATGCGGATAACCACAATGCCATTTCCGTATTTTAGATTATTCGGATCGTCTCCAGTAAATCCAGAGTTGTCGTGGATAGAGTTATTTTGAATAGCGAGGCCATCTACTCCGCCGGCAATTTCAATACCGCTTCGGTGAGAGCCGGAGATTTCGTTATCTCCAATGATAGTACCAGTATAATCAGCGTTTGAAGGAGAACCATAATTCTCAGCTGCCCCCCAGACAAATACATTATTCCCATTTCCTAAACTATCAATAATTTTATTACCTGTTACTAATGTATTAGTAATACCTCTCTCATCGGCTGGGTAGTTAGGAGACGCAAAGTATAGTCCCATTCTTCCATTAGTCCCATTCTGTGATGCTAAGTTAGTGTTCGGACCAATTATATTATTTTTTATCAATATATTATCAAGAGTCTCATCCGTTACATCGCCATCATTGGCCGTTCCTGTCGTTGCATTTAATCTTAATAGATGATCATTTGCACTGCTAGGTAATGCATTTAAGCTCTGAACAACAAAGCCCTCAAAAACAACATCGTCACTTATAATATCAACAACCTGCGAGGTACTGAGGGCTGGCTCCGGATTATTTATAATTGACTCAACATTACTATCCCAAGCATAATTTGTCGGTACAGCATAGCCATTTTTGTTTGTGTTGTAGGTAGCGCCACGTAAGGTCAGGGGTTTATTTATAACAATTCTCTCGTTATAAGTTCCGGCAGCCACATTAACTGTTCCACCCTCTTCGGTTATATCAATGCCTTCTTGGATAACGTTAAAGCAGTTAAAGTGCCAGTAATAACCAGCGGCCTCACAGGCGGCCACATTAACATAGCTGTCATCCACATAAATAGTGGCTTGGCCAACATCAGAAGAAAGTATAGTCATTTCAGAATCAAGATACCATGGGTCATAATCAATATTACTAGTAGTCATTGCCTGAATTTCATCTTCAGCCGGCGTCCCCCACCAGTTTTGGGCAGTATCTATAACCCCTGGTGCAGTTGTTGGATTAACGGCTACACCATAGTAAATCGTAGTTCTATCAAAACTGTTATTGTGGACTGAAACACTTCCTGCATCTTCATTATCCTCAAAGAATACCCCAATAGAATCATGTTCCGCTTTATGATCAGTAAGATTACTAATTATGTTTCCAGTGACTCCGGCACTTGGTGTATTACCTTCAAGTCCGATAGCATGTGCCCAAAGACCATTTAGATTCGAAATAGTATTACCGGAAATGGTGAGATTTTTTGTAGAACCGTAATTTGGTTTATTGCCGTGGTTTACAAGAATACCATACGCGCCTCTTCCATTTGGCCATGCATCACCACTTGCGGCAACATTGCTAATATTGTTATTACTAATAGTAACTCCGTCGAAATCCATCACACCCGTGGAGTCGCCGATGAAAATACCCTTGGCACTGCCCGAGGAGCCATATATCAAATTAGTATTTCCTATATTTGAGATATGATTACCGGTGATATGTATGTCAGTTACTGTTGCCACATTACTTTTAATATAAACTGCCTGTGCAGAACCGCTTGTAAGCGTAGTCCCAATATCGTGAATTGTATTGTTAGTGATAGAAAGATTGCTATAGTCGGTTGCAACAATACCGTAACCTGCTGTCGGATTTGTGATATCGAATCTATCCACTGTCACATTGTCGTGCGCAATTGTGATCTGGCCTTGCAGATTCGTACCACTGACCCCTTGTAGAATAAGACCTTTTGAGATGTTCGGACTTTCAACATAAGTTCCCGCCGCGACATTAATCGTTCCACTTTCGGCAACCGCATCAATGCCTTCTTGAATGGTGGCAAAAGCGTCGTAGCCGAAATAATGACTATCAGCGTCTTCTTCGGTATAAGTAGCATCAACATAAACAATAGAAGGAATCTCATTACTTGAGGTTATCATTTCTTCATTCACATAATAAGGCGCATAATTAATTAGACCTGGATTTTCGTTTAAGCTTGCTTCAATAGCTGACGGAGAAGCAGTTCCCCAGTAATTATTAGTAGCGTCGAGGGTATTACTATCAGTATTCTCTAAGTTATAGGTATCGTTCCCGCTGATAGTATTTTCGTTAATGGCTACTCCATCAGCTGAAGCCCGTACCTTTATACCGATATCGTTATTGGTAACTGTGTTGTTCGTCACCGCAATATTAGTTAATACCTGAACTGACGGACTGGTTCGGCCAATTAACATCCCGTAAGCAAATTCCTCTACTGTATTGCTATCAAGCGTGACCGAATCCTGGACCCGAGCATTCCAATCTTGGACAATAATCCCGTAACTGCTGGTTTCCTGACTGGTATTAAGAATATTATCAGTTATCTCTGTATTAGACCGTTCCGTAACGATGCCCTGAACAACATTGCCAGAAAAGTTATTATCCTGAACATAAATAGTGTCAGTACCTTCTAATGTATGATTAATAAAGATACCGACATAACCTCCGCCCGGCGTACCACTGAACGTATTATCGTGGATATCAAGTCCGGAAATATCACTATTAAAGCCCAAGACATCATCGCGATATGTTTGGATAACAACACAATAGCCATTACCATTGGCTTTAGAAATAAAATTATTATCGTAAATTTCAGTGTCTGTCCCATTAAGAACTAAGCCGCTGGAATAATAGCCATCAGCCGCAGTCGGACTTTCAATAGTTAGTCCGTGAATCTTTACCCTATTGGCTTGGAGATCAATATTAGGATTAGCTAAAGGCCAGTTACTGTCCGGTTCTGTATCAATGCCTTTGACTGTAACAGTAGCACCAGCGGATGGATATAATTCTAAGTTATCTTTATTAATGACTAAATCTTCAATATAAGTACCAGCTGATATCTCTATTTTGTCGCCAGTAGTTGCCTTATCAATAGCTGCTTGAATGGAACTAAAGTCCGTGCCTGTTACTCCGACTCTTAAAATATTATCATCGTCAAAAACAAATGAAATAGGGCTGGATTCAACACTATTCTCTGCCGCATCAGTAATAATAATAACAACCTCCTCTCTCCCATCGCTCAATTCATCATCGGGAATTGTTCCAGTAAATTCTACTCCATTAGAACAACTTACACCAACAGAGTCTGCGCCATTAACACTGTAAGAACACGAGATTGAATTGGTATCACTTGCTGTAAATACTAAAGGCACGCCGCCTTGACCTGCTTTATAAACAGCATCTGCCCCCGGAGCAGTAAAGCTATCAATCGTTGGCGCTGTTGTGTCTTTTATAATTCCTGTTTCGTTATCTGTTCCAGTGTTGCCCGCGATATCTATATCTTTCAAGTACAGACTAAAATTACCATCCGATAAAATTGTAAATCCTGTTAAGTCAGACAATTTTGTAGTTCCGCTTTGACAAACAACCCAATTAGTTTCATCTATTGAACATTGTGGCGTTATCAGTTCATTATCTGAAAAAGTAATAACAACATCTCCCGTTACGTTGTCGTCAGTTAAAGGAGAGGTTATTTCTACTGACGGTGCGATCGTATCAACAGTTAAGGTTTTGGAAATGTCTATTAATTGATTACCAGCTGGGTCAATTAAAGTTATTTCTATAGTGTAAACTCCATCTGACACAAGAACGCCATCATTATCTTTGCCATCCCAGGTTTTTGGGTCTGGATTCGTGACCCCGGAAGACTCATATAGGTCTTTAACTTTTTCTTGCGAAGCGTTAAGAATATTTACATCTGTCTCTACTGCTTCGGAAAACTCTAAATCAACAGTAGCAGTATCTTTTACTGTGTCGTCGTTGGGGGAAAAAACAGCATTTGTAACATTATAAGTAGTAATTTCTGGCTCTACTGTATCCACTTTCAAGGAAAGGGTTTGTGCAACCTCTTCATTGCCAGCGACATCTTCAGAATAATAATAAAGAGTATTGTCGCCTTCTGGGGCATCTATCGAGGAATTATAGATAGAATAATCACCGCTATCGCCCCAGCGATAATAAATTTTATCGCAGCCGCTTAAATCCTCTTGATCTTCGCACTCAAGAGTAATAGATGGCTTGGTGACATACCAATTATCTAAACCATCAGGGGCAGCCGGATCAACAGTAGCAGTAGTGCTTGGCTTTGTTTTATCAATTTTAACCGTACTGCCGACCACAACTAATTCTTCATTGCCGGCTACATCGGTGGAAAAATACTTCAGAGGATGCTCACCTTCTTCGCCCAAAGTAAAAGGACTGCTGTATTGGTCACTTTCAACAGTAGGAGTAGTCCCTTCAGTTGTATAATAAGTAGCTGCTACGCCAGAAGTGGCATCAGTAGGAGTTAAGGTAACTGTTATATCAGAATTATGCCATTCGCTATCAGCATCATCAACTGTTTCTGGAGCAATTGTATCAATTTGAATAGTTACTTCATTTAGCGATTCCTGATTACCAGCATTATCTTTAGAAAGGTATTTAATAGTAGTATCTCCTTCAGCGGAAATAGATATAGGACCAGAATAAATATTGGTGGGTTCAGTACCGTTAGTGGAATAATAAATATTTTCGCAACCAGAACCGTCTTCTCCGTCATCGCAAGTTAATGTAATGCTAACCGGTTTTTCTGTCTGCCAACCTACTGGAGCATCACCAAAAATAGTAGTGATAGGGTCGGTCACATCAACTAAAGTTTGTGCATTAGCATTATAGCTACCCCAGGTATTGTCGTTAGTAGCAACTGCCCAAGTATAAATTGAATCACTAGTCGGACTCGGTGAGGTAGCTGAAAAAGAAACTATTTTACTATTACCATTGGTTAGTAAATCAGGATTAGCAGGATTTCCATCAGTTAGACATTCAGCGGTGCTGGCTGCATGGGATGCCAACCAACCAGAAGGGCAGGTTGGGTCATTATTAATCGTAAATCCAGTATCAGCCGTAATAACAATCTTATAGATAGCATCAGGACCGTTATTGATGATTTCAAAAGTATAAGTATCAATATGATTGCCCTGGACATATAATGGCTCGACCGTAACTGTGGCCGTATGCTCAGCCAAGGCAGGGATGAAAATAAAAAATCCGCTAACAATTAAAGCTGCGGATAAAACAATGGAGCATGACCACTTAAAACCCCCCCTTGAGACTTTATTCCTCCAGAGAGACACGATATCAGTCTTCATGGATTTATTAACAATTGATATAGATTAAGCAAAAAATATTTTCGCCTATTCTTGAACCAATTATTAAAATTATTTATTATTTTTTCTGACTGACTGATAAATCTATACTATTCTATTTATAACTTTCCTGTCAAGCCTGTCAAGGGTTTATTCCTTTTTTTCCTGTTTTACCTCCTCATATTCCCCTTCCACGGTCTTTCCTTTATCGCCTGTCTTTTCTTTTATTTCCGGTTCTGATTGTTCGGCTTTTTCTTCCTGGACTTTTTGATATAATTGAGCGCCGATTTTCTGGATGGCTTGCGATAATTCATCAATCGCTTTTTTCAACGGCTCTATTTCATTACTGTCCTTTAATTTCTTTAAGGCCTCTAATTTATCCTCCACTTCTTTCTTATCCTCGGCTTTGACTTTATCGCCTGCCTCTTTAAGGGCTTTTTCCGTGGAGAAAATCAAAGTATCGGCCTGGTTGCGGATTTCCACCAGTTCTTTTCTCTGACGGTCCTCTGTGGCGTGAGTTTCCGCTTCCTGTTTCATTTTTTCAATCTCTTCTTTGGATAGAGCTGAAGAATCAGTAATGGTAATTTTTTGTTCTTTGCCAGTGGCTTTGTCTTTTGCGCTGACATTTAAAATGCCATTGGCGTCTATGTCAAAAGTAACTTCAATTTGGGGAACGCCCCGGGGAGCCGGCGGAATGCCATCAAGAATAAACTTGCCCAAAGTCCGATTATCATCAGCCATTGGTCTTTCCCCCTGCAAAACATGAACATCAACAGCCGGCTGATTATCGCTGGCTGTGGAGAAAATCTGGGTTTTGGAAGTGGGAATGGTCGTATTCCGTTCAATCAACGGAGTCATCACCTTGCCCAGGGTCTCAATCCCCAGAGTCAAAGGAGTAACGTCCAGCAAGAGGACTTCTTTTGTTTCGCCGGTGAGAATGCCTCCCTGAATAGCCGCTCCCATAGCCACTGATTCCATTGGATCAACTCCCCGTTCAATCTTTTTGCCAACGTAATCCTCAACGAATTTCTGAACCAGGGGCATTCTGGTCGGTCCACCGACCAGAATAATCTTGGTGATATTATCAGGCGTTAATTTAGCGTCTTTTAAGGCCTGTTCCATGGGCTGACGACATTTATCCACAATCGGCTTAACCAGTTCTTCCAGTTTAGCCCGGGTAATCTTCATGGTTAAATGCTTGGGCCCGGCTGAATCAGCGCTGATAAAAGGCAGATTAATGTCTGTTTCCAAAGTGGAAGAAAGCTCAATTTTGGCTTTTTCAGCCGCTTCTTTTAATCTTTGCAAAGCGGTCTTATCCTCTTTTAAGTCAATGTTATTTTCTTTTTTAAATTCCTGGGCAATATAGTCAACCAAGACCTCGTCCATGTCCGTGCCGCCCAATTCCGTATCCCCGGAAGTTGATTTAACTTCAAAAACTCCCTCGCCAAAATCCATGATGGTCACGTCAAGAGTACCCCCGCCAAAATCAAAAACAAAAATCTTTTCTTCCTGACCGGCCTTATCAATTCCATAAGCCAGCGAAGCGGCGGTCGGTTCATTGATAATCCGGACCACTTCCAAGCCGGCGATGGCTCCGGCATCTTTAGTGGCCTGCCTCTGGGAATCGTTGAAATAAGCGGGGACGGTGATGACCGCCTTTTGGACCGGCTCGCCCAAAAAGGCCTCAGCATCTTTTTTGATTTTCTGCAAAACAAAAGCGGAAAGCTGCTGGGGAGTATATTCTTTGCCGACCAAAGTATATTTCTCCTTGCTCCCCATTTTCCGCTTAAAAGCAGTGACCGTATTTTCCGGATTGCTCACTGCCTGACGACGGGCTGCCTCGCCAACTAAAAGATTGCCATCTTTGTCAAAAGCCACGTAAGACGGAAAAGCTTTGCCGCCGCCAACGACCGTTCCTTCAGCCGAAGGAATCATTGTCGGCTTATTGGCCTCAACTACGGCGGCTGCCGAGTTAGAGGTTCCTAAATCAATACCAATAATCTTCATAATTTTATTTAATCTTAATAGGCACTCTTTTCGTCTTGGGGATTGCCTTGGCTACTTTGGGGATAGTTATCTTAAGTATATTATTGGCAGTTTCGGCCACTGCCTTGCCTTCCTTGACCTCCGCCGGCAATTTAATTACCCGACGAAAAGAACCCCTTCTGATTTCCTTACGCAAATAATCTTTTTGCTTGGTCTCTTTTTCCTCCTGGATCTTCCCCTGGACAGTCAAAATATTGTCCTCAATGGAAATCTCTACGTTCTCCGGCTTAACGCCAACTAAAGGTATTTCCACATAAAGATTATTTTTATCCTGATAAATATCAATAGCCGGCTCTTCCGGACGGAAAGTCGGCACAAAAGGCACCCAGTCATCTTCCTCAAAGCCGTCAGGCGTAGACGGATGAAAAGGTCTTTCTAATTCTTTAAATTGTCTCCATTTAATAGGCATATGGCTAAGGTCAAACTTTGAGGACTATGACCCGCCTGGCGCATCATATCCTAAAGATTCAACCTTGATTTTATTTGGCTATTTTAACTTTACTGGCTCTTAAAACTTTGTCATTTAATAAATATCCTTTCTGAATTTCTTCCACAATCATCCCCTCTTTTTCTTTTGATTTCACCTGCTCAACCGCTTCATGAAATTCCGGATTAAATTTCTCCCCTTTGGTTTTAATTTTCTTTAAACCGTGGTTTTTTAAAATGGTTTCCAATTGCTCTTTAATTTGTTTGACTCCTTCATTTTGTTCGGCGCCAATTTTTAAACTGTCCAAAACCGGCAACAATTCCCTGATAAAATTGCCCTGGCCGTATTTCTTCAGTTCTTCCAGGGTCTGTTCCTGCCGCCGCTGATAATTAATCAAATCAGCCCGAGCTCGTTGGGCCTGGGTTAGATACTCCTCCTTTTCTTTTTGACACTGACCAAGTTTCTTTTTGAGTTTTTTCAGTTTATCGCCAGTCCCTCCTGAATCTTCAGCAAGATAAGTAATCTTTTTATCCATAACTTCTTTATACCAGTCTATCATTTTCTGGAAAGTTGTCAACCAGAGAAAAAATATGCTAAAATGGAATGGAAAGGAGAAAAATACTATGGAAAAAATTACCGCCAACAATATAACCTGGATTGATATCCAAAAACCAACCCAAAAAGACCTTGACGAACTCAAGGAAAAATTCAATCTCCATCCTTTTATTGCTCAGGAATTCCTGCCGTCCATTCATCGTCCTAAAATAGAAGAATATCCTGACCAACTTTTTATGGTTCTTCATTTCCCAATTTCCAATCGCCGAAATCATCAAACCAGAACGGCTGAATTAGATTTAATTGTCACTCCTGATACTCTCATCACCAGCCATACTGAAAAAATCCCTGACTTAGAGGCCTTTTTTAAGGACTGCCAGCTTCAAAAGAGTCACCAAGACGAATACTTCCAAAGCAGCGGCTTTCTGCTTTTTAATTTGCTGGACTGGTTGATTGATACCTGTTTGCCCAAGCTTGACCGGATTGGCGAAAAAATTGAAAAGATTGAAAACAAGGTTTTTCAAGGCAAGGAAAAAGAAATGCTTTCGGAAATCGCCATGGCTAAAAAAGATTTGATTGATTTTAGCCGGGCCATTAAACCCCAACGGACTGTCCTGGAAATCTTAGGTAAAAAATCCCTGCGTATTTTTGGCCAGCAAGTAAGACCTTTGGCTCAGGAAGTAATCGGTTCAATTGTCCGCGTCTGGAACGTTTTGGAAAATCACCGCGAACTGATTAATTCCATTGAACAGACCAATAATTCCCTGCTCTCTTATAAATTGAGCGATGTCATGAAATTCCTGACCGTTGTTTCCTTTATTACCTTCCCCTTAAGCGTGGTTGTCGGATTCTTTGGCATGAACGTTTTTGATAACATCCCCATTGTCCGCAAAAACGTTTATACCTGGCTGGTCATCCTGATTTTTATGTTCGTCACTGCAGGCGTTATGGTTGTTTACTTTAAGAAAAAGAAATGGCTTTAAAACTCTACAATACTCTTACCCGCCAAAAGGAGGTTTTTAAGCCGATTAAAAAAAATCAGGTTTCTTTTTATGAGTGCGGACCGACGGTTTACTGGACCCAGCACATTGGCAATATGCGGGGCATGTTCTGCGCTGACATTGTTGTCCGGGTTCTTAAATATCTGGGCTATCAGGTGAAATACGTCCGCAATTATACGGATGTTGGTCATTTAACCAGCGACCAGGATGAAGGCGAAGATAAGATGGAAAAAGCAGCTCGTCAGGAAAAGTTAAATCCACAAGAAATAGCCGAGAAGTACATCAAGATTTTTGAAAAAGACGTCGCCGATTTGAACATTTTAGAACCGAATGTTAAACCAAGAGCTACTCAATGCATTGAAGAAATGATTGCCATGACCCAGACCTTATTGGACAAGGGTTTTGCCTATACGACTGAACTGGCTGTCTATTTTGATATTTCCAAAGCAAAAAACTATACCCAACTCTCCGGTCAAAAGCTGGAAGAAAAAGTAAAGGGAGCTGGTAAAGCTGATGTGGCAGATCCCAAGAAAAAACACCCGGCTGATTTTGCTCTGTGGTTTTTTAAAGCGGGCAAACATAAAAATGCCTTGCAATACTGGCCTTCCCCTTTCAGTTCTCCTCTGGTGGAAAACGGCGAGGGTTTTCCGGGCTGGCATCTGGAGTGTTCGGTCATGGCCAGCAAATATCTGGGCAAGACCATTGATATTCACATGGGCGGCATTGAACACATTCCGGTTCACCACACCAATGAAATTGCCCAGAGTGAATCGGCTTACGGAGTTAAATTTGTTAATTACTGGCTCCACAATGAGCATTTATCGGTTGACAACAAAAAAATGTCCAAGTCACTGGGCAATATTGTTGCTCTGGATGACTTGAGGAAAAAGAAATTTAATCCTTTAGCTCTCCGCTATCTATTTCTGCAAGCTCATTATCGTTCCAAACAAAATTTTACCTGGTCAGTTATGGAGTCAGCTCAAAAAGGATTTGATAATTTAATCAATCAGATTAAAGAACTGGGCAATCAATCGGGCAAGATAAGCGAAGAATACAAAGACAGATTTATTGAGAAGATAGAGGATGATTTTAACACGCCCCAAGCCCTGGTCATTGCTCAGAAATTATTAAAATCAGATTTAAGTAAACAGGACAAACTGGCCACTATTCTGGATTTTGATAAAGTTTTGGGTTTGGGCCTGGATAAAATCAGAAAAGAAAAAATAGTTATTCCTTTGGAAATCAAACAACTGGTTGAGGCAAGAGAGAAAGCTCGCCAGAAACAGGACTGGGCAGCAGCTGATAAAATCAGAAAGCAGATTATTGAACAAGGATACCAAATAGAAGACACCTCAAGCGGTCCCAAAGTATCCCCAAAATATTAACAAAGTTTCCTCTTGCCAAACCAAAGGACAGCGAATAAAATATAGGAGGGCAACCTCCTATTTATAATTACCATGGCTAACAACAATTCTGAAACTAAAAAATCATTGGCCAGTCAGGTAGAAGGCCGGCTACCGCCGCAAAACATTGAGGCCGAACAATCGGTTCTCGGCTCTTTAATGCTGGACAAAGACGCCGTTATTCGGATAGTTGATACGCTTAAGCCGGATGATTTTTACAGAGGGATTCATGCCAACATCTATCAGGCCATGCTGGAACTTTTTGAAAAGAATGAACCAATTGACCTGCTTAGCCTGACCAATCGCCTTGAAGAAAAAAAACAACTGGAAGAAATTGGCGGAACCAGTTATCTTACTACTTTGGTCAACACGGTGCCGACAGCCGCTCACGTCACCCATTACGCCAAGATTATTAAAAGCAAGAAAGTTTTGCGCGACTTGATTGATTCCTCTCATCAGATAAGCCAGTTAAGCTATGAGGAGCCGGATGACGTGGAGAATCTGGTTGACGTGGCTGAACAAAAAATCTTCAGCATTTCCCAGCAATCAACCGCTCAAAAATTCATGCCGGTCAAAAATGCTTTGGAAGATGCTTTTGAACGAATTGACAAACTGCATCGCGGCGATGAAATTACCAGGGGGGTGCCTACCGGTTTTACTGATTTAGACAACTATTTGTCCGGCTTTCAAAAATCAGACCTGATTATCTTGGGAGCCAGACCCAGTTTGGGAAAAACCAGCATTGCCTTGGACTTTACCCGTCACATTGCCATTAAAGAAAAAATCCCCGTAGCCGTCTTTAGCATAGAAATGTCCAAGGAACAATTAGTTGACCGGCTGATTTGTTCGCAGGCAGAAGTGGATTCCTGGCGGATGAGAACCGGTCGTTTATCAGGCGAAGGACCGGATAATGATTTCCAGAGAATTCAACAGGCCATGGATGAATTGTCAGCCGCCCCTATTTACATTGATGACACCCCCTCACCCACGGTCATCCAGATGAGAGCCATGGCTCGTCGTCTCCAGGCAGAACGTAATGTCGGCCTGATTGTCATTGATTATCTTCAGATGATTTTACCTCGCAATCACAATGACTCGCCTGTCCAACAAATGACCGAAATATCCCGCAGCTTAAAAGCCCTGGCCCGCGAACTTAACCTGCCTGTTCTGGCCATCTCCCAACTTTCCCGGGCCGTGGAAAGCCGTTCACCGGCCATCCCCCGACTCTCTGACCTTCGGGAAAGCGGCAGTTTAGAGCAGGATTCGGACGTTGTCCTGCTCATTTACCGCGAGGATAAAGACCGACCTAATCCAGAACGGAAAAATGTCGCGGAAATCCACATTGCCAAACATCGCAATGGGCCAATCGGCAAAGTTGAACTCTTTTTCAATGAAAGCCAGGTTAGTTTTAAGAATCTTGAAAGACATCTGGGAGAGTAAAATAAAAGGAGGAGGAAATACAATCTAGGAGGGTATAAATGAATAGAAAAATTGTTCTTTTTTTCTTACTTGGAATGTTTCTAAATGCCGTTGCCTGGGCGCCAGTATGGCTCAACCCAAAACATTCCTTTTCATCGGGAATTATGCTTTCAATGATGCTAATTAATATCGGGTCTGTTATTATCGGTATATGTCTTCCTCAAATTATTTCCATGATAACAAAACCAGTTATAGAAAACTAAAATACTTCCTCCTCCTTCTTCAATATGTTTCCCCAATCAATCCAAAATCTAATTGACCAGCTCAGCAAGCTACCGGACATTGGACCACGGGCAGCCAGCCGTTTGGTTTTTTATTTGATTAATCAAGACCAGCCAGAACTGGATAATTTGGCTTCTTCAATCAAAGACCTTAAAACAAAAATCCGCCTTTGTGATAATTGTTATAATCTGACCACCAATGAAAATAATCGCTGTCTAATCTGCGCTGACCGAAAAAGAAATCAGGAAACTATTTGCATGGTGGAAACCATCCTTAGCATTCCTCCCATAGAAAGGACCAAACAATATCACGGCCTCTATCACGTTCTGGGCGGACTAATATCGCCGGGTAACGGCATTGGTCCGGAAAAGTTGAAAATCAAAGAACTCAATAATCGGATTAAGAAAAGTCAGCCGGCCGTCAAAGAAATTATTTTCGCCCTAAGTCCGACCACCGAAGGAGACACCACCACTCTTTATATTGAACGACTGCTTAAGCCCCTCAATATTAAAACAAGCCGCTTGGCTCGCGGCTTATCTCTGGGCAGTGACCTGGAATACATTGACGAACACACCCTATCAAACGCTTTTCTGGGCCGACGATAAGATTTTCAATATTTCCACTTCAGTAAAGGGCTGGCGATGCCCTTTTTTCTTTTGATAGCGTTTCTTTGGTCTGTATTTAAAAGCAATTACCTTTTTGGCTCTGTCTTGTTTTAGAATTTTAGCTTTAACCTTGACACCCTTAAGCAAAGGAGCGCCGATTTTCAAAGTCCTTCCTTTTTCCACTAACAAAACCTGGTCAAAGCTTATTTCTTTGCCTGCTTCTTTGTCCAGTTTCTCTACTTTAATTTTATCACCGGGTGAAACTAAATATTGTTTCCCACCGGTTTTGATTACTGCGAACATATTTAGTCTAACGAAGAAAGAATCAAGGCCGGGCCTCAAAACCTACGGCCTTTCCATCTTTAATCTTTTAATCAAAGAATATCCTAAAAATATCGTTGGGCAAGGCCGTATGTTTT
>CAZGZU010000014.1:0-19600 GCA_964529855.1 uncultured Candidatus Saccharibacteria bacterium | reverse complement strand
GGTTACCAAAGGCTCGTTTAACCATCAGTTGTTCAATAGCCCATTCAGCATGCTTGGCATCCTCACAAACAATACATCCCTTTCCGGCAGCCACATTATTATCCTTAACCACTACCTGATAGCCAATATTGCGGACGTACTCTTTGGCTTTATGGACGTCATCGAATTCCTCAAATTCCGGTTTGGGGATTGCTATTCTAAGCTCCGTATCTCTCCAGGCCCTGTCATCTTCAATCCTAACGAACTCACTTAGCGGACCTATGGCCCGAATTCCTTTCTCAGTTAGAACGTCAACTAAGCCGTCTTTAAGGGGATTTTCTGAACCTACGTCCACCAGGTCCACCTTATTCTCTTCACAAAAAGCTGCCACTTTCCCGAAATCGCCCAAATCAGGCACAATCTTTATCAGTCCTCTCTCGCCTTTTGGAGTGTACTTTATGCCTGGATTGCCAGGCATAATAAAAACCTCATCCACATGCTGACTGTTTCCATAGCTGTCAGCCAAACAATGGTCTCTGCCGCCTGAACCATAAACCAATACTTTCATTTGCTTTTCCTCCTTTTCTTGGATTTATTCTTTTGTTAAGCCCTCCTTATTATAATGCTTCACTATATCATATTAAAATAAATAGTCAATTTTCTTCAGTTCTTCAATAATATCTTCAGGAATGGGAATAGCTTCGCCTTTTGGACTAATGCCCGGATAGCGCCAGGCCGAAATCATTTTCTTTTTTGAACCAGCTAATTGATACATTAACCAAATTTCGCTGGGCTTTTTTGTTTGGGCTTTTTGCATTAAAGCAATTGTTTCCGGAGCAATGCCTTTTTCCCGGCGCTGGGGACTTTTTAAAATCCGGCGCAAGCGACCCTCGCTTAAACCGTAATAACGCATCTTTTCCTTAACATGTTTAGTCCAGTAAATTTCCTTAGTGTTTTTCGGCTCTTTGGCAAACATTATTTAATCATCCGATGAGTTAATATTTTAATGATTTTTCTTTTGGGACGGCCTTTTGTATCCTGACCATAAGTAAAATGATGAATTATTGGCACACCCCTTTCAGGAGAATTGCTCATCGCCTTATTCTTTCCCAGATAAAAGCCAAGATGTTGATGAGTTGAGCCATTAGGAAACCTGACTGCTTCCCAGAGCAAAACATTGCCCGGCTTTAATTTCTTGCTTGAATGCCAATCATTCTTAGTCATGTCTTCCAGAGTGCCTTTAACTGTAACATGCGGACTGGAAATCAAATCAAAGATTTTTAAGATTGAGGAGAGGTAACAAGCGCAGGAAAGTTCTCCTTTTTGAAGAATGTCTTTTTTCTTATTATTCTCCAAAACATAAAGATGCCGGAACATCTGACTGTTCCGACTGCCTTTAATCATCTCTAAATAATTCTGATAATGAAGAATTTTGAATTTTGATTTTTCCCTTTTATTTCCCATGGCACTTTTTATATTTCTTGCCCCAACCAATTTGCCACGTGAATTGACAAATCATATGATATTTGTTATGACATATGGCAGTAAATCCCGATAAGGAGGCGCACTTTGGAAAAGATAGGAATATTGGCTTTTGGTTTTGGGCGTCCTTGGACAATTCTGTCTAACCGGCGTATCGCGCAGATCGCTTCACAGAAGTCTCGTGAACTTAAAGTTCGCGTTTACACACAGCTTGATGTTCGTGTCGAAAACGATATCTTAGTGGACTACATCGACGAAGAACCGGGTAATCCGCCGCCGACTCTCCGAATTGCGAGGGGAGCCGTTCAATGGGCAAAACAACATGGACTTACGGAATTGTTGATTATCGCCGCTAAACCGCATCTCTGGCGAGCTCTGCGAGATGTCCAACGGGCCGTTAACGAAGCTGGAACACAAATCAAACTTCGTGCCTGTAAGGAAATTGAACGCTATCCAAAAGATTCCTGGTTCTGCCCCGAGTCCACGCAAGAACGAATTCGCTACCGCAAAGCATGGAATAAGCGAGAGAAAATTCTCAGGCTTGTGCCATTCTTTATTTATAAGCGTCTCGCGAGCTAAACAACAATACCTTGCATCGCCTGGGCTTTTAATAAGTCCGGGCGATTTTTTTATCTACCACAACATTTTTTATATTTTAATGGCTTACCGGTTTTAGGATTAATTTTCCCGCAGGGACAGGGGTCATTGCGGCCGACTTTTTGTTTATCGCCGGTTCGCTTAGGATTCTGTCCAGGATGACCCTGATTAGCCGGTGCCAAAGCTACCTTATAAATCGTGCTGACCACCGTAACCTGAATAGAGTTTAGCAAACGCTGAAACATTTTAATCCCTTCATTCTTATACTCAACCAGGGGGTCTTTCTGTCCATAAGCCCGCAAGCGAACGCTGTCGCGCAAATGGTCCATATTATCCAAATGGTCCATCCACAAAGTATCAATGCTGCGCAAGAGAACGAATTTTTCAATCTGGCGCATATTCTTTTCTTCCATTTCGGCTTCTTTTTTCTGATAGGCCCCTTCAGCCAATTTAGTTAAATAATCAATTATTTTCTCTGGAGCTTTGAGATTTCTTAAAACTTGTTCTAAGCCACCACGAGGTTCGACCTGCCTAGCGCGACCTTTCGCCTTTGGCGAAAGATCACTACTAGTCGAGGTCAAACCTCTGCCCTCATCTGCTATTGGAAAAATACTTTTAATAATCTCCCCTATCTCCTTGTAGTTAATCTCGCCGCTTTGACTATGAAATTGAATAATCCTTTCAATCTCAGTTTTAATCATTTCCTGAATTTCCGACTTAACATTTTTCTTGGTTAAGACTTCCCGCCGCTTTTTGTAAATCGTCTCCCTCTGTTTATTCATCACATCATCATATTCCAAAACGTGCTTTCTGATATCAAAATTAAATCCCTCAATCCTGGCTTGGGCTGATTCAATTGCTTTGGAAACTATCTTGTTTTCAATGGGCTGATCTTCCGGCACTTTCAACATTTCCATCATTGATTTAACCCGGTCACCGCCAAAAATTCTCATCAAATCATCTTCCAGAGAAACAAAGAACTGACTGGAACCGGGGTCGCCCTGCCGACCGGCCCGACCTCGTAACTGGTCGTCAATGCGCCGCGCTTCATGCCGTTCCGTGCCAATAACGTGAAGACCGTCTAAAGCAACTACCTGTTTATATTCATCGTTCTTGGCATCCTCTGAACGTCCGCCTAAAACAATGTCTACTCCCCGACCAGCCATGTTAGTGGCCACAGTAACCGCCCCTTTTCTGCCGGCCTGGGCAATAATGGCTGCTTCCTGTTCGTGATTCTTGGCATTAAGCACCTGGTGAGGAATGCCGGCTTTTTTTAAATAAGCGGAAAGTAATTCGTTTTTCTCAATGGAGACCGTTCCCACTAAAACCGGCTGACCCTTTTGATGCCGTTCTTTGATTTCCCGGACAATTGCCTCAAATTTGCCCTTTTGAGTCTTGTAAACGCTGTCCGGCAAATATTTTCTAATCATCGGTTTGTTGGTCGGTACGACCACTACTTCCAATTGATAAACCTTATGAAACTCTTCAGCCGAAGTCACGGCTGTACCGGTCATACCGGCTAATTTGGGATACATCCGAAAATAATTCTGGAAAGTAATGGAAGCCAAAGTACGGCTCTCCTGCTGCACCTGGACTTTTTCTTTGGCCTCCAGGGCCTGATGCAGGCCGTCCGAGTAACGACGACCGGGCATTAAGCGACCGGTGAATTCGTCAACAATAACCACCTGACCGTCTTTAACCACATAATCCCTGTCTTTTTTAAAAAGCGCTTGCGCCCGCAAGGCCTGCTCCAGATGATGAACGTAACGAATGCCGCCCTGTTGATAAATATTATCCAGGCCCAAAATCTTTTCAATTTTGGCAATGCCTTGTTCGGTTAAAGTAGCCGCCCGGGCCTTTTCATCAATATTATAATCAACATTTTCTTCCAGGCGGGGAATAATCCGGCTGAACTGTTCATACAATTTGGTTGATTCCGTGTCAGGCACGGAGATAATCAAAGGAGTACGCGCCTCGTCAATTAAAATGCTGTCTATCTCGTCAATAATGGCATAGTATGGCTCTCGCTGAACCATCATTTCCAGAGAAGGCGCCATGTTGTCCCGCAGATAATCAAAACCAAATTCATTATTAGTCCCGTAAGTAATGTCCGCCTGATAAGCTTCCTGGCGGGGAACTTCTTTCAGGTTTTCCATTTCCACGGTTACCTCGTTCTTATCAGGAGCGGCCTGTGGCTCAAAGATATAGGTTTTTTCATGATTAAGACAAGCGCAGGACAATCCCAATAAATGATAAACCGGTCCCATCCAGTTAGTATCGCGTCTGGCCAGATAATCGTTAACCGTCACCACATGAACTCCCTGGCCGGTTAAAGCATTTAAATAAATAGCCAGGGTAGCGGCCAAGGTTTTTCCTTCGCCGGTTTTCATCTCGGCAATCTGACCCTGATGAAGGACCATGCCGCCAATCAGCTGAACGTCAAAATGGCGCTGGCCCAAAGTCCGCTTAGCCGCTTCCCTCACCAGAGCAAAGGCCTCAGTTAACAAATCATCCAATGATTCGCCTTTTTTCAATCTCTCTTTGAATTCATCTGTCTTGTCTTTTATTTTTTCATTAGAAAAACGCCCGAACTCCGGTTCGAGCTGATTTATCTTTTCAACCAATACCTGATATTCTTTTAATTTCCGTTCATTAGAATCACCTAAAAATTTATCCAAGATGGACATACGAACTTATTCTACCCCAGATTTGATAAAAAATCAATTTTAAAAAGCCCTCTTGAATCGGACTTTTTAAATAAATTCTTCCCTCCTGTCTCTCATATTAAAAAAAGATTCCATGTGAACAAATGCCTCCTGCCAACTCTTACCGATATAATCCGGACCAAAGTACCAACCGCTTTCAAGTTTATCTCTGATATAAACATAGCCATGGTTTTTTAAGGCCTTTTTTACTCTTTCCAGATCTAAATTTACAACTGGAATCTCATTGCCCAGACGGCGCCATATGGTCAACCCAATCCTTTCCATATTACGATGCGATATATAGGAGAATTCTCCTCTTTTTTTATTAAGTAAGGCAATACGAAGAACTCTATTGAATCTATCGTCAATCTCTGCCAGCTTCTTTAAAATTTCCAGGTAAACTTGTTGTTGACCTGACCATATCATTTCGCTTCTTCTCTCAACAGCTTTAAATTCTTTGGAATTTCCTAAAAATCCCATTGTCTTATCAAGTTGTTTCTCGAAAGCCGCCACAAACCTGTCGCAGACATAACCATATTTGTTAATATACAAACCTAATTTTTGTCCCATCTCCTTTATATCTTCCATCATTCAACTCCTTTTAATAAATTTTCTTTAAAGAACAAAAAACAGCCAAAAGCTGTTTTTATTCTATCTGAATATGATAAAAAGTCAATCTGATTTAACGATGGATAATTTTCTTTTTAACTTTCTTAGCGCCAAAAAATTCTTTGGTGAATTGAGCGGCTTTTTGAGCATCAAATGGTTTGCAGGAAAAAATATTGAGATAGGCCGAATTATAGAGTTCAGAGAAATGGCCGATGATGGAACTGGTTTCAATTAACTGAACCAAAGAATAACCGACTGTCTTGGGACTGCTATGGCCAAAATGAGCAATCAGAGTTTGGCCATATTTTTTCATCCTGATTAATCTACAAAGCTGGTTAACAAATTCTTCTAATTTCTTTTTAGAACGAATTACTTTAGGATGACAATCAGATAAGTCCAGGATTAGTTCTTGGCCGTAGGATTTCTTGTTCATACTAATCAAGTCCATAATCAAGGCCCGACCTCAAAACCTACGGCCTTGCCCAACGATATTCTTTTAATCATACTCATTTAAAGTGTTTTAGATGGAAAGGCCGTAGGTTTTGAGGTCGGGCCTTGGTCTTATCTTAGCCCTAGGATTTCTTGTTCCTTGTTCATTTACCAATCTTACCTCTTTTGATTTCCTTAATTTCAACTTTCTTGGGCTTTAAAACTTTCTTCAGGATAGTAATCGCTTTCTTGGAATTAACTTTTTGGCCACAGGTAAAAATATCAATGGCCGCATAATCATATTCCGGCCAACTATGAATGCTGATATGAGATTCGGCAATTAAAGCTACGCCGGAAACGCCCTGAGGAGAAAACTTATGCAACTCAATTTTAAGAAGCGTTGCTCCGGCTGCTTTAACGGCCTGACTCAACGCTTTTCTGATTATAGGCACCGAATCAATCCCCTGACCTCCCCAAAATTCCAAAAGAATATGTTGACCGGCGTATTGAGTTGTCTGGGTATTCAAAAAACCCTTTGGTTTTGTTTTCATAACTTTATCTGTCCTCCCAAAACAAAGAGTAGAAACAAAAAGGACCCTTTATTAAAATTTATTAATCAAAAACAAGGAGAAAACCTCCAAATTTAATTTTCAAAATTTATTTGCCAGCAGACCACTTAAGTGCTGGAAGCAGCCTGCTGGCGAACAAGAAGAAGTTTATCTCTTTTTTCTCTTCCTGGTTGTTTTCTTCCGAGTTGTTTTCCTCGCTGTTTTCTTCCGACGAGTAGTTCTCTTTTTGGTAGTTCTCTTTTTGGTCGTCTTGCGCTTAGCCGGCTTCTTTCTGGTAACTCTTCTTTTCCTGGTCACTTTTCTCTTCTTGGTTGTTTTCTTCTTGGCTGCTTTTTTCCTTCTTAGCATTTTTTTAAAGTATTTAATTTTTAGAATGGATAAACTCGACCTCCGTTTTATCCAACTAATTTGTAAAAATGTTTTCTAATTTAATTATAACTTATCTGTCAATATTTGTGATGTGGAAAAGTAATTATTTATTTTCTCCTAATAATCTTACCTACCTTGGAACTCCGGAAACGGGCAAATGAGCTAAGCCGCCAAAATTTTTTCCAGGAACGGGCTCCCCGGATAAACTTGGTCATTCTCTTGTCTTTATACTGCCTTATCTCCCTTTGTAATTCGTCTTTGGCCAAATCAATGGCCGCCATTAAGGACTCTCCCGTCTCTTCTACCCGGATAAGCCGGCCATCAACGCTTAGATTTACTTCTGCTTTAAAAATTTCGCCCCGCCGCTGACCCCGCGTTATCTTACCTACCTCTACCCGCGCTTCAGTCAGTTCTGGATTAAATTGTTTAAGAAATTTTTCCAAGCCGCCGATTTTTTCTTCAATATATTGGGTGATGCTTGGAGAAAGTTTAGTATTAGTTGCCTTTATAATTATCTTCATATTTTTATTATAGAGTCAGGACAAAAAAAGCGCAACCCCATTAGGGCCGGGCTTCAAAACCTACGGCCTTATTGCAACCCTAGATATCCAACCTCTTCTTCCAAATCTATTTTGAATTTTTGCTTAACTGTTTTTTTGATTAGGTCAATTAATTGCTTGACCTCCCCAGCTTTGGCGTTTCCCAAATTAACGATAAAGTTTGCGTGTTTTTCTGAAATCATTGCCTGACCGATTTTCTTTCCCTTAAGACCGGCCTGGTCAATTAAATAACCGGCGCTTTGCTCTGGTAAATTCTTAAAAATACAACCGGCTGAAGCATATGAGAGGGGCTGTTTGTTTTTTCTTTGCCCTAAATACTCTCTAATTATCTGTTGACTTTTCTCTTTATTCCCTCTTTTTAATTGCAGCTCTACTGAAAGGATTATATCACTATTATGTTTAAAAATACTCTCGCGATAACCGAACTTACAATCGGCTGATTGATAAATAACTGTCTGAAGTTTTTGATTTAATGCCGTCACCTGTTTGACTAATTCGGAAATAGAATGACCAAAAGCGCCGGCGTTGCCTCTGACTGCTCCGGCAATTGTCCCGGGAATTCCCGCCAGATTTTCTAAACCAGTCAAACCTTTTTCTATGGAAAATCCAACTAATTTACCCAGGGGAGTTCCTGCTTCAGCCATTAGTTGAGAATCCCGGACTTTAAATTCTGAATTCTGGAGCTTGATTACCGGTCCCTCAAATCCCTCGTCGCTAACCAGGAGGTTGCTGCCGCCGCCCAGAATAAAATAAGGCAGTTGTTTGTCTTTGGCAAATTCAACTGCCTTGATTAAGTCCTGGCTGGACCGGGCAATAAAGAAATATTTAGCCGGCCCGCCAATTTTGAAGGTCGTATAATCTTTTAATAAGACGTTTTGGAGAATTTTCATTGAAACAAAATATCCGAACCAGTCGCATAAGAATCTCTTTCAAAAGAATTGACAATATAGATCATATCCCAGAGACGGCCGCTAATATTGAATTGCCCGGCCGTCATATTGAGCCAGTGCTTGGTGCCGTCGGCATTCAATTCATAAACCCGTGGGTCGCCATCAGCCCGGATAAGCCAGACCTCCTGATATTGAGCCATTTGTTGAGGCGTAACTTCAATGATATCTTCCCACCTCAAATGAGCATATTGATTGAAAATTTCTGCCTTCTGAATCCACCGCTTATAATTCCCTTTGATAATATAGACCTTGTAGTCGCCGACTGCCCGCAGCAAACTGCCGTCGGGATAATTAGCTTGCGGATTGCCCGAATAAGTGAAAGCATTGGCCAAAGTAGCTTCCTGACCATCACTGCTGGTCAAAAGGATATCTATTGAACCGGCTGACTGGGCGGGCGCCGTAAAAGTTATCGTCTGGTCATTAACTACATTAAAATCAGTTATGGTTGTCTGACCAAAAACGATTTGCATCACCGTTGACAGATTCTCGCCTTGAACGGTTATCTGAAAGCCACCGTCGGTTAAACCGCTGCCTGGTGAAAGCTGATTGATAATCGGTGACGTGATTGCCACACTGGAAGCAGTAAAAGTAAAGGCGGTGGAGGATTCATCATAACCAAACCCGCTCTGCTTATACTGATTAAAAGGAATCATGATAACCGACTTGTTCAAACTGGTAAAATTAGAAATATAGGCAGTGCCTTGTTGATTTTCCAAGGGGATAAACTGAACGGTTGTCTGGCCGCTCTGATCAGTGACGATATAGGGCACCCGGAAATCAGCTTTGTTGCCTAAACTGGCAAACTCTAATTTAAGGGTGTCCCTGTCAGTAGCCATTGCCTTTCCTTGTCTAAACCGATACCACTGAGAGGACCAGTCCTTAATTGAACTGCTTCGCGAAACAATTAAATTGGGGAAACCGCTATAGCTGGCTGAATAGTCAACGTGCAGACGAGGATAAGTCAGATTTTTATTAAGATAGCAGTATTTATTTTGCGGAGCTACCTGACAATCATTGAGATAATTAGCTACTGCCCAACTGGCAAAGATGTCAGAGAACGTTTCCTGATAACCCAAACCTGTCAAGGCCTGATTAATACTGACGATACCCACCTGATTGTTCATCATCATCCGGGTTATAACCTCGGTACCGTAATGGTCAACTAAATAATGAAAGAACAAATTGACTATGCCGTAATCAGCCAAATTATTCTTCCATTCAGTCAGGGAATCAGAAGGAGAATCCAAAAAAGTGCCTACCCGGTCGGCCAAATAACTGCCATTATATTTTTCGTTGTAACCGCAGAGGGTGGGTGCGTATTCTGAACGCGCCTCATTAAGCCAAACCTCTTCTTCCAAACCATTAAGAACCGTCTTCTGGTAAAAGGTAATCAAATGCTGGAATTCATGAGCCAGAAAGGCCTTGTTTCTGGAATCAGTAATACTGGAGGTGTTAAGGTAAATCATCTCTCTTTCATTGGAATCACTTATTTGTGAACGGGGATATTCATTATGGATATTAATATAGCCACCGGCATCCTTGATTAATTGAGTAGCCAAAACAGTAATCCTTTTATCATTATCAATGCCCGGATTCCACTCTGAACCGAAAACAGCTCTTTCTTTGGGATAAATAACCTGGTCAAATTCATAAGCCAAATCCTCCAAGATATTCCTAAGGGAAGATTTCTCAAGACCATCCAGACCGTTCCAATAATTATCCTCCACGTAAAAATAAATGTTCTGACCAATTGTCTGTAAAGTGGCTGACAACTGATTCCGGCCGGCCAGATCATAAGTAGGGTCAACGTAAAAATTTATTTGCTCGCCCAAAGAAGCCGCCTCCAGAGGAGAGGTGAAAATAAAAAAGCCTCCTAGAATGACTAAACTCAAAACACTCGCCCGCCTGGCAAAATTTGGACGGGCAAAAAACTTGAACTTTAAAACTTTTTCCATTTTATTATCTGTCTTATTAATTTTAATTTTACTTTATCCGCCTTGATTTATCAAGACGAAATGATAGAATAAAATCAATGCCTAATGGTAAAAGAATCATCCTCTTGTTAGGTGACATTATTATCTTATATCTATCCCTTTGGCTCACTTTATTTATCCGCTACGGGGCTGAGTTTGATTTTGCCCGCTGGCAGCAACACTTTTGGCCCTTTACTATCCTCTATTTGCTCTGGACAGTTGTCTTTTTCATTGCCGGACTCTATGAACTGACCATAGCCAGGAATGACGTCCGGTTTAATTCTCTCTTATTACAGGGCTTAGCCATTAATGCCAGCCTGGCCATTGCCTTCTTTTACTTCATCCCTTATTTCGGCATTACTCCAAAAACCAATCTCTTCTTGAATCTGGCTATCTTTGCCCTGTTATTTTCCGGCTGGCGCCATCTTTACAATTATCTCATCAGGTCAACCGGCTTGACTAATAATGTTTTGATTATCGGGAAAAACAAAGAAACCAATCAAATAAATCAAATCATTAAACAAACTCCCCAATTGGGCTACCGCATAGTCAAACAAATCAGAGCCAGAGATATCCAAACACCTTTTGATTTGCTGGAATTGGCTACTCAAAAAAATATCAAAACGATTATTACCGGCATTGACCCTCATCAGGATTCCAAATTAGTCCAAAGTTTGTATCAATGTCTCCCCCTGAAAATCGGTTTCAGTGATTTGCCTTCTTTTTACGAAAAAATCCTGGGCAAGGTGCCCATTTCCAGTATCGGCGAAATCTGGTTCTTGGAAAATTTGACCGAGAGCCAAAAGAATTTTTATGAAGCAACCAAACGAGTTCTTGATATGTTAGGCGCTTTTGTCTTTGGCTTAATCAGTTTAATTTTTTATCCCTTTATTATCCTGTCCATAAAACTGGACAGCCGAGGACCCGCCTTCTTCAGACAAAGAAGAATTGGCCAGGATGGCCAAATTTTCAAAGTAATCAAATTCAGAACCATGTATGCCACCGGCAAAGACGGCAGCAGCGAACCGGACGGCAAACCGGTCTATGCCCAGATAAATGATCCTCGCAATACCCGGGTAGGAAAGTTTATGAGGAAAATCCGGCTTGACGAACTGCCCCAACTCTGGAATATTTTTATCGGTCAGATGAGTTTTATCGGTCCGCGGGCAGAAAGAATAGAATTTGTTCAACAACTGGAAAAAGAAACTCCCTATTACCAGATTCGTCACATTGTCAAACCCGGCTTAACCGGCTGGGCCCAGGTCAATTTCCGCTACGGCGCTTCGGTTAAGGACAGCATCGAAAAACTCCAATACGAATTATATTACATCAAACACCGCTCCCTTATTTTGGATTTAAGCATTATTTTAAGAACAATTAAGATTGTTTTGAAAGGAGGTGGAAGATGATTAAATTTTCAATTATTATCCCAGCTTATAACGAAGAAAAATCTGTTGCCCAAGTAATCACCGGTTTAAAGAATTTTTTGTCTAAAGAAGAATATGATTATGAAATTATTGTCATTGATGATGGTTCGACTGATCAAACAAATAAAATACTTAAAAATATTAAAAATATTAAACTAATTAGTCATCCTTATAATAAGGGTTATGGTGCCGCTATCAAAACCGGGGTTAAAAATGCTCAATACGATTGGCTTTTATTTTATGATAGCGATGGACAGCATCAGCCAAAATACATTGAAAAATTAATCAAATACACCAAAAGATATGATATGATTATTGGCGCCAGAGTCGGCTATCAGGGACCATTAAATCGCCAGCCAGGTAAAAAATTACTCAACTGGGTAGCCAATTATTTAGTCCAGCAAAAAATTCCTGATTTAAATTCCGGTTTCCGGCTAGTTAAAAAAGATATATTCCTAAGATTCTCACACATTTTACCTAATGGTTTTTCTTTATCTACAACCATTACCTTGGCTTTTTTCAAAGAGGCCTTAAATGTAAAATATATATCTATAAAAATAAACAAAAGGAAAGGTAAAAGTTCTGTAACCGTAAAAGATGGATTTGAAACTTTAATGCTTATCCTTAGAACAATCACCCTTTTTTCTCCCTTGAGAGTATTTCTGCCGGTCAGTGGCCTAATATTAGGATTAGCTCTCCTTTCTCTTGTGCTTGACATAATTCATACATATAGCTTCAATATCGGCGACACGACAATTCTACTTTTTATTTCCTCCCTCTTTTTCTTCTTCTTTGGTCTTTTGGCTGACCAGATTTCAGCTACTAGAAGAGAAAAGAGATAAAAGATAAATATGAATCAATTAAAAGTTTTATTGATCAATCCTCCGTCTTTCCCAGAAGAAAGGTACGGCAAAAATTTAAAACATTTCGGAGCCATAAATGAACCATTGGGTCTAGCCTATTTAGCAGCTAATTTAGAACTTCATAATTATCCGGTAAAAATATTAGATTGTACGGCTTTAGATATAAATCCCAAAAAGATTCTTCAGGAATTAAAAAAGGATCATTACGACCTAATTGGTTTAACCATGCTCACGCCGATGTACTCCAAAGTGAAAGAGACAGTCCAAATAATAAAAAGGAGTTACCCTCAAGCCAAAATAATAGTTGGGGGAGCTCATCCGACAGCCCTTCCCAAAGAAACCCTAAAAGAGATAAAAGCTATTGACTATGTCTGTATTGGAGAAGGAGAACATACTATCATTGAACTTGTTCAGGCCCTAGAGAAAAAAGAAAACGTTGATCAGGTAGCTGGTTTGGCGTTTCGGAAAAATGGCCAGATTGTTTTAACCTCGGCCAGAGAACTTGAGAAAAATCTAGATAATTTTCCTCCACCGGCCCGACATCTTCTCCCTATAGAAAAGTATAAGCTGACTGCTTCACGAACCCGAAAGAGTTCATTTTGTCCTACTCTGATAATAGCCAGAGGTTGTCCCTTTAACTGCTCTTATTGTTCCCATCAATTTGGTAGAACCTTCAGACATCATTCAGTAAAAAGAGTTATTCGAGAAATAAAATCACTAATTGAACAATATAATGCTTCTGAACTTAATCTGGAAGCTGATAATCTAACCATTGACCATGATTTTCTCTCCTCTTTGTGCCAAGAAATAATCAAAAGAAAAATTAACCAAACAATACAATGGACCTGTGAAAGTAGAATGGATTTAGTTGATGAAGATTTATTAAGAAAAATGCACCAAGCTGGCTGCTGGCAAATAAGTTACGGGGTAGAAAGTGGAGTGCAAAGATTACTAGACCTAATCAATAAGGAAGAAAAATTAGAAGACATGGAAAGAGTTTTTGCTCTAACCAAAAAAGTGGGCATCACTATTAGAGGGTTTTTTATGTTGGGCCTGCCTACTGAAACCTATCAAGAAAGTCTTCAGACGATAAACTTTGCTAAAAAACTAGATCCTCTTTGGGCTCAATTTACTATAACTACACCTTACCCTGGCACGCCTATGTTTAAAATGCTAAAAGAAGCTGGGGAAATCAGAACGTTCAACTGGGATTACTATAATACATGGGGAGGCTGGACAGAAAATAAAGTCTCCTATCTACCTCAGGGCAGAGATTTAAAAGAATTGAAGTTTCTTCAGAAAAAAGCGCTGATTTCTTTTTATCTTCGACCGCGAGTATTCTTTAGATTTATTAAAAATATTAATTCTTGGCCAGCTTTCAAAAAATATCTAAAAGGGTTCTTAATCCTTTTAAAAGTCAGGTTGGGAGAAATCTAAGAGTCGGAAGTTCAATCTCCAACTGCAGAGGCTGAATTTCCGATTTCTTACTAAAATATGAAAGTGCTTCTTATTAATCCACCTAGTTCCAATTTAATTTTAACTAATTTGCCCGAGGCAATTACCCGGGAAGATATTACGCCTCCTCTTGGCTTAATGTACGTAGCGGCCTATCTAGAAAAATATACTTCTCATCAAATCAAGATACTAGATTGTCTTATAGAAAAAATAGATTATAAGCAACTAAAGAAAAGAATAGAACAAGAAAAACCCGATTTAGTCGGCATAACCACCTTAACCTTCACCTTAATTGATGTCCTTAAAACAGCTAAAATTATCAAGCAGATAGATCCTAATATAAAGATTGTTCTAGGTGGTCCCCATGTTAATATCTACCCCCAAGAAACCCTCAACTTTCCAGAGGTTGATTTTTTGGTTCTAGGAGAGGGCGAGAAACCAATCAAAGACTTATCAGATAATCTTAACCAAACTGAAAATCTCTATAAGTTTAAGGGTATCGCCTTTAAGGATGGACATAAAATTATTAATCCCGGACCAAGAGAATTAATTCAAGATTTAGATTCTTTGCCTTTCCCAGCTCGGCATCTTGTTCCTAATCAAAAATATTCCTCGGTCTTATCTAAAAATAATTCTGTAACAACCATGTTCAGCAGCCGGGGTTGTCCTTTTCGATGTCTTTTCTGTAATCGAGCCCATTTAGGCAAAGTATTTCGGGCCCGCTCCGCCAAAAATGTAGTTGATGAAATGGAAGAATGTAAAAAGATGGGCATCGACGAGATATTTATCTATGATGATACTTTTACCATAGCAAGACAAAGAGTTATTGATATCTGCTCGGAAATAAAAAACAGGAATTTAAAAATAAATTGGGATGTTAGAGCTAGAGTGGATACAGTAGATAAAGAAATGTTAAAAGAAATGAAGGAAACTGGTTGCCAAAGAATCCACTATGGAGTAGAGGCCGGTACTCAAAAAATCTTAAATATTTTAAGAAAAGGCATTACTCTAAAACAGGCTGAAAAAGCTTTTCAATTAACCAAAAAGAATAATATCCAAACCTTAGCCTATTTTATGATTGGTTCTCCACAAGAAACAAAACAAGACATCCTTAAAACAATTAAATTTGCCAAAAAAATTAAACCTGACTTTGTCTGTTTTTCCCTTACCACCCCTTATCCCTTAACTGATCTCTATTTTTTAGGTCTAAATGAAAAAATACTACCTTATGATTACTGGCAGGAATTTGCTCAAAATCCTCAAACAGATTTCGTTCCTCTTGTTTGGGAAGAAAAATTATCTCGTCCAGAATTACTTTCTTTATTTAAAAAGGCTTATCGTTCTTTTTATCTGCGACCTACCTATATCCTTAAAAAATTTCTTCAGCTAAAATCAGCCAAGGAATTATTGGTTAAAGCCAAGGCCGCTTTAGACATCTTAAAAATCTAATTAAAATGTCAAAATCAATATTTTTTTATTTAAAAAAATATTCCTATTTACTTGGAATATTTTTATTTATTATAATTCTGAGCAAAGTAAATCTTGAAGATGTTTTAACAAACATCAAAAATGTTAAACTTTTTTATTTGGCCATCGCTGCTTTATGCGGTTTTCCGGTCTTATTAACTAAAAGCTTTTGTTGGAATTATCTTAAAAAGAAACAGGGCATCCATTACAGCCAAAAAGATTCCTTTCTTATGTATGGAGTTGGATTGTATATCAGTAGCGTCACTCCCGGCAGAATAGGAGAAGTGAGTAGAATTCTTTACTTAAAAAAGGATGGTCATTCTTTGGGAAAATCTCTGGTCAGTTTGATACTAGATCGGTTGTCTGATTTTGCTTTTTTATTAACTTTTTTATTTTTCAGTTCATTACTTTTCCTTAACTTTTTTAATAGGCAAATTTTGATCTCTCTGATTGTTATTTTATTTTTACTCTTTTTGCTTTTCGTATTGCTAAAATCTATCCCGATTAAATCCTTTCTAAAAAAATTATTCTATATTCTTATCCCTGACAAATATCAAAAGTCCTGGAAAATAAATTCTCAGGACTTTATTGACGACATTAAAATATATAGATTTAAAGATTATTTGATTGTTTTTCTAATAACTGCTTTTTCTTGGCTTTTTTATTATATCCAAATGTATATTGTAGCCCAAAGCGCCAACATCGCTAACATCCCTATTTTGCATCTTTCTATTATTCTTACTGTAGTCGGTTTTGTTACTTTAATTCCAATCTCCATTTCAGGCATTGGCACTCGCGATGCAGCTTTAATTTTTTTCCTTACACCTTTCTTGATTCCCCAAGAACAAATAATTGTCTTTTCGTCTATGATTCTTGTAATGTATCTCTTCCATACTTTAATCGGATTCGTCTGCTGGTTAATTAAACCTATCTAACTAAATTCATAAACCAGCCCTTATTGCGAGATATTTCTGGAACAGCCGGCTCCAAAGAGTCAGAAGCAATATTAACAACATCTACCTGATTAACAATCTCTTTTGTTAATTCATCGGAATAACCCAAAATATATTTAACGCCAAAATTTTCAAAAGCAAAATCCAATTTATTTTTCGCTAATAAATCCTTAATAGTTTCGGCCCTGAATAAAACAACTGATTTATCGGTTAAGTAGTTTAAACCACACATAGTACCTGCATCCGAACTAATCGCTATAACTTCGTCATCGGCGATATTCATCTTTTTAATTTCTTGACTATAGGCATCAACCATTAAATTATTACTGTTATCATAAATCCTGCTCCAGGCAATGTGATTGGCTAAAAGTAACTGATATAAAACTACTAGTAAAATTGCCAGATAAATTATTCTGGCTTTTTTTGTTTGGAATTGAAAATAATCAATAATAATTTTTCCCAAAGTTAGCAGTCCCAAAGAAATTAATAAAGCAATCGCCCAATTAAAATCCGCTAAATGATTTCGGCCCACCAAAACAACAAAAGACATTAAAAATATAGAAGAAAGAATCCAATAAATAAAGAATTGATATAAATATTTATTTTTTCTTCTCAAACTATAAACGCCTAATAACATCAAAAGAAAAACAAAAGGACCGCCAATATCCTCTAAAGAAAAAAATCTAAAAATATGCCGCAAGCTAATCATTAAACCAACCTTAATTCTATCAATAAAACCCATTCCCTCAATACCCATATTCCTTAATACTTTATCTCTCTCTATTCTTTCTATTAAAGACAAACTGCCGTCTGTCTTTTGGTTTTTAAAATTCTCTAAAAATTCCTGCTGTTCAAAATGGTAAGTATAAGGATCTGGATAAATATGACCATAAAAAGAAAAATCAGCTGATTTTACTTTTTCTGGAGCTTGTGTAGTAAAAAGTTGGATATAAACATTTGAGCTAATATTAGGCAGCCATAAAAAAACAAAAAGAATAATGAAAGGAGCAAAAATATAAAATAGAAAACTTTTTTGTTTCTTCAGCCATAAAAAAACTAAAAGAAAGGGAACAATTAACAACAGGGTCTCTGCAGATAAACAAGCCAGGCCTAGAAAAACCCCGGCAATAATTAAATAAATAGAGTCATATTTTTGCTTAAGACCGTAGATATAAAATAAAAAGAACAAAGATAAGAATAACAAAGCAAATTCATATTCAGCTAAATTATATGGCAATTGCCAATTAAATGGCAGAAATATATAAATTAAAGAAAAAATTAAAGATACTCTAAAATTGAATAAACGAAGAACAGTCAGGGTAAAAATTACTAAAGTTAAAGCATGAATAATAACAGATAATAAAACAAAATTATTCTCGTTTGGCAGGCCGGTTGTTTTAAAAACTTTAGCATAAAGCGATGAAGTCAATTTATTGCCAATAATAGAAGTATGACCTTGTTCTTTGATTAAATCTGAAGATAAAAAAACATTAAGGTCGCTCTCTACTGAATAAAGACCAGTCTGATAGAGGCTGCGAGCTATGACCGCATTAATGCCTAATTTATAGGTAGCATAACCCTTAAATAAAACCGGAGAATACCAAACAACCACCGCCAAAACAAAAACAGCTAATAAAAATATACTGATGAATAGAAAATATTTTCCCCGGTTAGTCTGGTCTGGCATTAGCATATTTGTCTGTTACTAATTGTCTGCCAAAATTTTCGTCTAAGCCAAAAATTCAAAGCTTTTCTTCTTAGCTTTTCCTGTTCAAAAAGATAACCAAAACGGTTATTACCAAAAATAAATCCCTTACCATCAGAAAAGGGCGCCTGTTTTCTATTGTAAATCTCGGTAATTTCATTAATTATTTTATTCTTTTCCTGGAAAACTTTGGGATTAAAAATTGGCAACTTTTCTTGGTTAGTAAAAATATCTTTTCTTAAAGCATTACTCAAAAGCCCGTTTTGACTTACTAAACCCAATAGGATACTGACCACCTCAAGGGGTTGAAAAATAATATAAAAATCAACTATTTTGCTTCGCCAACCGAGATTTATTTTAAGTTCATTATAAGAATTAACGGATAATTCTAAGGCCTGTTTTGGGTCCTTTATAAAATCAGTAAATACTCGTCTGGTCCTAAAAGTGCTTAAATAAACATTTTTAGCTTTTTTATCTAAGCAAGAATGACTTATAAAATTCGTCCTTTTAATTTTTAAATCCTGAGAAGGCATGTATTGATAATGCTCTTTAAGCCAATCCGCTAAAGAAAAAGCTGCTTCAAAACCAATTAGCAAACCGCGATAAAGCATGTCTATTAATTTTTTAACAGCTTTTTTTTGTTCAATTTCAAACCAATTTTTTCTCAAATCATTAAATTCCTCAGAAAAAGCAGGATCAATTTCTCTATTAGTAACAATGTTAATTTCTTCAATTATATACACACAACTCTTAATTGATTCAAAAACTCTCCTAACGGGCAATTCTTTCATGGCGTAAAAAGGAATATTAGCATAAACTGGATCTAATCTTTCTTCAATAAGGGCTATGCTTAAAATATTTCTCTGTTCCCGACTAAAATTTATCTTTTCAAAATTCAAATCTCTGTCAATATCTTCTTTCTGATATAAAAGTTTATGACCATTTGGCCAGGCATAAGTTATCCAGGGATCCAAATAAAGCACTTTACGATAATGCTTTTCTGAAACAGCTAGTATCTTATGCATTATTATATCTTTTGTTCTTTCTGAAAGAGCTGGTTCAGTCGGAACGCGCATTTTTTCGGCATCATCAGAAAACACTGCCCAAAAATCCATATCTGATATGCCCAGTGCCAGGATACAGCCGGATTCAAATAAGGCAATTAACCCCGGTGTTTTTTTTGCTTTATTAACCAACTCGTCTCTTGCTTCTTGATAATCTGCTTCAGAATATTTAATTGGCAAATCATAAATACGCCAACCATCTATCTCTATATTTTTTTGATTGTAATCTTTAGACATTTTATAATTTTTATATCTATATGTACTTTTCAAACCAATTTAAATATTGCTTTGCCTGTTTAGCCAAACTAAATTCTTTCTTTGCTCTTTGATAACCAGCCCAACCAAATTGCTCTGCCTTGTTAGGATTTTTTAATAAATCAATAATTTTTCCAGCCATTAGCTGAATATCTAAAGGATTAAGCAGATAACCGGTTTGACCATCAA
>CAZGZU010000013.1:0-20947 GCA_964529855.1 uncultured Candidatus Saccharibacteria bacterium | reverse complement strand
TGGATGGTAATCACGTTTTGCCTCTAAGGATGATTGCCAGAGATTACAAACCGGCTTTTGACCCGGATGACAAAGAGGCCATTGAACAATTTGGCGGTAATCTCAATACCGGCGGCACCGGCTGTTATTGTCCTCATGAGCTGTATAGTTCCTGGTTAATCAACCGAATCATTGAGGAAGTTGTCAACCCGGTGGTCAACTGGATTTACAATGACCTGGGTTGGCCTTATAAAGGAGTTCTCTATTTCGGTCTCAACCTGGATCCTTATGGCAATCTTGATGTGTTTGAGATTAATGTCAGACACGGCGACCCGGAGTGGGAGGTCCTGGCTCGTAAGTTGAGTACTGATTTATTTGAAATCGCTATGGCAACATATGATGGAACTTTGGATGAAATCAATCAGATATGGAATAAGCAGTGGTACGTGGATGTCATTGCCATGGAGGGACGTTCAAAAGCTTCCCGCGGCTGGAACAAAGGATATCCAGGCCGTTACGGGAAAGAACATTCGATACTCGGTCTGGATAAATTAGAAAAGGGAATAGCTGTTTATTTTGCCGGAGTTGATGAAGATCCTGAAAAAGGACTGGTTACTTTTGGCGGTCGCGTTCTTCATGTCATAGCCGGAGCTCCTGCTTCTTTAGATGATGCCAGAGCAAGGGCCTATGCGAATATCGAAAAACTGACTTTCGTGGACCATAACAACAAGGGCGCCAATTGTCTGCGTTTTAGAAAGACCATTGGTTCTCCCTTGGGTTTTTTGCAATAGAATTCCAAAAGAAGAATTCCAAAAGGCAGGAGAAGAATCTCCTGCCTTTTTCTTGCCAAAAAAACAAAAACAGAGTAAATTAAATTTAATGGGGATTTTTAGCAGAAAAGCAAACGAATCAATCAAAGGGAAGAAAAATAAAAAAGTCCGCTGGACTATTTTTGTTATTCTTTTAGTCGGCTTATTAGCCGCTTTTTTGGATTATCCTAATCTTTGGAATAAGAGCGCTGATTCTTTAAATCAATGGATAGACGTGGATGTATTGCCTCGTTTTTTTAATCTGCCTTTTAAACTGGGTCTTGATTTACAAGGCGGAACTCATTTGGTTTATGAGGCAGAACTTTCCAACGTGGCCAGCAAGGATTACATGGACTCCATGCAGGGGGTACGCGATGTTATTGAAAGACGGGTCAATCTTTTCGGGGTGGCTGAACCGGTTGTTCAGATTAATAAGGTTGGTTCGCATTATCGTTTGATTGTTGAGTTGGCTGGCGTTAAAGATGTTCATCAGGCCATTGCCATGATTGGCCAGACGCCCTCGTTGGATTTTCGCGAGGAGAGAAGTTCAGAAGAAAGGGAGAGTATTTTGGCTAGCCAGGAAGAAATCATGGCCAAAGTGGAGCAGGGATTGGAGATAACCGAAGAGGAACAAAGCTTATTAGCCGAAGACGCTTATTTTTCACCAACCAGGTTAACCGGTCAGTATCTTAAGGGGGCCCAGCTGCAGTTTGGTCAGCAGGCCTATCAGGCGTATGTCGGTCTGGAGTTTAATGACGAAGGTAGTAAGCTTTTTGAGGAATTAACCAGCAAGAACGTGGGTAAGCAATTGGCTATTTATCTGGACGGAACGCCCATTAGCGCGCCAATGGTTCAGGAAACCATTTCCGGCGGTAAAGCGCAAATCACCGGCGATTTTACTTTAGAGCAGGCCAAGGAACTGGTCCAGCGTCTTAATGCAGGCGCTTTGCCTGTGCCTATTAATCTGATTAATCAGCAGACAATCGGTGCCAGTTTGGGCAAAGTTTCCCTGGACAAATCCTTACAGGCCGGCATGTGGGGATTTTTGATTGTTTTATTATTCATAATTTTCTATTATCGTTTGCCCGGTTTAATAGCCAGCCTGGCTTTGTTAATTTACGTTGCTCTGGTTCTGGCTATTTTTAAATTAATCCCGGTTACTTTGACTTTGGCCGGTATTGCCGGATTTATTTTGTCCATTGGCATGGCCGTAGATGCCAACATCCTTATTTTTGAACGATTGAGAGAGGAACTTAAAGCCGGCAAAAGTTTAGGGGGCAGCATTGAGGAAGGTTTTCGTCGGGCCTGGCCGGCTATTCGCGACGGTAATATCTCAACAATAATTACCTGTTTAATTTTATTTATTCTGGCCACCGGCTTGGTTAAGGGTTTTGCCTTAACTTTGGGGATTGGTGTTTTAGTAAGTATGTTCAGCGCAATTTTCGTTACCAGGAATTTTTTGAAATGGTTTGTCGGTGGTAAATTAGAGGAGCGGAAAAAGATATGGCTATAAATATTGTTTCTCATCGCAGAATATATTTTGTTCTCTCGGCCGCTTTAATCATAGCCAGCGCTTTTTGTTTGATTTTTTGGGGACTTAAATTAAGCATTGATTTTACGGGCGGTACTTTAATAGAGGTGGAATTTCTGGAAGAACGACCGAGCAATCAGGAGATTCAGGAAAAGCTGGCTGCCTTGTCGGAAGAGGCGAATTTGGATTTGGGCCAGATTAATCTTCAGCCAACCGGCCAGGAGGGATTGATTATGAAATTAAAAGATATTGATGAGACTACTCACCAGGAAATTCTTGATAGTTTAGGTCAGCCAAATGAAAAAAGATTTGAATCAATCGGTCCTTTGATCGGTCAGGAATTAAAAAAGAAGGCCTTATGGGCGATTGGCCTGGCTCTTTTGTTCATTGTTTTCTATATTGCCTGGACTTTTCGCAAGGTTTCCCGGCCGGTCGCTTCCTGGCAGTATGGCTTGGTGGCTATTATTGCTTTGTTTCACGATATTTTTATTACCCTGGGTCTTTTTGCCTGTCTCGGCCACTTTAAAGAAGTAGAAATAGGTCTGCCTTTGCTGGCTGCTTTCTTGACAATTTTAGGCTATTCGGTTAATAATAGCATTGTTATTTTTGACCGGGCCCGCGAGAATCTTTTAAGAACCAACTGGACTGATTTCGGGCAGGTCATTAATCAAAGTATTAACCAGAGTCTGACACGTTGTTTAAATACGGCCTTAACCACTCTTTTTGTCTTGTTGGCCATATTTTTCTTAGGCGGTCAAACAATTAAGTATTTTTCATTAGCTCTAATCGCCGGCATAGTTATCGGCACTTACTCTTCCATTTTCGTTACCAGTCCTTTGGTGGTGGTTTGGCAGAGGAGAAAATACGAATAAGGGTTGACGCTTATTAAATGATGTGTTAAACTTGTCCTATATGAATAAAGCACTGCCTTTATCAAAATATGAACAATTGGCTGATGAGGCGCTCAAGAATATTCCTAATCAGCGGACAAGAGATATTGTTTCTCTTCGTTTCGGCTTGAAGGACGGTCAGCGACGGACTCTTGAAGCAATCGGTCAACAATACGGTATTACCAGGGAGCGGGTTCGCCAGGTGGAGGAAGCCGCTTTTTCTGATTTGGCAGCTTCAAGTTTAGTCGGTCTTTTAAAGCCGGCTTTTCAGACAATTGATAATTTTTTAAATCAAGAAGGTCAGCTGGCCCGGGAAGAGAGAATGCTTTCTTCTTTGACCGGCATTGACCAGCCGCATCCGGCCCGGGGCGCTCTCTTTTTATTCTTAGTTTAGGTCAGCCCTATCAACGTTTTGTCGAGTCAGACAAATTTCATCCTCTTTGGGCTAATTCCATTAATGCTTTGAATCGTTTAGAGAAACTCAATGCTTTATTGATTAAGAAATTAGAGGGCAATCAAGAACCGGTTTCCCTGGATTATATTTTAACTTCAACTAAAGAGGTGGCCAACGGGCTGCCTAAAAGAGTTTTACTTTCTTATCTTGATGCGACCAAGCAAATCGGACAGAACGGGTTTGGTCAATTTGGCTTGGCCAAATGGCCGGCCATTAATCCGCGGGGAGCCAAGGATAAGGCCTATATTATTTTCAAAGAGCAGAACAGACCTTTGCATTTCAGAGAGGTGACTGAATTAATTAATCAGGCCAATTTGGGCGCTAATTTAGCCCAGGCCCAGACAGTTCATAACGAATTGATTAAAGACAATCGTTTTATCTTGGTCGGCCGGGGAACTTATGCTTTGAAAGAATGGGGCTATCAACCGGGGACGGTCAAAGATATTATTGTTCAAACACTCAAAGATAACGGTTCTTTAACTAAAGAGCAAATTTTAGATAAAGTTTTAGAAGCGCGTTTGGTTAAATCCAATACCGTGCTGATTAATCTTCAAAATAGGAAGTATTTTGCCAGAGAAGGTAACGGGAAGTATTCTTTAGCTAAGTAGGAATCAAGGTCAGCCTGAAAATCTACATAAGGTTTGGCCTCGAGGACTACGATCTTGCCGAAGGCAAGGTCGTATTCGAGAGACCGAACCTTAATTAGGCCGTATGTTTTGAGGCCCGGCCTTACAACTTGAAAACCGCTATGTCCAATCCTTTGGAACTTATTCTGATTTTCTTTAATTATCTTTTCTTTGTCGGAGGGTTTTTATTATCTCTCTGGTGGATTTTTATTCCCTGGCTTCTCTTTGTTCTGGCCAGGGATTTATGGTTGAAGCATAAACGCAATCAATTCATTCAGGAAATGGACTGGCTTTTGCTGGAGATTAAACCGCCCCAGGAAATCAAGAAGACGCCGCGAGCCATGGAGCAGTTTTTCGCTGCTTTGCATGGCACTCAATCAAATCCTAATTGGCGGGACAGAAATATTCGTGGCAATACTCAGAGGTGGTTTAGTTTGGAAACGGTCAGTTTGGAAGGAGAAATTCATTTTTTTATCCGAACCGTTTCCATGTTCCGGGATTTGGTTGAGGCCAATATTTATGCCCAGTATCCCGAAGCGGAAATTACCCAGGTGGCTGATTATGTCCACGCGGTCAGTTCAGAGGTTCCTACTGAGGGTTATGATGTCTGGGGTACGGAATTGGTTTTGGTAAAAGATGACGCTTATCCCATCCGAACTTATCCTGAATTTGAAAGAGACATTGCTTTGGAGGAACAGCGAATTGACCCGATAGCTTCCTTATTGGAAACAATGTCCAAGCTGGGCTCAGGCGAACAGATTTGGATTCAGACCCTGGTTCGCCCGGTAAATGATAACTGGAAAAAAGAAGGCGAGAAATTAAGAGATAAAATGGTTGGCCGAGTCGTTACCCCTAAGCGGGGTGAAGTTGTCAAAGAAGCGGTTGCCTGGAAAGAAGCCGGCAAGGAAGTGGCTCGTCAAGTACTTGTTGGCGAGGCATGGGGAGGTGGCGGGGAAGGCGCCAAGGAAGCGGAAACGCCGTTTTTATGGAAGTCAACCAAGGCCGAACAAGAAACAATTCACGCTATTGAACAAAACATTTCCAAGCTGGGTTTTGAGACAATTATCAGATTTATTTATTTAGCCCGGACAGATGTTTTTAAAAGGCCTAATATAGCGGCCATTGTTGGCGCTTACAAACAATTCAATACACAGCATCTCAATGGCTTTAAGCCCAATGGCAAAGTAGGGCCTGACATTGATTATCGTTATCAGGCAAAAAAAACAAGAGAGGCCTATCGTAGGAAAAGGGTTTTGGCTGATTACAAAAAAAGGAATTTTACTCAGCAGTCAAAGGCAATTTCTTATCTTAAACCACTTTTCTTTGAACGGTTGCCTGTCATTAACTGGTTTTTCTCCAGAAGCAAGCCTTTTGTCTTTAACATAGAAGAATTAGCCACTGTTTATCATTTCCCGATTAGCACGGTAAAAGCGCCTTTTGTTCCCAAAGTGGAAGCCAGAAGAGCCGAGCCGCCTGCTGAATTACCGGCCGGTTAATTTAATCCAAGGCCTTGCCTTGATAAATATGGACATTAATTTATTTGCTGAAACTAATTTTCGTAATCAGCGCCGCCAGTTCGGCATTAAAGCGGCTGACCGGCGAAAGCATTTGTACATAATTGGTAAAACCGGCATGGGCAAGACGACTATGTTGGAAAACATGGCTATTCAGGATATTCAGGCCGGTCGGGGCATCGCTATTGTTGACCCTCATGGCGAATTTGCCCAGAAGATGCTGAATTTTGTTCCCTCTAGTCGGGTTAATGATGTAATCTATTTTAACCCGGCTGACTTGGATTATCCGATTGCTTTTAATGCCATTGAAAAAGTGGACCCGGAGCATCGCCATCTGGTGGCTTCCGGTTTGGTCGGCGTTTTCAAGAAAATTTGGGCCGAGACCTGGGGACCGCGTTTGGAATACGTCTTAAGAAATGCCATTCTGGCTTTACTGGAATATCCCGGCTCAACTCTTTTGGGAATTATGCGGATGCTGACAGATAAAGCTTATCGTCAGAAGGTTATTGATAAAATAAAAGACCCGGTGGTTAAAAGTTTCTGGGTTGATGAATTTTCCAAATATCGGGGCAGTTTTGAGGTAGAGGCAATCGCTCCCATTCAGAATAAAGTCGGTCAGTTTTTAACCAATCCTTTAATTAGAAATATCGTTGGTCAGACCAGGTCAGCCATTGATATCAGAGAGGTAATGGATGAAGGAAGAATTCTGATTATGAATCTTTCCAAGGGATTGATTGGTGAAGATACCTCGGCTCTTTTAGGGGCGATGCTGATTACCCGTCTGCAGTTGGCCGCCATGTCCCGGGTAAACATTCCCGAAGACGAACGAAAGGATTTTTACCTTTACGTTGATGAATTTCAAAACTTTGCTACCGAGGCCTTTGCCAGTATTTTGTCGGAGGCCAGAAAATATCGTCTTAATTTAACCTTGGCTCATCAATATATTGCTCAAATGGAGGAACCGGTCAGAGATGCTGTTTTTGGCAACGTTGGGACAATGGTTTGTTTCCGGGTGGGCGCCCAGGATGCGGAATACCTGGAAAAAGAATTTGTCCCGGAATTCAGTGTCCAGGATTTAGTCAATTTGGACTTTACCCAGATTTATTTGAAATTAATGATTGACGGGGTGGCTTCCAGGCCGTTTTCAGCAGTTACCTTGCCGCCCTTGCCTCAATCAGCCGAGAGTTATCGGGAAAAAATTATTAAGGTTTCCCGTGAACGTTATGCCACTGACCGTCAGGAGATAGAAGACAAGATTGCCAAATGGAGCGGAGTAATTGAAACAGAGAAAGCCGAAAGAGAATCCAGAGTAAACTCAGAACAAGCTCTTTTTGACGCCCGTTGTTCGGAATGCGGCAAACAGATTAAGGTTAAGTTCAAGCCGGACCAGGTCAGACCGGTCTATTGTCCGGAGTGTCTGGAAAAAGTCAGACAGGGCAAATTAGAAAGGAAGCCGCCTGCTCCCAGACAATCTTCGGCTCCCCAACGAGAGCCGAAAATAATTGAGCCAAATAAAGGGAACATTTCTTTGGAAGAGGCCTTCCAAAAAGAAGCCCAGCCAATCCGACAAAAGAGACAGAGAAAAGAAGTTGATTTAAAGGGACTTAGAAAGGCCCTTGAGGAAGCGATTGGCCCGGCTGACAAAAAAGAGGAAACTGGGGAAAAGGAAGAACCTTCTGACGAAGAAAAATAATCTAATTTGAAAGGGGGTGAAAAAAAAATGAAATTAGATGTAAAGGCTTTTGCCTTGGCTAATGGTATTATCTGGGGTTTAGCTATTTTCATAATGACTGTCTGGGTGCTTATGCGGGGCGGCGGCGAAACTTTAATACTTTTGGAGCAGTTCTTTATCGGTTATTCAATCAGCTATGCGGGAGCGCTTATTGGCTTGGCCTATGGTTTTGTTAGCGGCTTTATTTGCGCAGGAATTTTTGGCTGGCTTTACAATCGTTTTGTCAGTTCGCCAGAGGAGTAAAGTAAGGATAAAACTAAGGGCGGGTCTCAAAACCTAACCTTAATTTAGGTCGTATGTTTTGAGGCCCGGCCTTAAAACCTCTTGAAACTATGACGTCTAAAGAAATTCGTCAAAAATTTTTAGATTTTTTCAAATCAAAAGAACACGCTGTCATACCCAGCGCTTCTTTGATTCCGGAAAATGACCCCACTGCCTTGTTTATTTCAGCCGGCATGCATCCACTGGTGCCTTATTTAATGGGAGAAAAGCATCCCCAGGGCAGTCGTTTGACCAGTGTTCAGAAATGTATCCGGACAACTGATATTGACGAGGTAGGCGATGCTTATCACCATACTTTTTTTGAAATGCTGGGCAACTGGTCTTTGGGCGACTATTTTAAACAAGAGGCGATTGAATGGAGTCTGGAATTTTTAACCAGGCATTTGAATCTGCCAATTGAACGTTTGGCTGTTTCGGTTTTCAAAGGCGACCGGGATGCTTCTTTAGACCAGGATTCCATTAATATCTGGAAGAGCCTGGGCATTCCCGAATCAAGGATTGCCAAATTAGGCAAAGACGATAATTGGTGGGGACTGGCTGGTCAGAGCGGACCTTGCGGGCCGGATACAGAGATATTTTATTGGAATGATGACAACAGGCCGGCTCCGGAAAAATTTGACCCCCAGGATAAAACCTGGGTAGAAATTTGGAACGATGTTTTTATGGAGTATAATAAGACAGCCGGGGGGAAATTTGAGTCATTAAAGCAGAAAAATGTTGATACGGGCATGGGCCTGGAACGGACTTTAGCCGTAATGAATAAACTGGATGATGATTACCAAACAGAATTATTTGTTAATCAAATTAAAAAGATTGAAGAATTGTCCGGCAAAAAATATGAGCAGTCAGCGGAAATTACCCGGGGCATGAGAATCATCGCTGACCATCTTAAAGCAGTTGCCTTTATTATGGGTGATGATAAGGGCATAGTTCCTTCTAATCTTGACCAGGGTTATGTTATCCGTCGTTTAATCAGGCGAGCCATCAGATACGGCCGACAGCTGGAGATTAAAGGTGAATTATGGACCAAACAGGTCGCTGAGGTGGCCATTGGAGATTACAAGGATGTTTATCCTGAACTGGGAAAAAACAGGGAATTTATTTTAAACAATTTAGATGAAGAAGAGGCCAAGTTCAAAAAAACATTAGAAAAAGGACTCCGTCAGTTCAGCAAATTAGGCGATAAAGTTAGCGGAGCTGATGCTTTTAATCTTTATCAGACCTATGGTTTTCCCATTGAGATGACCAGAGAATTAGCCAAAGAAAAAGGCATAGCCATTGATGAAGCAGAATTTAAAAAAGAACTTGAAAAACATCAGGAATTATCAAGAACTGCTTCAGCCGGGAAATTCAAAGGCGGTTTGGCTGATACTGGCGAGGAAACCAAAAAATTACATACGGCTGCCCATTTATTATTGGCTGCTTTGCGCAAGGTTTTGGGCAAGCAGGTTGTTCAAAAGGGCAGTAATATTACAGCCGAGCGTTTACGTTTTGATTTTTCTCATGGTGAAAAACTGACTGATGAACAGAAAGAAGAAGTAGAAAAACTGGTCAATGAGGCAATTAAGAAAGATTTGCCGGTCAGCTGTCAGGAGATGAGTTTAGAGGAAGCCAAAAAACAGGGAGCCATGGGAGTTTTTGAGTCAAAGTATGGAGAAAAGGTTAAGGTTTATACAATTGGCCAGGGCGATGATATTTTCAGTAAAGAGATTTGCGGGGGTCCTCACGTTGAGCGGACCGGTCAACTGGGCCATTTCAAAATTATCAAGGAACAATCCAGCAGCGCCGGTATCCGCCGTATTAAGGCGGTTTTGGAATAATCTGCTTGACGATTTTTTATCCTTAGAACGCTTTAGCGAATGAAGCGTCCTTTTTATTTCCCATAATGGAAATTTGGCTGGATTATGGTATGATATGGATAATTATTGTTTGCCCTGTTAGGGGATTTATTGTAAAATATGGATAATGGGACGCTGGGCAAATTTTTTCCCTTTACTGGGGAAAAGAACCAAATCCAAGAAAAAATATCTGCTGGCTTTGGATATTGGCACGGAGTTTGTTAAGGCCCTGATTTTTAAAATAGAAAAGAATCTATTGGATAAAGAAACAGAGCAGGAACAGGGTTTGATTCTGGGAGTTGGCCGGCAGCGGCAGGCGCCCGGTCATATGTTGGCCGGAGTGGTGGCTGATATTGACGGGGTAGTTCTTACCTGTCAAAAAGCCATTAATCAGGCAGCCCAGATGGCTCATCTTAAGCCCAAAAGGGCGGTTATCGGCATTGCCGGAGAATTCATTAAGGGAATAACGACTAATTTTGTTTGTCAGCGGGATGAACCGGAGAAGCAGATTGATTTGGCCGAGCTGCAGAATGTCATTCAAAAGGTTCAATGGAAGGCCTTTGACCGGATGCGCCGTCAGTTAGCTGAAGAGACCTGTCGTCCGGAAGTAGAAATCAAACCGATTAATGCCTTGATTACGGAAGTGCGCATTGACAGTTATCAGGTGACCAATCCTTTGGGTTTTCAGGGCCGGGAATTTTTTCTGGATATTTTTAACGTTTATGCTCCTTTGGTGCATTTGCGGGCCTTGGAAAGCATTGCCGACAAGCTGGATTTAGACCTGCTTTCCATTGCCGCCGAGCCCTATGCTTTGAGCAGGTCCTCCGGTTTTAATCCGTCAGCCGGCGCCATCTTCATTGACATCGGCGGCGGGACGACTGACATTGCTTTGGTCCGTCAGAGCAGAGTGGAAGGCATTAAGAGTTTATCTTTGGCCGGCCAGGCCTTTACCAAACGTTTGGGTAGTAGCTTGCACCTTGATTTGCCTGAAGCAGAAGAACTCAAGATAAGGCATGCCCAGCAGCAATTAAGCCAAGGGGTTCAAAGAAAGATTAGGGAAATTTTCAAAAAAGACGTGGAGGTTTGGCTTAACGGAGTAGAGTTGGTTTTGGAAGAATTTAATCAAGCCGAATACTTCCCGCCATTGATTTTGCTTTGCGGCGGAGGGAGTTTATTACCGGGCATTAAAAACATTTTAAAAAGAGAAGAAGTCCAGAACCGGTGGCTGAACAAGTTTCCTTTCAGCCAACCTCCACAGGTGGCTTTTATCAAATCCAAGCAGATTAATAATATTATTGACCAGACCGGCATTTTAGAAGGAGCCGAAAATATCACCCCGCTGGCTTTGGCTGGTTTGACTTTAGAAATAGCTACTGATGAACAAAAGGTCTTGCCGGCTATTTTGCGCCGTTTGGTTAGAATAATGCGTTGAAGGATTTTATATGAAAACCATTTACATTGAACCAAATGAAGAGATTATTTCAGTGGTTGACCGGCTTATCCAGACCGGCAGCGAGCAGGTTGATTTGGTTGTGCCTTCAGGCGCTCAAATCTGGCAAAGTTCAATTAATTTAAAGCTGCTCAAGCGGGAAATTGATAATCTTAATAAGCAAGTTGCCCTGATTGTTTCAGATGATTTAGGCGCTGAAATGGCTGAGCGAGTAGGTTTTGTCGTTAAAAAAGAAAAGGATTTGCCTGGGGAATCAGTTCAGCAGGAACAAGAAGAAGAAAAAGAACAAGAACAAGAAGAAGCAGAAGACAGGGAAGATATGATTGGCCTGCTGGTAAAAAAGTTGGAATCAGAAAAGGAGTCTGTTCAGCCGCAGGCGGTTTTAGCCAAAGCAGGAGGAAAAGTTGAAAAGGATTCCTCCTCGTCTGACTCGCAGCCCGTGCCCATTCATAAAAAGAGTCCTTCCTTGTCCGGTCTGCGTTTTAAAGAGCCGAGGAAAAAAATGGTTGATATTGTTAATCCGGACAAGGATGTTAAAGTTAAGTTTTTCCGGCGACAGTTTTTAAGGAAAAAATCACCGGAAAGAATAGAGCCAGCAGCCAGACCCGCTAAACCGGTTGAGTTGGAACCGATTGCCAGGCAGCAAGCTGCTCCGATGGTCAGAGAGGTACCGGCTTCTTCAAGATGGCCTAAGTTTTTTATAATTTTCATTGTGGCAGCTTTTTTGATAGCTGGGCTAGTCGGTTATTTGGTTCTGCCAACCACTGAAATAACTCTCTGGCCGAAAACCGAAAAAGTAAATTTTGATTTATCAGTGCTGGGCTCAATGGGCGTCTCGCAGATAGATGAAAATTTGAACAAGATTCCCCTTCAGGCAGTAGAAGTGAAAAAGACGAAAAGCGGAGAATTTTTGGCCACCGGAGAAAAGGAAATAAACGAGAAAGCCCGGGGATTCATTACTGTCTATAACGAATACAGCTCCAGTCCGCAGACCCTGGTGGCAACCACCCGTTTTGAATCGCCGGAAGGTAAAATTTTCAGGATAATGGAAAGCGTGACCATTCCGGGAGCCAAAGTGGAACAGGCCCAAATTATTCCCAGCAGCATTGAAGTGGAGGTAGTGGCTGACGAGGCAGGGGAAGATTACAATATTGAGCCGACAGATTTTACCATTCCCGGCTTTAAGGGAACGCCCAAGTTTGTCGGCTTTTACGGCCAGTCCAAGGCGCCGATGTCCGGCGGCTTAACGGGCAAGGTAAAGGTGGCTTCAACTGAAGACGTTGACAAAGCAGAGGAGGGGTTAATTGAAGAATTAAAGAATGAACTTAGACAAGCTCTGGAGGAACAGATTCCCGATGATTTGAAAATAATGGAAGGGGGGCTTAAGGAAGAAATAACTACTATTTCCACTATTGAACCGGGCACTAAAACGGATAAATTTACCATAGAGATGAAGGCGCTGACCCAGGTCCTGCTTTATAAGGAAGAGGATTTGAAGAATCTGGTGGATTTGAATTTGATTTCTCAAGTTTCCGACAACAAAGTGCCGCTTTCGGAAACGCAGCAGATTAGCTGGGACGAGCCGGTGATAGATTGGGTAAAAGGCGAAGCTCTTTTGTCTTTAAAGGTTGAAGAAGAAGTGGCTTGGCAAATAGATATTCAGTCCCTGAAACAGGAGTTGGTCGGACAAAGCGAGGTGGAAGTGAGAAAATATTTAGCCAATCAAGAGGAAATTGAGAAAGCCAAGGTAAGTTTCTGGCCGTTTTGGGTCAAAAAAATACCCAGCCAGGAAAAGAAAATAGAGATAATTATTGAAACAGGAGAATAATTTTTTGAAATCAAGCCCTCAAGGCTCGCCTCTGGTCTGTTTGTCCTGTCTACGGGCAGGCGGCCGCTGGACGAGTAATGGGGGTTTTGTTGACATATTTTCTTAGTGTGATACAATCAAAAGTGATTAATCAGACAGAAATAAAAGTGCCACAAGATAAAGAATCCAAAAAAACAATCACCCAAGAGGGTGTGGTTTTTGAGAGTTTGCCTAATCTGACTTTTAAGGTTAGATTGGATGATGGCAGAGAAATTTTGGCTCATCTTTCGGGCCGTATGCGCCTGAATTTTATTCGGGTGCTGGTCGGCGACCGCGTCAAAGTGGAGATGAGTCCTTATGACCAGACCAAAGGAAGAATTGTTTATCGGTCAAAATAATTTATCAATATAATCACGAATTATTCGTGAGTTTATTAATGATTTTATGAAAGTTCGTGCCTCTGTTAAAAAAATGTGTGCTCACTGTAAGATTGTCCGGCGTAAAGGTCGGGTTTATGTTATTTGTAAGAAAAATCCCAAACATAAGCAGAGGCAGGGTTAATTTTAAATTATGGCCAGAATAGCCGGTATTAATATTCCGGAAGATAAAAGAATAGAAATCGCTTTGACCTATATTTACGGCATAGGCCGCTCTTTGAGCAAGCGCATTTTATCCAAAGCCAAAATAAATCCTGATACCCGGACAAACAAGTTATCCAGCCAGGAACTTAATCGTCTGCGAGAACTGGTGGAAAAAGACCATAAGGTAGAAGGAGAATTAAGGCAAGCCAAGATGCTTAATATCAAACGGCTCAAAGACATCAGCTGTTATCGGGGGATTCGTCATATCAAGGGTTTGCCGGCTCGGGGACAGCAGACCAAGACCAATACCCGGACAGTCCGCGGTAATGTTCGTCGGACCATGGGCAGCGGTCGTAAGAAGGCGGCTGAAAAAACTTAAGAAACATGGGTAAAAAAAGAGTTATCAAAAAAACCGAAGAAGAGCTTTTAAAGGAGACGGAAACAAGAGAAGCGGCTGAAAAAAAAGCGGCTCGGCCTACTCCTTCTAAGGGCAAGAAGAGCAAACTGGGCCAGCTGACCCAGGCCAAAGTTTATATCCAGTCCACCTATAATAATACGATGATTACCCTGACTGATTTGCAGGGCAATGTAGTTGCCTGGTCCAGCGCCGGCGCGGTGGGATTTAAAGGACCTAAAAAAGCCACTCCTTTTGCCGCTTCCCGGGTAGTTGAGGCCTTAATTGAAAAGGTCAGAAATTTAGGATTAAGAGAAGTGACTGTTTTTGTCAGAGGAGTCGGCAGCGGCCGTGAGGCGGCTATTCGGGCTTTGGTTAATTACGGACTGGAAGTCAGCTCCATTAAGGACGTTACGCCAGTACCCCATAATGGTTGCCGTCCGCCTAAGCCGAGAAGAGTATGATTGATTCACAGTGTAAAAAATGTCGAAGAGCCGGTCAGAAACTTTTTCTTAAAGGAGAACGTTGTTTTGGTCAGAAATGCGCGATGATTCGCAAACCCTATGTCCCGGGTGTCCATGGCAAGTCCTATCGGAGAAGGATTTCCGAATACGGCCAGCAGTTGGCTGAGAAGCAGAAAGTCCGCCATACTTACGGGATTTCCGAACAACAGTTTAAAAGATACTTCAAAGAAATTGTTAGGCAAAAAGGCAATAAAGAAGAACTTTTGGCCCGCAAGCTGGAGAATCGTTTGGATAACGTTGTTTTCCGTTTGGGCTGGGCCCGGTCACGAAGATTGGCCAGGCAGATAGTCAGTCACGGTCATATTCTGGTTAACGGTCGCAAAGTGGATATCCCTTCTTATCAGGTTAAAAAAGGAGCGGTTATTAAGCTTAAAGAAAGAAGCAGAAAACTGACTCTGTTTAACGACCTGAAGGCCTTTCTTAAAAAACAGGAAATTCCCCAGTGGCTTTCTTTAGACAGAGAAAAACTGGAAGGCAAAGTTAAAACACAGCCCAAAATAGAAGATATGGGGAAAGTCGGTGAACTAAATATGATTATTGAATATTATTCAAGGTAATTTTCAATTTACAATTTTCAATCTTGTTTGAAAATTGAAAGTTAGAAATTGGAAATTAATTATATATGATTACCTTACCCAACAAGCCCAAAATTATTGAGAAAGAAAAAAACCAGGCCGTTTTTGAGATAGAGGCCTGTTATCCGGGATATGGAGTTACCCTGGGTAATGCTTTCCGGCGGGTGCTTTTGTCTTCTCTGCCGGGAGCGGCTATCACCGGCATAAAGATTAAAGGCGTTCAGCATGAATTTTCGGTTATCCCTCACGTGGTTGAGGACGTTGTCCAGATTATTCTCAATCTTAAACAAATCAGATTTAAATTGCATACTGACCATCTGGTTAAGGTGACTCTTAAGGCCAAGGGGCAGGGCGAAGTGAAAGCCGGCGACATCAAAACAACCGCCGAACTGGAAGTAATCAATAAAGATGCCCCCATTGCCACTTTGACTGATAAAAAAGCCAATTTGGAAATGGAGATTGAAGTGGAGCCGGGCTTGGGTTATTCGCCTATTGAGCAGCGGAAAAAGGGCAAGATAGAAATCGGCAAGATTGCCATTGATGCCATTTTCAGTCCGGTTCGTCGGGTCAATTATTCAATAGAGAATATGCGGGTAGGCGAAAGGACCGACTACGACCGTTTGCGGATTAATATTGAAACAGACGGAACAATCACCCCCAAAGAGGCCTTTTTAAAAGCCGCCCAAATTTTAGTTGACCATTACAAGATTTTTACTCTTTTGAAAGAAGAGAAAAAAGCCAAGCCCAAAGCCAAGCCGGTTAAAAAGAAAGAAGCAAAGAAGCCGGCTGAACCCAAACAGGAAATAACCAAGACCAAAATAGAGGATTTGAAAGTTTCCTCGCGGACCAGTAGCGCTTTAATGGAGGCCGGTTTGAAGACATTGGCTGGTTTAGTTAGAAAGAAAGAGGCAGATTTGGAAAAAATCGAAGGGCTGGGGGCCAAGGGTATTGTGGAAATCAAAAGGGCCTTGGGCAAATTAGGTTTAACTTTGAACTCATGAAGCATCGTAAAAAAGGCAGAAAATTTGGCCGCCAGCGAGACCAGCGGAAAGCGCTTTTAAAAAGCTTGGCCGCTAATTTAATTTTAAAAGAAAAAATTACTACCACCGAAGCCAAGGCCAAAGAACTGCGGCCTTTTGTTGAAAAAATAATTACCAAAAGTAAATCGGCCAAAGGGAAGAATAATCTGGCCGTGGTCAGATATTTAGCCGGGTATTTGCCAGTCAAAGCCCGTCAGAAAATAATCAGGGAAATTGGGCCTCGCTACCAATCAAGGCCGGGCGGCTATACCAGAATTATTAAAAAAGGTCTTCGCCAGAGGGATGGCGCCAAAATGGCCGTAATTGAGTTAGTAGAATGAAAAAGCATACTATTGACGCCACTAATAAAATATTGGGTCGCTTAGCCGTTGAAATTGCTAATTTATTGCGGGGCAAAAACAAATCGGATTTTGTCCCTTATTTGGATAAGGGTGATGAAGTCATTGTCATTAATACCGATAAAATCAGAGTAACCGGGCAGAAATTGAAAAAGAAAATATATTACCGGCATTCCGGTTATCCGGGCGGACTCAAAGAAACTAAGTTAGAGCAAGCCCTGGAACAGGATTCGCGGGAAGTAATCAGGAAAGCTGTTTATGGTATGCTTCCCAAGAATAAATTAAGAGATAAGATAATCAAGAAGTTGAAGTTGTATAAAGGAGAAGAAAAATAATTTTTAATTAAATGGTTACCAAGAAGAAATCTACAACTAAAAAGCCAGCTGCCAAGACCAAGAAAGTTTCGGCCAAGAAAGCGCCGGCCAAGAAAAAGCCAATTAAAAAGACCTCGGCTAAAAAAGCGCCAGCCAAGAAAGTGAAGAAATCAAGAGCCCGGCAGTATTATGAGGCAGTTGGTCGTCGCAAAAGAGCTATTGCCCGGGTCCGCCTTTTTACTTGTCGGCCTTTTGACGATGAAAAAGGCAAGGTTACGGTTAATGAAAAATTTTATACTGATTTTTTCCCGACGCTTGAACTGCAGCAGATAGTCATTAATCCTCTTAAGAAAATGAAATCGCTTAACAGATTTGAAGCGATTGTCAAAGTTAAGGGAGGCGGTCTGCGCGGTCAGGCCGAGGCGATTCGTCATGGCCTCTCCCGGACTTTAGTCAAATTCAATCCGGACTTTTCCAAGAAACTGAAAAGAGCCGGCTACCTTCGCCGCGACTCCAGAAAAAAGGAACGAAAAAAGCCCGGTCTCAAAAAAGCACGCCGAGCTCCCCAGTGGAGAAAGAGATAAAAAAATCCCGCTTCAGAGCGGGATTTTTATTCCAGGGAAATTCTCAATAATTCATTCCCTTTGACAAAATAGATTTTTTTGTCAGCTGGATTGTAACCTATCTGGTCAACGGTCATTTTGATTATGTCCATGGTATTGCGCTGGTCGCGGCCGTCCAGTTCAATGATTTTAATCTGCTGATTGACTACAAAAATAATATGTTGATCGGCTTGGCCATACCAGAGAGCTTTTTCAATTTCCTGACTTAGCCGGGTAATTAATTCTTTGTTGTTTGATTCTCCCAAATAACAGACCCAGATTTCCGAGGGACTGAAGTATAACAGTTTTTGGTTGTCATTGGAAAATTGGGCTCCCTGAATGTTTTGGCTGATTAATTCAAAGGTTCGCGTTTCCTGATTGAGCAGATAAAGTTGGTGATCGTCGTTTAAGAGGGCTATCTGTTCATTGGGGGAAACCAGGATTTCGTATTGTTGGTTGGACGGCAGAGGGGTTAAGCTAATCTGTTCCTGAAAGGAATTTGCCTGGTCGGTTTTATAAAGAATGTAGCTTGGCTTTTGAATGTAGAAAATATTATCGGGTTCTTCCGGATTAAGAAATTCTTCCAAAGAAAAGCCGGCTGTTAATTCCTGGTCAACGATTTCCAGTTTTGGATTAGTCGGCACCAAAAGAATGTTTCTGGCTTCGGTGACTAATTTTGATTCTATTCTTAATTTTTTCTGCCAGGAGTAATAGCCCTCCTTAGTAATGACAATTTGATATTCTTTGGGCAACAGACGTTTGATAAAAACCGGTGTTTCTCCCCTGGGCTTATCATTAAGGATAACTTTTGCTTTGGGAGACGATTTAAGGGAAAGGCCGCCGGTCAGAACCAGCCTTTTCTTTTGCCAGTCAAAACTATAGCCCCAGGCATAAAGAAGCAGCAGGGGAACGGCTAAAATAAAAAAAAGAGTTGTCGCAGCTAGAATAATTCGACGAGTTCTTTTGGTCATATTATAAGCATACACTATTGAATCGGGTCGTCAATCTTGACAAAAAGGAAGTTAGTTTAGATAATATAAGATAGATAGCCGTTTAACAATTTGGATAATCAAGAGTTTTGGAAAGGAGAGAAAAATGTCTGTTAAAAGAATTGAAAAGCTGATGCTTTTGTTTTGTTTATTGGGTATCTTATTGATTCTCCACGAGGTCTATTTCTGGCTAAGCATTGACGAATGGCCTTCCTTGCAGCCAAATCCCGTGTTCGGTCATAACAGCTTTCAGGAGGAGGGAATCCTTTTAAAAGAACAAATTGAAGGATTTAAAAAAGCCAACCAAATGTGGAGGCAGCGCCTGGAAAATGGTTACTTTAATGGTTGGTCACAGGTAGATATAATAAGATGTAAGCATTATCTGCAGGTGGCTGAATCTGAAATAGAAGAAGCAGAAAAGGCCTTAAGAAAGAATTCATCAACAGAGGCAATTGATAAATTACTGGAGGCAGCTGCGATTCACCTTGTTGTAGGCGAGATTGCGAGAAGTTCTTGTAATAAATCCATGCAAGTCAAAAAGATTTGGAGATATCTTGATGTTTCATATAGCGCCCTGGATTCCGGGGCGTTTTTTTATGGGGCTGGCTTGCCAAAGGGCCTTACTTGGGGTAGGATATAGAAGATGGAAAGGTTTATTATTAAAGGAGGACAACCACTTAAAGGAACCATTAAGGTCAAGGGAGCCAAGAATTTTGCCTTAAAGGTTTTAGCCGCTTCTCTTTTAACTGATAAGCAGTGGACTATTTCCAATGTGCCGCAAATTGAAGACGTTTTTCGTCTGTTGGAATTGCTAAAAGGCGTAGGGGCAGAAGTTGAAAATGAATCAACGGGCGTTTACCGGATTAAAGCTAAAAATATCCAGACGGCTTCTCTGGAGCCGGATATCGCCAGCAAGTTAAAAGGTTCAATTCTGATGGCCGGTCCTCTATTGGCTCGTTGTGGAGCAACCATTTTCCCTCAGCCCGGCGGCTGTGTTATTGGTCAGCGACCGCGCGATATATTTCTGGCCGGTTTTGAGAAATTCGGCGCCCGGGTCCGGGAGGGCAAAGGGGGCTATCATTTAAAAGCCAGACAGCTGAAAGGAACTAAATTCATTTTTCCGATTATCAGCGTAACCGCCACCGAAGCGATGATTTTAACGGCTGTTTTGGCCAAAGGCAAGACAATTTTCAGTAATGCCGCCTGTGAGCCGGAGATTGCCGCTTTGGCTGACTTTTTAAATAAATGCGGCGCTAAAATTAAAGGAGCAGGTACGCCTTTTATAGAAATTGAAGGAGTCAATTCTCTAAGGGCTGGCCAATGTCAGGTTATTCCTGACAGGATTGAGGCGGGCAGTTTTGTTATTTTAGGAGCAGCCAGTAACAGCCCGATAAAAATTGTCAATTTAGAACCGGAGCATCTGGAAGTTTTTTGGTTTCTTTTGGAAAAGGCGGGCGTTGATTTCACCATAGGTAAGAATTGGGTGGCTATTAAGCCGGGTTTCAAAATGCAGGCGGTTAATCTTAGAACTCATGAACATCCCGGTTTCGCCACTGATTTGCAGGCGCCTTTTACTGTTTTGATGACTCAGGCAAACGGTCTTTCTTTAATTCATGAAACAATTTTTGAGGGACGATTGTTTTATACGGACATGCTTAATCAGATGGGCGCCCGGATTATTATGGCTGACCCTCACCGGGTAATTGTTCAGGGCCCCAGTAAGTTATATGGTCGACGTCTAAGCAGTCCGGATATCAGGGCGGGTATTGCCTTAATCATCGCTGCCCTGATTGCGCAAGGCGAATCAGTTATTGATAATATTTATCAGATTGACCGAGGATATGAACAGATTGAAGCGCGTCTGCAGAAATTGGGAGCAGACATCAGGAGGGTTACAGATTAAAAACTTTTAATCCATGTTTATTAAGAAAATCGGCATTGATTTGGGCACAGCCAATACGTTGGTCCACCTTCCTAAAAAGGGGGTAGTTATTAATGAGCCGACAGTGGTGGCTGTTTCCATGGAGGACAATCGGATTTTAGCAGTAGGCAATCAGGCCAAAGAAATGCTCGGTCGGACTCCGGAGGTGATTACTGTTTATCGACCAATGAAGGATGGAGTCATTGCCGACTATCGGATTACTGAAGCAATGCTCCGTTATTTTATCAGTAAAGTGCTGGGTGGTTGGCGATTTTTCCGACCGGATGTCATGGTTTCCGTGCCGGCCGGCATTACTTCTACGGAAAGGCGGGCGGTTATTGAAGCGACGGTCAAAGCCGGGGCCAAAAATGCCTATGTGGTTAAGGAACCGGTTCTGGCAGCCATTGGAGCGGGTCTTAATATCAATGAGCCGGCTGGGCACATGATTGTTGACATTGGTGGCGGCACTTCTGAGATGGCCGTTCTTTCTCTGGGGGGAATCGTTTCCTGGGCCTCTGTCAGAGTGGGCGGTGACAAGATTGACCAGGCGATTAGCGAGCATATTCGCAAGAGACACAATCTGGCCATTGGCGAGAGAACAGCCGAAAAGGTTAAAATAAAGCTGGCGTGTGCTTTACCCCAGGAAGACGTAGCGGTTTTGAAGATTCGTGGTCGGGATTTGGTTGGCGGTTTACCCAAGGATATTGAACTTAAAAGCAATGAAATAACCGAAGCGATTTCCGAGCAATTAAGAGAG
>CAZGZU010000012.1:0-21856 GCA_964529855.1 uncultured Candidatus Saccharibacteria bacterium | reverse complement strand
GGCCATGGCTTCCAAAGGCGGGAAACCAAAACCTTCAAAAAAACTGGGGTAAACAAAAAGCTCGGCTAAGTTATAGAGGGTTGGTTTATCCTGTTCCTCAACAAAACCGGTAAAAATTATCTGCTGGCTTTTTTTTGATTGGCGGGCTGTCCTGAAAATCTCCTGTTCCAGCCAGCCCCTGGCTCCGGCTATGACCAACTTATAATCCCCATCTTTTAACAATTCAAAGGCCTTGATTAAACCAGTCAGATTCTTGCGCGGCTCAATGGTTCCAAAATAGAGAATGAACTTGTCCGGCAAACCATATTTTTCCTTGATAATTCTGGATTTTAATCGGTCGTTTTGATTTTTGAATTGTTCCCCTACTCCTGAATAAATCACCTTAATTTTCTTTGGTGAAAGATTGTAAAGATTAATCAAATCCTCTTTGGTTGATTGGGAGACGGCAATAATTTTATCGGCTTGCCGGGATTCTGTCCGGGCGTCCATTAAAAACTTCTGCCAGGCTCTTTTGCGCCATGAAAAAAACTCCGGGTGATGAATAAACGACAAATCATGAAAAGTAACCACTTTTTTACATTTGGCTGACAAAGGAGCAACAAAAAAATGGGGGTTAAAATAAACGTCAATGCCTTTTAACAAACTGTCTATTTTAGGTTGGTTCAGATAACGGGCCGTAATAAAAAAAAAGCGGTTAGGAATCCTGAAATCCTTTAATTGAACATTAGACAAAGAAAGCCAAGGGTAATCTAACTTGACTTTCTGATAGGCATTATAGAAAAGCTGATAATTGTTTTTTGACTCGGGTAAAAGACGAGATAAAAGATTAATCGTATATTCTTCCACCCCGGTTCTCGTCCCCCGGGCCAAAACCCGGATATCAATGCCAATTTTCATAAACTTTTATTAATAAACTCCTCTATTTTCCCCCTGAATCTCTCCTCGTCAAAATCCTCGGCTCTGGCTCTGATTAATTGAGGATTAAAATCAGTCGGCTTAAATTTTTTTAAGGTCTCTGTCAAACAATCAACTGTCTGCTCTTTGAAAAACAAACCGGTCATGCCCGGCCGGATAATTTCCAGAGCACCGCCGGCCTGATAGGCAATGACCGGCCGGCCGGCCGCCATGGCTTCCACGGCCGTAATGCCGAAATCTTCTTCCTGGGGGAAAATAAAGGCCTGGCAATGAGCATAATAATTTTTTAGTTTCTCGTCAGCCACCTGACCGACAAACTCTATATTTGGCTTGGCCATTTTTTCCAGTCTTTTCCGGTCCGGTCCGTCGCCAATAATCTTCAAGGGCCAACCCAACTGATTAAAGGCCTCAATGGCCAAATCAAATCGCTTATAGGGCAAGAAGCGACCGACTATTAGAAAATAGTCGTCAGTGTTATTAGTCGAATAAAAGAGTTGAGTTTTTACCGGCGGATGAATGACTTCGGCATCCCTGTGATAATACTTCTTGATTCGTCTGGCCACGAAATAGGAATTGGCAATAAACTTATCCACTCTTTGAGCGGCCTGCTCATCCCAAAGACGGATATAATTCATAAAAAAAGGAATAACTTTTTTAACTGCTCCGGGATAACCGAATTCCTCAATATATCTATGAGAATCATCCCAGGCATAACGGATGGGTGTATGACAATAACAAATATGAAGGGTCCTGGACGAAGTAATCACTCCTTTGGCGTAACTGGCTGAATCAGAAAGGACCAAATCATATTGAGAAAGGTCAAATTGCTCAATAGCCAAAGGCATCAACATTAAAAAGGGACGGTGATGAGATTTAACCAAAGGAACTTTTTGCAAAAAAGAGGTCTTAATCCGACGGCCTTCAAAAGCCAAACCGGTTTTTTCTTTATCATAAAGCAGGGTGTAAATAGGCGCTTTGGGAAAAATCTGACAAAATGCCTCCAATACCCTTTCTGCCCCTCCGTACTGGTTTAAATAATCGTGAACTAAGGCAACCCGCATTGATTTACTGTCTGTGTCTTTTGAATAAAACGACCAAAGGCGTCTTCAATAGAATTAAGGAATCCAGTTTCAAAGACCAGTTCTCAATATAGAAAGTATCCAATTTCACCTCCTCGTCAAAATCAAGGTCAGAACGTCCGGAAATCTGGGCCAAGCCGGTGATACCCGGCTTAATGTTAAATACTTTCTTATGATGTTTCTCGTATTTGGCCACCTCTTTGGGCATATGAGGACGAGGTCCGACCAAACTCATTTCGCCTTTTAAAACATTAAAAAACTGCGGCAATTCGTCCAGGCTGGTTTTTTCCAGAAATTTACCTGCTCTTGTTCTTCTGGGATCATCAATTATTTTATGAACCGGACCTTGTCTGACATTTCTTTCCCTGACCAGTTCATCCTCATAAACATCAGCCGCCTGTGTATGAGGATAATTTCTGCCCACGCAATACTCAAATTTCATTGACCGGAATTTATAGGTATTAAAATTACCTCTGGGACTGACTCTTTCGTTGCGATAAATAATCGGCCCGAAAGAATCCCATTTAATGGCCAAGGCAGCCAGTGCCATTATCGGAGAAAAAATAATTATACCTACCAGTGAACCGACAATATCCACTAACCTCTTTATTATCTTGCCCCAACCATCCAAAGCGGTTCTCCTAATCTCTATGACAGGAACCGTTCCCAGAGTATCGGCCTGGCTGTTAACGGTTAAGGTCTGAAAAAGATTGGGAACAAACTTAAAGGCCAGGTGTTTTTCTTCGCAAAAATTAACCAATTCCAGAATCTTTTCTCTGGGCCAATCCGGGTCAGCCAGAATCACTTCCTCTACTCCGGGATTGTTAATCTTGGTTTTAATCTCCTGGACATCCGGCTCAATTAAATGACTGACCAGATGGTAGCCCAAACCGGGATGGCCTCTGATGTATTGGCTGATTCGTTGGCTAACCCCGTCCCGACCAACCACCAGAACGCGATTGGCGCCAAAATGATATTTCCTGACCAGATACTTCTGCCAGACATTAGCCAGCCAACGACCAAAAAAAACAAAAAGAATGGCCATCAGCCAGCCAGCCAGGACCAAAAACCGGGAATTAAACAATTCCTGGCGAAGGAAGATGTAGAAAACCAAAACCATCATGCCAGCGGAAACACCAATAACAATCTTCAGGAAATCATCCAGCAGTGGCCGGCTTGGTTTAATCCGATAAAGCCCCACCAGAGCGAAAATAATTAGAAGGAAGAGAGAAACGCCCAAAGTTAGAACAAAATACTTGGCCAAAGGCAGATTTAAGTGAAAAAGGACCGGCCGATATTGAACCACCCAGGCATTGGTCCGCAAAAAATAGCCGGCCAAACCAGCCCCTAAAAGCATTAAAAAATCCAGAGGCACTAAAATAGCCGTAAAAATTAGCTCTGATTTCTTCATTGCTTTGATTTTAATGATTTCTCAGGAAAAAAGCAACCTTATTCACTAAAAAAATACGTCAAAAGACGTATTCTTTTAAGCCCAAGCAAGCAATAAGCCGGGTTCTGTCTAGGATAGCCATCTATCTGGGACCGATGTTGCCATTGGCCTCAAGCGAGCTACTTTTTATCCGCTTAAACGGACTTTGCTCTTGCACCAGATTGGGTTTACCATCCCAACAGGTTCCCCTGCGGGAAGAGGGGTCTTAATCCCTCACTTTTCACCTTTACCCCTTTTTAGGAGAGTACCCCTAAAACGGAGAAGTATGGTCTCTGTGGCACTTTCCCTAAGCTCACGCTCGGTGGGCGTTACCCACAATCCCCTTAATGGTGCCCGGACTTTCCTGTCGCCTAAGGCGACCGACTATCTGGCTTACTTGGACTGTTTCTATACTATCACAAACAAAGGCCCTTGTCAACTATAAGAGTTTTTGGGTTCTGGCCTGACTATCCAGGGCCTGATTGACTAATTGGTCGGCCTCTTTGTTCTTTTGCCGGGGAATATGTTTAAATCTGACTTCTCCAAAATCCAAAATCAAATTCCAGAGCTTAATAAACAAAGGCTGCAGGTCTTTTTCCTTAATCTTATACTGATGATTCAACTGTTTGGCCACTAATTCACTGTCCAAACAAACTTCCATTTCCATGGCCTTGGCTTTTTTCTTGCCGAAAAGCAGTTTAATTTTTTTTAAGGCAAAAACAACGGCCTGATATTCAGCCTGATTATTAGTCGCCTGACCAATAAACTCGGAATATTTTTTGAGGACCTGACCCTCTTGAGTAATAACCACCCCGATAGCGGCCGGTCCGGGATTGCCCCGCGCCCCGCCATCAGTGTAAATGATAAGTTTCATTCGTAAGGTTTGGCCTCAAGGACTACGATCTTGCCGCAGGCAAGGTCGTATCCGAGGGACCGAACCTTAATTTAGGTCTTACTTTTTAAGGTCGGGCCTTTCAAGCGTAACCTTTTGCTCCGCAAAAGATTACTACTATTCGAGGCCCGACCTTAAAGCTTTCTCAAATCAATCACCTTCATGCCCAGGTTGCGCTGGCCATTCCATTCATCAACAACCATCTCAAAAACCACATCCACTAAACCACCCCTTTTTAGTCTGGCCTGCCAATCAGCCAGACCAAAGGCAATTGCCTTAAAGCTTTTAACAGCTGCTGAATCTTCATCAAAAACTATGAATTCTAATTTCAAGTGCTGGTCATTATTGCCAACTGTTCTTAAATTACTAATCTCGGCTCCCCTGATTAAAAATTTCGGTTCTGGATTATCCCGGCCAAAAGGGGCAAACTGCTGAATCTGGTCATAATTGGACCAATTAATGTCTGTTAAAGACAATTCAGCGTCAATATCCAGACCAGGTACTAAATCTTTCTCTTTCAATTCATTCTCGGCCAGCTGATTAAAAATATTCTTAACTTTATCCAGATTCTCTTTTTTCATTCTAAAGCCGGCGCTGCCGGAGTGTCCGCCAAAATCATCAAAAAATTCCGCTCCCTGCTTGACCATGCTTAACAAATCAAATTGAGGAATGCCCCGGCAAGAAGCGCAGACAACATAGCCCCTTTGCTGATAGATTATGGCTGGCCGGTGATATTGTTCGGCTATTTTACCAGCCACCAGACCAATCAAACCAATTGGCCAATCCGGACTGCCTTCAAAAATCAATTTAGGGTTGGCCTGACTGAATCTTTCATCAAGACGTTTTCTGACTTGCCGAACAACTCCCTCGGTTAAATTCTGCCTGGAGACATTATGTTGATTAACTTCTTGAGCCAGTTGACCCGCTTCCTGTTTATTCTGACTAATCAAAAGCTGAAAAGCTTTATTGGCATGAGCCATCCGACCGGCGGCATTGAGGCGCGGTCCTAAAATAAAACCGAGGGTATGAGCACTAAGATTAGTCAAAGGAGCTTCGCCATTCAACGAAGGACTGGTTATTTCCGGGCTAAGTCGGGCAATTTTCATCAACTCTTTCAAACCCAGTCGTCTGGTTTGGGCCAAAACGCCTAAACCGTATTTAACCAGGGTTCGGTTCTCGCCCAAAAGAGGCATCACGTCAGCCACCGTAGCCAAAGCCACCAAATCAAGCAGCCATTTTTTTAAAGAATTTCCCGGCTTTTTCCTGCCTGATAAAAGAGCCGAACTTAATTTATAGGTCAAACCTGCGCCGGCCAAATCCTTGAAAGGATACTTATCGCCCTTTTGCCAGGGGTTAACCATGGCCTTTGCCTTGGACAAGCCATCCTTAACCCGATGATGGTCAACCACCACAATGTCAATGCCCAGAGAATCAGCCAAATCAATTTCTTCCAAATTGCTGCTGCCGCAATCAACCGTAATAATCAAATCAATTTTCTTTTTGGCTGATTGCCTGATTATTTGTTTGTTCAAACCGTGCCCTTCCTTGGCTCGGTCAGGAATATATGCCTGAAAATCTTTGGCACCCAGAGATTGGAGGGTGGAATATAGAATAGCCGCTGAGCAAACGCCATCCGCATCATAGTCGCCATAGATTAATATTTTCTCCCTGCTTTTGATTGCTTCCTCAATCCGCTTAACCGCCTCTTTCATTCCCTTTAACAAAAAAGGGTCGTGCAAATCACCCTCATAATCAGGATTAAAAAATTCATCAACCTGCGCCTGGGTCTTGAGACCCCGGTTATAGAACAACTGAACAATTAGAGGAGAGAATTCAGGAAATCGTTTTAAAAAAGCGCTCGGCGCTTTTGGTTTAATTTGCCAGTTCATAATTTGTTTTTTTACTGAAGGGCCTCCAGGCCGGGTAATTTATCGCCGCTCAAAAATTTAAGCAGGGATCCCCCGCCCGTGGAAACATGGTCCATTTCTTCTAACAAATTCATCTCTTCCAAAAGAGCAATGGTGTCGCCGCCGCCGACAACGGCAAAACCCCTGCTCTGGGCCACTGCCCGGGCTATTGCCTTGCTGCCAGAGGCAAAGGCCTCTACTTCAAAAAGTCCCATTGGGCCGTTCCAGATAATCATTTTTGACTGAGAAATGATTCGCTGGAAAAGCTGACTGGTATCCGGCCCGATGTCTAAAATCAGCTCGTCTTCCTTGGTCTTCCCTACCGGAGCAATACGGCTGGCCTGCTTGCCCGAGACGTCGGTTGAGACGACCACGTCCACCGGAATATGAAGTTTGGTATTGGTCAACTCTAACTTTTTAACTTCCTCAACCATTGCCTTTTCAACGACGGATTTGCCAATGGCAATCCCCTTAGCACTGATAACCGTATTGGCCAAAGCACCCCCTAAAATTAAATTATCGGCTTTGTTGAGAAAATCCTCAACCAGTCTAATCTTGGTGGAAATTTTAGCTCCTCCGATAATGGCGGTTAAAGGACGTTCCATTACATCCAAAAACCTGCTCAGGACTTTTATCTCTCTTTCCAAAAGCAAACCTGCACAGCTGGGCAGATATTGAGGCAATCCGGCTATGGAAGCATGCGCCCGATGGATGCTGCCAAAGGCGTCATCAACGTAAATCTCCCCCAAACCGGCTAAACTCTTGGCAAAATCCGGTTGATTAGCTTCCTCCTCCGGGTGGAAACGAAGATTCTCCAACAACACAATCTGACCGGCCTGAAGATTTCTGACTTGTTCTTCAACTTCCGGGCCGAGGCAATCGTCCAATTTAATGACTTTTTGATTTAAAAGTTTCTCCAGTCGCCGGGCAACCGGCTCTAAAGACAATTCCTGAATCTTTTTACCGTTGGGTCGGCCCAGATGAGTCAACAGGATAATCTTGGCTTTTTCCTTTAATAAATAATTAATGGTCGGCAAAGCCGCCTCCAGGCGCCAATCGCCTTTTTCATTAACTTGCCCGTCGTTATTCAAAGGCACATTAAAATCAACCCGCACCAATACCCGTTTGTTTTTAAAATCAAAATCCCGCAGAAACTTCATGAGAAAATGCATTGAGGATTATTTCCCAATGTCTCCAATGTTTTTGATAATCTTGATGAATTCCGTGGCGTTCAATGAAGCGCCCCCCACCAACACTCCGTCCATGTTAGCTCCCTTAACGTAATCAACCGTATTCTGGCTGTCTACGCTGCCTCCATAAATGATTTTAACCTTCTCGGCCAGAGGTCGACTATAGAGCTTAGTCAAGGTTTTACGGATAAACAAAGCAGCTTTCATGGCGTCATCCGGCGAACAGGCTGTTCCGTTGGCTTCCGTGCTAATCGCCCAGACCGGTTCATAAGTGATAATTACTTCTCTGATACGGGCCGCATTAATATCTCTTAAATCCTTTTCCAGTTGTTCGGCCACCACCAAACTCATTTCATTCAGGGGTTGGCCATTGGAATTAAAAGCATCACGCGCTTCTTCGCCCACGCATAAAATTGGCCTTAAGCGAGCTTTCAGAGCCGCCTTTAATTTCCTGTTAACTATTTCGTCAGTTTCCTGAAAATGACGCCGTCTTTCGGAATGGCCGACAATCACATACTGACAACCTAAATTCTTGAGCATCAAAGGGGAAACTTCTCCGGTATAAGCGCCCTCTTCCAGCCAGAAACAATCCTGCCCGGCCAGTTTAACTTTGCTGTCCGGACTGCCCAAAATCGTTGCTGGCTTATTCAGATAAATAAAGGGCGGACAAATGACCACCTCCACCTCTTTTACTTTTGCGGCCTCGTTTTCTATTGCCTCAAAAAGATGCTCTGCCTGCTTTTGGGTAGAAGGATTCATCTTCCAGTTGGCAATAATTAAAGGTTTTTGATTCATAAGTTATTTCCCTGAATGGGCCTTAAGGCCCTTAAAATGTCGCCGAATCCACCAGATAATTCCTAAAATAAGCAAGGCGCCGACAAGCCACTGGAATTTTCTAAAATAAATCTCCAAATCCGCCCAATTTTCACCCATGAGTATACCGATATAAGTTAAAACAAAAGACCAGGGCAATGAACCGGCTAAAGTATAAAAGCAGAACTTTTTGAAGTTCATGCGGCTTATGCCGGCCGGCAGAGAAATAAAGGTTCTGATAATCGGCAGAAGACGGCTGAAAAAAACCGTGCTCTGACCATGTTTTTTAAACCAGCGGTCGGCTCGCTCCAAGTCAGCCGGGGCAATCAAAACATATTTGCCGTATTTCTTGATTAAGGGACGACCGCCATAAAAACCAACTGCATAAGCAATGACTGAACCAATCAAATTGCCCAAAGCTCCCCAAATAACCACTGACCAAAGTATAAAACGGCCCTCAAAAACCAAAAATCCGGAAAAAGGCATGATGATTTCCGAAGGAATCGGAACACAGGCACTTTCCAGGGCCATTAAAACCGTAATGCCAAAATAACCGGTGGTTGAAATAACATTAATGACAAAATGAGCGAGAAACTCCAATAAAACATCCATAAAAATCCCAGCCATTCTTAAATTATTGTTTTCTCAAAAAAGCGGCCGCTTTCTCCGGCTCAATGGTACTGATTTCTATACCGGCCGCCAGTTCAAAACCGGCCCAAATATTCATCCTGGGCAGAATATTCAAATGCCAATGATAATGGTCATAACTGCCTCCGCTGCAGGGAGCGGTATGGAAGTAGAAATTATAGGCCGGGTCTTTTAAGCCGTTGTAAATCTTATGCAGGGCCTTTTGCAAAGCATCAGCAAAAAGTTCTTTCTCGTCTTCACTCATCTTTTCAAAATAAGGCCAATGCTCTTTGGGATAAATCCTTACCTCAAAAGAAATCTGCGGGGCAAAAGGACAAAGCACGACAAATTTTTCATTCTCATAGATAATCCGCCGTCCATCCTTAATGTCCCAGTCAATCATCGTGCAATAAACGCATTTGCCCTGACTGCGATAAAATGATTCTGCTCCATCCAAACTGCCTCTTAAATCCGGGTCAATCACCGGAATGGCAATCAATTGAGAATGAGGATGGGCTATGGAAGCGCCGGCCTGCTGACCGTGATTATGGAAAATGGAAATGTATTTAATGAATTTTTTATCCATCAGTTCCAGATATCTTTCCTGATAAACATCAACCACCATTTTAACTTCCTTTTTAGAAAATTGAGCCAAAGACCGCTGATGGTCAGCCGTAATAATCACTTCGTGATAACCCAAGCCATCCATAATTCTATTGGGGCCTTCCTTACGTTCGTGAAGGTCATAGCCCTTACTAAAGGCCGGGAAGTCATTAGGCATAGCAATAACAAACCAGGATCCATCGGATTTTTCCCGACCGGCCACCGCTTTCTCGGTAATGCTTTCCTGGCAGAAAACACAATCCTTTGATGAGGCTCTCTCCTTAGGCCTTTTATGCCTGGCAAAGGATTCTGGTCGCCGGGCCCGACCAGTAGCAATAATTACCCAGTCATTGGAGACCAGGTCCATTCGCAATTCTGAAGGAAATTTCTTTTTGGATTTTTTTTCAGTCATATTTATTCCTAATTAAATTCCATTTAACTTTTGCCAATTCTTTTAGAGTTCTCAAATAGCTTTTTAAAGTAACTTTACTCTCAGCTGGGTTAACCCAAGTGACCGGTAATTCCTTTATCCGATAACCTAATTTTTTGGCAATACTCAAAATCTCAAAATCAAAACCCCACCGCTCCAGGGTCTGACGAGAAAAAACCGCTTCGGCTACCTTAGCCGGGAAAAGCTTAAAAGCACGCTGACTATCATGAATTTCCCAAACCGTCAAAGCACGAATCAAATACTTTGCCAATTTGCCTAAGGTACGCCGATACCAAGCGGCCTGTTCAACAGTTTTCGCCCCAGCTACTTCAATAGAGCCAATGACTATATCATAATCTTTCAAATAGGGCCAAAAATTTTTGATCTGGTCTAAGGATATGGCGTTGTCGGCATCCATAAACAGCCGATATCTCCCCTGAGCTTCCAGCATACCCAACCTAACTACATAGCCCTTGCCGTGATTGGGTTGGCTATCAATCAGTCTCAAGTTCTTGACTAAGTTGGTAAACTTTTCAACCACGGCTACTGTTTTGTCTTTGGAACCATCATTAACCACCAGAATCTCATAAGAATAATCTTGTTTGCTTAAATAATGGTCAACATCCAAAAGAGTCTTGCTGATTCTTTTCTCTTCATTATAGGCCGGCATAACCACTGATAGATAAATTTCCATTGCCTTGTATTATACTATATTTTCAGATAAGATACAAAAGCATGAAATACCATATTATCACCTATGGCTGCCAGATGAACAAGAGCGACTCGGAGAGAATAGCCGCCCAATTAGAGAAAAAGGGTTATCAGCCGGCCAGTAAATTAGAAGGGACTGATTTAGTGGTGATTAACGTTTGTTCAGTCAGACAATCAGCCGTTAACCGCGTTTATAGCAAGGTCAAACAAATTCGCTCGCTGAATCAAAAAACCAGGCTTATTTTGACCGGCTGCCTCCTCCAAAAAGACAAAAACCAGCTCAAAGACCAGGTTGATGAAATTTGGCCCATGGCTGACTTAGACATTAAGCCGCGCTGTCAGTCCTTAAAACACGCTTTTGTGCCTATTATGACCGGCTGTAATAATTTTTGTTCTTATTGCGTTGTCCCCTACACCCGGGGACGGGAAAAATCCCGTTCAGCCAAACAGATTATCAAAGAAGTGGAAAATTTGATTAAAAACGGATACCAGAAGATAACTCTCCTGGGACAGAATGTTAATTCTTATCATGATTCAAAAATGAACTTTCCTCAACTCCTCAAAAATCTTAATGGTTTGCCCGGCAATTTCAAAATTGATTTCCTTACTTCTCATCCTAAAGACATGTCCGATGCATTGATTAAGGCAATCAGCCAGGGCAAAAAAATCTCCAAACAAATCCATTTGCCTGTGCAGTCAGGCAACAATCAGATTCTTAAAAAAATGAATCGGAATTATACAGTTGGCCATTACAAGAATTTAATAAAAAAAATCCGCCGGGTCGTTCCCCAGGCGAAAATTTCCACTGACATTATCGTCGGCTTTCCCAGTGAAACAGAAAAGCAGTTCCAAGACACTATTGATTTAGTCAAACAAATCAATTTCTGCCAGGCCTATGTGGCTGCCTATTCGCCGCGAGTCGGCACAACGGCCGCCGAGCTAAAAGACAATGTGCCTTCTGATGAAAAGAAAAAGCGTAAAAGAATATTGTTAGAAATGTAATGTTCAGATAAAAACGGGGTACCTGCTAACGGTACCCCTCCTGGCATAGTTGGATAATTTATTCCAACCCAAAGAGCGAGAATGGATCGTTCAAGAGCGGGAGACGTGCGTCAATGGATAATTCCCATAAATCTACCCATGAGCATGCATAAAGGATGGGCTCTCAAACGATCCAGAAAAGGGTCATTCAGACGAAAGGAGGAAATAAACCGGGATTCATAAGGACCATCTCAATTTATCGGACTGGGTAGAACAGCCCACTTGCCATATCTCCGAATGACCGCTCATATATTAAACATACCATTTTCAAAAAACCATGTCCAGACCAAAGCTAATTGTTATTCTCGGAGCGACCGGTTCAGGCAAATCTGAATTAGCCGTTAAATTGGCCAGGAAATTTAACGGCCAGATTGTTTCGGCTGATTCCCGACAACTCTATCAGGAAATGGATATTGGCACGGCTAAAATAACCAAAAAGCAAATGGCCGGTATTCCGCACCATCTTATAAACAGAGTCAAGCCAAATCAGGAATTTGCTCTGGCCCAATATAAAAAGGAAGCGATTGGAATTATCAAAGATATTCAAAAAAGAAACCAGCTCCCCTTTTTGGTCGGCGGCACCGGCTTATACATCCAGGCAGTGGTTGACAATCTGCAAATCCCCCAGGTCAGGCCGGATAAAAAACTAAGAAATGAACTGGAAAAATTAACCAATCAGCAATTATATCAACGACTTAAGAAATTAGACCCCTTGGCTCTGCAAATAATTGACCTGAATAATAAAAGAAGAATGATTCGGGCTTTGGAGGTTTGTCTGAAAACCAAAAAACCTTTTTCCCAACAAAAACAAAAAGGCCGGGCTCTTTTTAATGTTCTGCAAATCGGCCTTAAATTAGATAAAAAAACTTTGGGAAAAAGAATCAATCAGCGAGTAGAAAAAATGTTCAAGGCGGGTTTAGTCCAAGAAGTAGAAAAACTAATTAAAAAATACCGCCCTGACTTACCCTCCATGAGCGGTATTGGCTATCAAGAAATTATTCTCTATCTCCAAAACAAGATTACCCTCCAACAAGCCAAGGAATTAATCAAGCTCCATACCCGCCAGTATGCTCGGCGCCAAATGACCTGGTTTAAGAGAGACCAGCGGATTATCTGGCTTGATAATTACAAAAAAGCCGAGCAAGCAATAAAACAATTCCTCTAAGCGGCTTTATCAAATTCTTTTTCCAGCTTCTCTCTGGCCTTTCTAAGTTCTTCTCCTTCCTTTGCCTTTTCCTGAAATTCCTCTTCTTGTTTGGCCTTGTATTCTTCAAATGACATCTTTTTACCTGTTTCTTTTGCTGGTTCCTGTTCCTGCTTTTCCGGCTTTTCCCCGACTTCTGCTTCTCTGCGTCTTCTGCCTTCCTCGGCTTTTTCGTGAAATTCTTCTTCTTGCTGCTTCTTGTATTCTTCAAATGTTGGCTTTGATTCCTTTGAATTAGGCATATTATTATTCCTTTTAATTATCTTATAACGACCTCTAATAACGACTGACCAGTCGTTTTATTATTTTAACTTGTTTTTCAAAATTTGTCCAACTATTTCCGGATTGGCCTGGCCTTTGCTTGTGGCCATAACCCGGCCCACCAGGAACTGCAAAGCGTTCTCCTTGCCTGACTGATAATCTTTAACCGGCTGGGGATTATCATTAATCACTTTCTGAACTATCTTGGAAAGCTCTGCCTCGTCACTGACCTGTTTTAATTCCTTTGTCTCAATGATATGCGAGGGGTCAATGCCCGTCTGAAACATTTCTCCCAAAACGGTCTGGGCCGCCGAGCTGGAAATTTCTTTTTGCTGGATTAAGGTGATAAATTCAGCAAAGTTTTCCGGACTGACCTGACAATCCTCAACTTTGATTTTATCGGCCAACAATAATTTCTGCAATTCGGTCAAAAGATAATTGACCGTTAACTTAATCAATGGCTGGGCGGTATCAATTGATTTAATCTTTAACCAGGTCTTTAACTCGGAAACCACCTGTTCAAAATAGTCAGCCAGACCTCTATTGGCTATTAAAGTATTGATATCAGCGGCTGGTATTTCATACTCCTCTGTAAAGCGTTGCCGTCTGGCCTGAGGCAGTTCAGGCAGTTCTTTTTTTAATTTATCAACGTCAACTATCGCTTCTTTGGCCTTTTGACTGTCTGATGATTTAACCAAAGACAAAGGCGGCAAATCGGGTTCGGGGAAATAGCGATAATCTTGGGCCTCTTCCTTGGTTCTCTGAGAAAAGGTCCGCTGTCTGCCCTCATCCCAACCTCTGGTCTCCTGAACAATCTTCTCGTCTGTTTCCAGGGCATCATTTTGTCTCTTAATCTCGTAGTCAACTGACCGCTCCACTGCCCGAAAAGAATTTAAGTTCTTGATTTCCACTTTGGTGCCCAATTCCCCTTTTTTGGGTTGCAGGGAAATATTAACCTCGCAACGCATCTGACCCTTTTCCATATTGGCCTCTGAAACGTCCAAATAGCGCAAAATCAATTGCAGTTCTTCGCAAAATTGGCGGGCTTCTTTGCCGGAAGTGATATCCGGCTCGGTCACCAATTCCATCAAGGGCAGGCCGGCCCGATTAAAATCAACCAGAGAATAATCAGTCCCTTGGGGATGAGTCAGCTTGCCGGTATCTTCTTCCAAATGGACTTCCCTGATTTTAATCTTTTTGCCCCCAATCTCCAGAAAACCTTTATTGGAAAAAGGCAGATAAAGTTGAGAGATCTGATAACCTTTGGGCAAATCCGGATAAAAATAGTTTTTCCGGTCAAATTTAGCCCGCGCAGGAATCTGACAATTCAAAGCCAGGGCAGCTTTAATCAGCGACTCAACCGCTTTTTGATTAATAACAGGTAAAGTGCCCGGATGGCCCAGGCAAATCGGGCAAATATTGACATTGGGGCTGGACTCATCAGGATTATTAAAACAATCACAGAACATCTTGCTCCGGGTTTTTAATTCAACGTGTATTTCCAGGCCGATAATTGGTTGATAAGCCATATAATTAATCTATCATATCTTTTTTAATAAAAAAAGTCCCGGAGCACTCGGCTCCGGAACCTGGACAGTTCAGAGATTATTTTTCTCAATAACCTCTTTAATTTGTTTAAAAGCCTCTTTTTCAGGTAAATTACCATTAATCCAATAAGTATTTATGAATTGCTTGGACAAAAGCCGGTAATTTTCCCGCGCCAGGACCATTTTTGCTTTTTCCTCAAAAAGATGGCGCGTTTTGCCCCTTTTCTTTATCCTCTCTAAACATACTTCAGGCGGCACATCCAGAATAAAGGTAATGTCCGGTAAAATAAAATCGCTGTTCAGCTTAATCAACCATTCCATATCCGATTCAGGACTGCCAAAGGCAGGACTGGAAAGAAAATACCTGACAGAAATGACGATTTTGCCTTTTTTCAGATTAGGGATAATTAAATTCTCAAGGTGCTCTTTTCTGTCCTGGGCAAAAAGCTGCTGCAATTCAGCTGGTTCAACCTGTACTTCTTTATCCAGAATTCTCCTTATTTTTTTACCGGCCTGGCTGTCTAAAGTCGGCTCTTTGGTTAAAACAACCAAATAGCGCTTTTTTCTTAAAAACAAAGCCAGGAGATCTGCCTGGGTAGATTGACCCGAGCCGTCCAAGCCCTCAAAAGTAATCAACTTGCCCGGATATTTGTTGAAGTTCATTATCCCTCCTCCTTTCTATTGAGATGCTAAAACAAGATTTTTTAATAAATAAGCTACGGTTAAAGGACCCAGGCCGCCCGGCACCGGTGAAAGCCAGCCGGCCCTTTCTTTAACGCTTTCTTTATCAATATCGCCTGTTAATTGGCTATCTTTTTTGCTTATACCGCCGTCTATCAGAATAGCTCCCTGTTTAATCATTGAGCCGTTAATAATCTTTGGCTTCCCCAGAGCCGTAATAATAACATCGGCTTTCTGCAAATCCGGGATAAATTCAACGCTAAAACCGACCATATATTCAATCTTCATTCCTTCTGCCCGCGCCTGCAAAACCTGACCAAAGGTGTCTGAATTAACCAAAGCAATTATTTTCTTCTTCTCCAAGTCCTTGCCGGTGGCTCTTACGGCTCGTCTAATGGCTGAAATAAAAGGCGGTTCAAATCTGCTGTTGGGCAGAAATCCATCAACGTCTTTGTCAGGATTAATTGCCTGAATAATTCTATCAGGAGAAATCTCCTGGGGCAAGGGCATTTGAACCAAAATGCCATTTACCTGAACGTCCTTATTCAGCGAATCAATCAGCTCTAAAATTTCTTCTTCTGAAGTATTGCCTGGTAAAAGATGTTTTTTAATTTCAAGACCAATCTCTTGAGCGGCTTTTTCTTTTTGCTGAACGTACAAATGAGAAGCCGGGTCCTGACCAGCCAGAATAATTGCCAGACTGGCCTTAATTTTATCCTGACTAATCTCTTTTTTCAAATCAACCAAAATTCCTTCAGCTATTTTTCTACCATCAATAATTTTCATAAAACAGGAAATCTTTTTGATAATTTAATGACCTCTTGCCTGATTTTTCGCTGCAATGACCGGTTCCCGATATCCTTAAGAATCTGACTAACCCAAAGAGCCGTCTGCCTGACCTGTTTTTCTTTTAATCCCTTGGCCGTAATGGCCGGTGTCCCCACCCTGATGCCTGACGCCTGCCAGGAAGAACGTTTTTCATTGGGAACAACGTTACGATTAACATAAATATTGACCATTTCCAGAACCTCCTGGGCCTGCTTGCCGGAAAAGTCCATTTTACTCAAATCAAGCAAAACAAAATGAACGTCTGTGCCGCCCGTAACCAAATCAAATCCCTGCTCTGAAAAGACCTTGGCTAAAACCCGGGCATTTTTAATTATCTGTTTTTGATATTGAACAAAGCTTTTCTGACCGGCTTCTTTAAGAGCCACCGCTTTGCCGGCAATTTCATTCTGCAAAGGACCGCCCTGCAGGCCCGGAAAAACCGCCTTGTCAATTTTTTGGGCGATTTCTTCTTTATTACAAAGAATCAACCCGCCGCGGGCTCCTCTTAAGGTTTTATGAGTAGTCATGGTCACCACCTGGCAAACGGGAAAAGGACTGGGATGCAAGCCAGCTACCACCAATCCGGCAATGTGGGCAATGTCAGCCATTAAATAGGCATTGACCTGTTTGGCAATCTTTCCGAATTTGGCAAAATTAATCTGTCGGGGATAACTGGAAGCGCCGGCGATAATTATTTTTGGTTTTACTTGACGGGCAATTTTCCTAACCTGCTCATAATCTATTTGTCCGCTCTTCCTGTCAACTCCATAAAAAAAGCATTTATAGAACCGGCCGGAAATATTAACCGGCGACCCATGCGACAAATGACCGCCCTGGTCCAAACGCATGGCCAAAATCTTGTCGCCCGGCTTGAGCAAACCCAGATAAACCGCCTGATTGGCCTGCGAACCGGCATGGGGCTGGACATTGGCATAATTAGCCTTAAATAATTTCTTGGCCCGCTCAATGGCTGTTTTTTCAATCTGGTCAATAAAACGCTGGCCCGAATAATATCTTTTCCGGGGATACCCCTCGGCATAGCGGACGCTCAAAATGCTGCCCACGGCCTGGCGAACGGCCGGACTGGCGTAGTTTTCCGCCGCAATCAAATTAAGCCCCTCCTGGTGACGGGCGTATTCTTCCTTAATCAAACCATTAATTTTGGAATCGCTTTTTTTAAGAAAATCCTTAGACATGACTTACTTATCTTATACCAGTTTTTGGAAAAATAAAAGTCCTGGTCAGCTATCTATTGACATAATAAATTAAATTACTATCATTGATATATGTTATAAACGATAGTGTTTTCAATTGTTCATTAACTTTTTGATAAAAAGAACTATAAGAAAGGGAGGTACTTCTATGATTGTTTACAAAGAATTTTCTGAAAGAACAGCGGACAGTCAGTATCGGGAGCTTCTTGAACGGATCAAAACCACCGGGGTAAAGGTTTTTTCCCAACAGGAAGAAGAGGCAATCATGATTTTGGGCCACCAAATGCGTTTTCAGTTAGATAATGGATTCCCCATTATCACTGAACGAGACCTGGTCAGCGCTCCTGAAGGACAACTACCTCAATTTTATCTGGCCTTGGGAGAACTCTGTGCTTTTTTGAATGGCGCCAGAACTTTGGAGGAAATGAAGAAATTTGGCTGCGGGTGGTGGTCGCGTTGGGTAACGAAAAAAAAATGCGCTAAACGAGGACTTGAACCCGGTGACCTCGGTCCAGGCTCCTATGGTCCGGCCTGGCGAAGTTTTCCTACGTCTGAAGGAAACCCATTTGACCAAATCACTCACATCATTGAACAAATCAATGAAATCCCTCATCTTCGGACTCACATTGTCACACCCTGGATTCCTCAATATCTTGGACGCGGCCGAGGAAAGCAGCAAAAAGTGGTAGTGGTACCTTGCCACGGCTGGTTCCACGTCGTAATAAACACCTACACCAACGAACTTTCACTTCACCATTTCCAGAGAAGCGCTGATGCGCCGGTTGGTCTCGTCTTTAACCTCATCCAGTACGCGGCCCTGACAATGATGCTTGCTCAAGTTACTGGTTATAAGGTCAAAGAACTTGTCTTCACCACTTCGGATACTCATATCTTTCTAAGTCAGATGGAAGATGTGAACGAACTTCTTCAGCAGACTAAACCACAGCGTTTCCCAACAATGACAATGGACCCGGACATAAAAGACGTTTTCGCATTCAGGCCAGAGCATTTTAAAGTGACTGATTACTACCCCCAGTCACCAAGGAGATTAATATGGACACCAGTATGAAATCCAAAGAATTTGTCAATCTGGAAAATGCGCGGGTCAAAGAACAACGCAAGATAATGGAGGCAATCAAAAAAGGCGAGTACTGTCCTTTTTGCCCCGAGTATTACAACGGCGCCAAACTAGAACCAGTCATCAGACAAGGAAAATACTGGCACCTGAGAAAAAACCGATGGCCCTATAAGAATACCCGAGTACACCTTATAATCATTCTCAATCAACATGCGGAGAATCTCTCTGAAATCAGTCCGGAAGCAGCCCAAGAATTTTTTGAGCTGGCTCAATGGGCTGAACAAGAGTACCAGATACTCGGCGGAGGGCTATGCTTGCGATTCGGAGATATTGAAATCAATGGAGCTACAGTTCTTCATCTTCATGCACATCTGATTACAGCAAAGATAACTGACAAAAACGATCCAGCATACCAAAAAGTACGTTTCAAAGTCGGCTAAACAAAAAGAGCCCCACCAACCGGTCTTAAAGACTAGAAGGTGGGGCTGTTTATTTTACTAAAATAATCTCCACTCCCCGACTACGAAGAATTCTTTCGCCGTCTAACATGGCATACCCCGAAGTAAAATAGCATCTTCTAATACCAGAGTAAGCAATAATTTTGGAGCAGGGGGGACAAGGAAAATTGGTTATGTAGAGGTCACTGCCATCAATTGATATTCCTTTTCTGGCTGCCTCACTGACGAGCCGTGATTCAGCATGATGGTCGGTAGTCAGTTCAATGTGTAGACCCTTTTTAAAAAAACTGCGCGCATCGCCCTCTATGTATGGCATTCGCGGCGAAGGCACTTGACGGTTATATCCCGTCAAAAGAACTTCTCCATCTCGGGCAATAACGGCGCCTACCTGTCGCCACCAGTTAGAGGCCTTTTGGCTCTCCTTAAAAGCAAGGGACATCATTTCGGAAACGAATCCCGCAAAGGGAACTATCCTGTCACAACTCACCTCTTCCTGGACAATAGATCTGCTCTTGTCCCAGCGAAGAAAAACAGAATCAAATTCAATATGGCAGCCGTCAAGATACTTTGTCGCTAATTCGCGGCACTCGTCTTCATTTGGCATAATAACCACTGCCCCGATTGACTGAATATCTTTTAAGGCCCTGTAATCAGCGACAAGAACCTCAGGAAAAATACACCAACTCTGGATAGCCTGCTTAACCTGTAGAGGTGACAGAGCCCGAATATCTTTCCTTGACAAATGATCAAACTCTTGAATTAATTCTTCACCAAAAAGGTAGAGGGCCTGGACTTGAGAAACATACTTCTCAAAGAACTGCCAATAACCCCGATGAAGCACCGGAACATAAGCAAGGATAATTTTTCTCATTCTACACCTCCAGTTAAGCTATCAAGAAAATTATTAACCTCTTCAACCGTCTTTTTCAATCGGTCTTTTATCTCTTTGACCGGAGCAATCAAGACAAGCCTGATTTTAGCTGTTGTTGAGGTAAGCGCCTGCGCTTCAAGAAGTATAACATCACCACAATTCTCTTTAAGCTCCTCCAACTCACCTGGCTGGTATTCCCTTTCGCTGACAATCAAAATATCCGGTTGTATTGTCTTGATTAAATGCCATCGAGGGTCTTTAGCTTCCTTTAAAAAAAGTATGTCTACGTGTCGGCAATGACAAAGAATTTCCATTCTTTCTTTCTCGTCAACCATTGGCCGATGAGGACCTTTCTTTTCTTTAACCTTTTCATCGCTGTCAACGCCAACAATTAAGACGTCTCCGTTTTGTTTTGCTTTCTCGAGATAGCGGTAATGACCGATATGGGCTAAATCAAAAGTCCCTGAAGTCAAAACTATCTTTAACCCCAGCTGCCTGCAAGAATTGACCTTTTCTGTTAATTGGTTGATATCCAAAAAAATTCTTCCTTCGGGATTTGAACCGGGTCCGAAAATATCATGCATTATTTCAGCCATCTTTTTTCTTCCTCCTTCTTTAATTTTGTTTTCAAAAAACTAAATAGAGGGACGAATCCCTCCATTGTTAAACTTATTATACACTTCACTCTATTTCACTTCAATGCCCATGGAACGGGCCGTTCCTTCTACGATTTTTTCAGCTTGTTCCAAATCATATGCATTCAAATCCTTCATTTTTTTCTCGGCTATCTGGCGAATTTGTTCCCTGGTCACCTTGCCTACCTTCTTTTTACGAGGTTCGCCTGACCCTTTGTCCAGACCAGCCGCTTTTTTCAATAAATCAGAAGCCGGCGGAGTTTTCAATTTAAAATCAAAAGTCCGGTCTTCGTAAACAGTAATCTCTACCGGAATAATATCACCGGACATTTCCTTGGTCGCTTCATTAAACTTGCTGCAGAAATCCTGGATATTTAAACCATGCTGACCCAAAGCCGGACCAATCGGTGGAGCCGGATTGGCCTGACCAGCCGGAATCTGTAGTTTGATGAGTGTCTTGATTGGTTTAGGCATGATTTTAGAGTTTCTTTACCTGCAAAAAATCCAGTTCCACCGGGGTCTCCCGGCCAAACATGGAAACTAATACTTTAATTTTACCCCGCTTCTCGTCAACCTCGGAAATCTTGCCGTCATAATCCTTAAACGGCCCGTCAATAATCTTGACCGCATCGCCAACGACCACGTCAATTTTGTACTTGGGTTCTTCCACACCCATCCGTTTCTGCAAAGACTGGATTTCCTCCGGAGAAATCGGCGTGGGCACCGTACCCGCTCCGATAAAACCGGTAACCCGCGGCGTATTACGAACCACGTACCAGGAATCATCGGTCACTATCATTTCAACCAGAACATATCCTTGATATATTTTCTCTTCAACTATCTGTCGCTTACCTCCTTTAATCTTGATTTTCTTTTCCGTAGGCACCAAAACATTAAAAATCTTATCCTCCATGTTCATTGATTCAATCCGCTGCTTCAAATTCCTGGCCACGGCGTCTTCGTAACCGGAATATGTATGGAGAACGTACCAGTTTCTCCCTTGTTGTATTTGTTTAGGCATATTAAACTACAAACTTATCCAGTAAATAGGAAAACAAAAAATCCAGGCCGCCTAAAAAAGCGGCTACCGCCAAAGTCAGACCGATAACCAGCAAAGTATGCTTAATGGCCTCCTGACGACTCGGCCAGGTAACCCGCTTTAATTCAATGCGGACTTCCTTAAGAAAAGTTACTAATTTTTTAGGCAATTGACTGATTTTTATCATTTTAAAAAGCCCGGGCAGGGCAATTAATCTACCCTCAGATTATAACTTCACTAAATTTCTGTCAAGTTAGACATCCAGATTCTTCACTTTCTCAGCGTGCGTCTGGATGAATTTCTTCCGGGGAGCCACTTCATCACCCATTAAAATATCAAAAATCTTATCCGCCTCCTTGGCGTCTTCAATGGTCACCTGCTTCATTACCCGATTAGCCGGGTC
>CAZGZU010000011.1:11368-22772 GCA_964529855.1 uncultured Candidatus Saccharibacteria bacterium | reverse complement strand
AAGGACAGGAGTGAGAGACGGGGCGGTGGTCGTAAGCCCTGGCGTCAGAAAGGAACTGGCCGGGCTCGTCACGGTTCTATTCGTTCGCCGATCTGGCGAGGCGGCGGCATAGTTTTTGGACCGACCAAGCAAAGAGTTTTTGCCAAAAAAATTAACAAGAAAATGAAGCAAAAAGCTCTTTTTATGATTTTATCTTCCAAGGTTAAAGATGAAGAACTGATTTTATTGGATAAATTAGAATTAACCGAAGGTAAAACCAAATTAATTGCTGAAACAATCAATAATTTAAAAACAAAACTCAAAAAGAATTTAGATAAAAGCAGCTTGATTATCCTGTCCAAGACAGATTTGAAAGTAAGTCGGGCTGTCAACAATATTCCCAGGACAAAAACCATCAGGGCTGACAGTTTGAACCTTTTGGACGTTTTATCGCATCAGTATTTATTGATTCCCCAGGAGGCGATTAAGATAATTGAAAAAACATATCTCAAATAAACATGGCTTTATTAAACAGATTGAAAAAGAAGACAAAAAAGGAAAAAGCAACTCCTCAAAAAACAAAGGAGAGGCCTGAATTGGAATTGACAGCTGAAGAGCCCAAAAAAGAAAAAGGTCAGAAAGCAGCTCTTAAAAAAGTAAGACCCAAGATTGATAAAAAACTGGCTGCCCAGGCCTACGGCGTTGTTAAAGAACCGCACATTACCGAGAAAGCGACTTCTTTGACTGACCAGAATAAGTACGTTTTCAGGATTTCGCCTAAAGCCAATAAAATAGAGGTTAAGAAGGCAATAGAGGCGCTTTATGAAACCAAAGTAGCCAGGGTTCACATAATTCATTCGGCCGCCAAGAAAAGGCGTTTGGGTCGGACTGAGGGTTGGCGAGGCGGTTTGAAAAAGGGATTCAAAAAAGCCATAGTTACTTTGGAAAAAGGCGAGAAGATTGAGTTGTTGCCGAGATAAACAATTATGAAAAGATACAAACCCACCACTCCCGGCAGAAGAGGGATGACTTCCGTAGATTATTCCTCTTTGACCAAGAAAAAGCCAGAGAAAAAATTGACTAAGAAGTTAGTCAAGAAAGCTGGTCGGGGTTATCGTGGTCGGATTACTACACGGCATAAAGGAGGCGGTCACAAAAGAAAGTACCGGCTGATTGATTTTAAGCGGCATGACAAGATGGGGGTTCCAGCCAAGGTTGTTTCCATTGAATATGACCCTAACCGCAGTTGCTTTATTGCCTTGTTAAACTATCAGGACGGAGAAAAAAGATACATTCTGGCGCCTGACGGTCTTAAAGTCGGTCAGGAAGTTATCTGTCAGGAAAAAGCGCCGGCTAAAGTCGGTAATCGGATGCAAATAAAGAATATTCCGGCCGGCACACAGGTCTATAATGTTGAACTGACGCCTTTGCGGGGCGGCCAGCTGATTCGGTCAGCCGGCAGCGCAGCCCAGGTGATGGCTCATGAAGGCGGCTATAGTCATCTCAAGATGCCTTCCGGAGAAATCAGAATGGTTAGAGAGAATTGTCTGGCCAGCGTGGGACAATTGGGTAATCCGGAACATAATACAGTGGTTATTGGTAAGGCCGGTCGCAGCCGTTGGCTGGGTCGACGACCAACTGTCCGGGGTTCGGCCATGAATGCCTGCGACCATCCTCATGGCGGTGGTGAGAATCGCCAGTCAATCGGTTTGAGAAAAGGACCAAAAACGCCCTGGGGGAGGCTGGCTTTCGGAGTTAAGACCAGAAAGAAGAAAAAAGCCAGCGATAAATTAATTTTAAAGAGAAGGATTAAGAAAAAGAGGAAATAAAGGGCTTTGTCCAGTCGCCTTAGGCGACTGGTGACAAAACCTTTAGTCGCCTGAGGCGACTACTCAATTTTATGACTAAATTTATTTCGCTAAATAAATTTAGCTCATAAATTTAGATAAAATTAGTATGTCACGTTCACTTAAAAAAGGTCCATATGTTGATGCCAAACTATTAAAGAAGATAGCTAATTTAAAGGCGGGCGATAAGACAATTATTAAGACCTGGGCGCGGGCTTCAACCATTGTTCCGGAGATGGTCGGTTTTACTTTTGGGGTTCATAACGGCAAGGAACACATTTCTGTTTTTATTACTGAAGACATGGTCGGTCATAAACTGGGCGAATTTGCCCCCACCAGGAAGTTTATTAGACACGGCGGTAAAATGCAGCGCGAACAGGAGGCAGCTGCCCGGCAAAAAGGAGCGGCCGCCGGAAAATCCTAATTTAAAAACATGCCCATTACAGCCAAATTAAGACATTTAAGAATATCTCCCAGAAAAGTCAGATTAGTGACTGATTTGGTTAAGGGTTTGTCCGTGGAAGAAGCGGAAAAGCAGTTGAAATTTTTAAATAAGAAAGCGGCCAGACCTGTTTTAAAACTTTTGAATTCAGCCATCGCCAATGCCCAGCACAATGCCAGTTTGGCCAAAGAGATTCTTTACGTAAAAGACATAACGGTTGAGCCGGGGCCGACCTTAAAACGATGGCGGCCGCGAGCCATGGGCCGGTCCGCCCCGATTATGAAAAGGACCAGCCATATTAATATAATTTTAGACCAGAAAGAAGGGGCGTCAGTACCTCTGCCGACCAAGCCGGCTGAAGCAATAACTCCGGAGCCGATTAAGAAAGAAAAGGAAGAAAAGATTAAGGCCAAACCAGCTGAAGAAGAAGGACCGGCTTTATTAGAGGAAGTCCAGAGGTTAGAAGAAGAGAGAAAGCCGGTTCCCAAGCCAAAGCCAGTTCCGCCAGCCAAGCCCTATCCAACAACCTCGCAAGCCAAAAAGAAGTTTTTCAGTCGTCAAACTTTTGGCAATGTTAAAAAGTATTTTAGGAGAAAGAGTTTATAATCTATGGGTCGTAAAGTTCATCCATTTGTTTTCAGATTAGGCAAAGTGACAAACTGGAAGTCACGCTGGTTTGATAAAAAGAAGTATCGGGAGTTTTTAAAGCAAGATGTTAAATTGCGGGATTTTATTATGAAGAAATTGGATAAGGCAGGGGTTGATTCATTGGAAATAGAACGTTCGGCTAATCTAATCAATATTATCGTCAAGACAGCCCGACCGGGTTTGGTTATTGGTCGGGGAGGCGGCGGCGTGGAAGAACTTAAACAAGAGATTAAAAAAATGCTTCAGAAAGAGAAATCAGCCCTGGCCAGTACGGAGATTAGATTAGAAATAGAAGAAGTTAAACAGCCGACCGCTCAGGCAGCTATCGTGGCGGCTGACATGGCCACTCAGATAGAAAAACGTTTGCCTTATCGCCGGGTGATGAAGCAAAATTTGGATAAAATTATGCAAAACAAGGAGGTTCAGGGAGCCAAGGTAATGGTTAAAGGTCGTTTGGGAGGAGCAGAGATTGCCCGGAAAGAATGGTTGAAAAAAGGAAAAATTCCTCTGCAGAGTTTGCGTTCCAACATTGACTACGCCGGAGCAACTGCTTACACTACATACGGAACAATTGGCATTAAGGTTTGGATTTATAAAGGAGAAATTCTCTAAAAAGCATGTTATCTCCCAGAAAAGTAAAACATAGAAAGTGGCAGAAAGGACGAAGACGAGGCAAGGGTAAAGAAACTCGCGGCACAGAGTTATCTTTTGGCGCTTATGGCCTGAAAGCAATGGCCGCCTGCTGGTTAACCGCCCGGCAGATTGAGGCGGCTCGTCGGGCCATGACCAGATATGTCCAGCGAGGCGGTAAAATCTGGATTAGGGTTTTTCCTGACAAGCCGGTGACCAAAAAAGGAGTTGAAGTGCCCATGGGCGGCGGCAAAGGTACTCCCGACCACTATGTAATGCCCATTAAAGCCGGTCGCATTATTTTTGAAATGGATGGCGTGCCTCAGGAAATGGCTAAAGAGGCCATGAGAAGGGCTGGTCATAAGCTGCCCGTTAAGACGAGGTTTGTTACCCGTTAAAGTTATGAAAATAAAGGAATTGCGTCAAAAAACCGAAAAAGAATTAAAGGACTTATTAGATGAAGACCGTTTTAAGCTGGCCCAGTTTAAGTTTGATTTGGCTTCTAAAAAGCTTAAAAACATTAAGCAGCTGGCTGAATTGCGCAAAGATATTGCCAGGATTTTAACTATTTCCAGACAAAAGGAACAAGCTCCCAAGATAAAAAATCATGAATAAAAAAGATAAACAACCAGCCAAGAAAATTTCTCAAAACACCAAACCGCGCTTGCTTAAAGGAGTAGTCGTTAGTGATAAAATGGATAAAACAGTTACTGTTTTGGTTAACCGCTATAAGAAACACCCCAAGTATGAGAAGAGATATAAGGTAAGCAAGAAATATCAGGCTCATGATAAGGAGAATAAATACAAAGTTGGCGACAAAGTGATTATTCAGGAAGGTCGACCCGTCAGCAAGCAAAAAAGATGGCGGGTAATTAAGAAAATATGATTCAGGCCGGAACAAAATTAAAGGTAGCTGATAATACTGGAGCCAAACTCATCCAGTGTTTTAAGGTTTTGGGAGGCAGCCGGCGACGCTATGCCCAGATTGGCGATATTGTGGTTGCTTCAGTTAAACAAGCCGAACCCCGCAAAACCGTTAAAAAGAAAGACGTGGTCAGGGCAGTAATCGTTCGGCAGAAAAAGGCCTTTCGGCGGGCTGACGGTTCCTATATTCGTTTTGATGAGAATGCTGCCGTTATTGTTGAGGGATTCAATCCCAAAGGAGGTCGTATTTTCGGACCGGTGCCGCGGGAATTAAAGGAAAAGGGATTTGACAAGATTGTTTCCCTGGCGCCGGAAGTTTTATGAAGATAAAAAAAGGTGATACAGTTTTAATAATTGCCGGCAAGGACCGGGGCAAAAAGGCCAAGGTTTTGGAAGCTTTTCCGCAAGACAATAAGATTAGCGTGGAGGGAGTTAATATTGTCAAAAAACACCGTCGCTCCAAACAGGAAAGGGAAAAGGGCCAAATTATTGAAATTCCCAAACCAATTGACGTTTCTAACGTTAAATTGGTTTGTCCCAAATGCGGCCAGGCAACCAGAGTCGGTTATAAGACGATTGAGACGAAAAAGTATCGGCTTTGTAAAAAATGTAAGCAGGAGATATAAACATGGGTTTAAAAGAAAAATACATCAAAGAAGTAATTCCCAAGATGAAAGAGCAATTTGCTTATAAAAATGATTTGGCCGTGCCCCGGATTACCAAGGTGGTTGTTAATACCGGATTTAGCCCGGATGCCAAAGACGAGAAAGTTCAGAAAGAAATTATGCGTGATTTGTCTCTGATTACCGGACAAAAAGCATCTCCTCGTCAGGCAAAAAAAGCCGAGGCCGGTTTTAAAATAAGGAAAGGGATGATTATTGGCTTGGCCGTTACTTTAAGAGGTCGTTTAATGTATGATTTTCTGGAGAGGTTAATTAACATTGCTTTGCCGCGAGGTCGTGATTTCCGCGGTTTATCAGACAAAAACGTTGACCGGGCCGGCAATTTGAATATCGGCATCAAAGAACAGATTATTTTCCCGGAAATTTCCGCGGAAAACACCAGAAATATCTTTGGTTTGGAAATAGCGGTCGTAACCACTGCCAAAAACCGCAAGGAGGGGTTGGCTTTATTCAGATTATTAGGCTTCCCTATAAAACATGGCTAAAAAATCAGTAGTTGCCAGAGCACAAAAAAAACCAAAGTTTTCCAGCCGGCTGGTCCGACGGTGCTTTCGCTGTGGCAGAAAAAGAGGTTATTTGCGGAAATTTAACCTCTGCCGGATATGTTTTAGAGAACTGGCCAATAAAGGAGAAATTCCGGGAGTAAAAAAATCTTCCTGGTAAAAATATGACCGACCCAATTTCTGACATGTTAACCAGAATAAGAAATGCTCAAGCCGTTTCCCATCAAACGGTAACTATTCCTTTTTCCAAGCTTAAGTTTGATTTAGCCAAGATTTTGGAAAAGGAGGGCCTGGTTAATAAAGTAACCAGCCAGGGCAGAAAAATAAGGAAAGTGATTGAAATTGAATTGAAATATCAGAAAGGTCAGCCAGTAATAAATACTTTAAAAAGAGTCAGCAAGCCGGGTCAACGACTCTATATTAGAAAGGACCAAATCAGGCCAATCAGGCAGGGTTATGGTTTGTCCATTATTTCCACTTCTCAAGGATTAATGACCAATAAACAGGCCAGGAAAAAAGGACTGGGCGGAGAAGTGATTTGTGAGATTTGGTAAATTTATGAGTAGAATCGGCAAAAAACCAATTATTATTCCGGAAGGCGTTGAAATTAAGATTGAGGAGCATCAGATTAAGGTTAAAGGACCTAAAGGAGAGCTGGTTAAAGCAATTCCTGCTCAGATTGAGGTATCTTTGAATGACTCGGAAGGACAGAAAGAATTGGTAGTTGCTCCTCAAAAAAAATCAGCCAAAAATGTCAGGGCCTTATGGGGTTTGTTCAGGGCTTTGATTTTTAATATGGTTGAGGGGGTGACTAAGGGATTTGAAAAAAAACTGGAGATTGAAGGAGTCGGCTATCGGGCGGCTTTGGAAGACAATAAGTTGGTTTTAACTTTGGGTTTTTCCCATCCCATAGAAATAAAGGCGCCCGAAGGAATTGAGTTTAAGGTGGAGAAAAATAGCATTACCATTTCCGGTTTGGATAAACAATTGGTCGGTCAAATGGCTGCCGAAATTAGAGCCCAGCGCAGACCCGAGCCTTACAAAGGCAAGGGCATCAGATACGCCGACGAGGTTATTAGAAGAAAAGTGGGTAAAAAAGCAGCTGGCGTGGAATAAATTTAAAATGCAGGACAAACAAACAAAACATTATAGAAGGCATCGACGGATTAGAGCCAGAATTAAAGGGACCAAAGAGTGTCCGCGGCTTTCAGTTTTTCGAAGCAGCCAGCATATTTACGCTCAATTAATTGATGACAGTCAGGGGAAAACTTTAGTCAGTTCTAGCGACCAGAAGGTCAAAGCTAAGAAGAGATTGACTAAACTCCAGTTGGCTAAAGAAATTGGCCTGGCCATTGCCAAAGAGGCCTTAAAGAAAAAAATCCAAAAGGTCGTTTTTGACCGGGGCGGTTACAAATACCACGGTCGGGTTAAAGCAGTGGCTGAGGGAGCCAGAGAAGGAGGTTTGAAATTTTAATATGAATGCACCAGAATTAGAAAAAAAAGAATACGAACAAAAATTACTGGACGTTGCCCGGGTAGTCAGGGTAGTGGCCGGCGGTCGCCGATTCAGATTTCGGGCAGTGGTGGTTATTGGCAATAGAAAAGGCAAGGTCGGCGTGGGCGTGGCCAAGGGACAGGACGTTAGCATAGCCGTGGAAAAAGCCGTGGCTGACGCCAAAAAACACTTGATTAAGGTTTCTTTGGTTGAAGGAACTATTCCTCATATGACGGAAGCCAAGTTTAGTACCGCCAAGGTTTTGTTAAGGCCCGGTCTTAAAGGTCGGGGCATTGTTGCCGGCGGAGCGGTCCGGGCGGTTTGTGATTTGGCCGGCGTGGAGAACATTTCCGGCAAGATTCTGGGAAAGACCAGAAACAAGCTCAATAATGCCCGGGCCACCATCGAGGCATTAAAAGAATTAAAATCAAAATAATTTAATCGTGCAATTACATCAACTAAAACCTAATTATAGGAAAAAGTCCCGTCAGCGGATTGGTCGGGGCGGCAAAAAAGGCAGTTATTCCGGTCGGGGAATGAAAGGACAGAAGGCGCGGGCCGGCAGAAAGCCGCGACCGGATTTTGCCGGTGGTGATACCACTCTAGTCAAGCGATTGCCCAAGCAGCGGGGTCAAGTGGGCAAGCTGAAAAAGGCAAAACGAGGAAGCAGACTGTTCAGATTGCGCTTGTATTCCAAGCCGCTTGTTTTGAATTTGCCGAAGATTGAAAAGAAATTCAAAAAAGGAGAAATCGTCTCGCCTCAAAGCTTGTTGAAAAAGGGTTTAATTGATAAGATAAGAGGAAGAATTCCCAAGGTGAAAATTTTAGGCAAGACCAAATTAAAAAAAGAATTGATTTTTAAAGAAGTAGAGTTTTCCAAAAAGCCAAAAAAATGAAATGGTTGGATAAAATCATTCAAATATTCAAAATTAAAGACCTGCGCAAGAAGATATTTTTTGTGATGTTGGTTTTGGTCGTTTTTCGGATTGCCGCTAATATTCCGGTGCCGGGCATGGATGCTGAACGATTAAGCCAGTTTTTTGCCAATAATCAGTTATTCGGTCTTTTGAATATTTTTACCGGCGGAGCAATGAGCAAGCTGTCAATTGTTATGTTGGGTCTGGGCCCCTTTATTACGGCGACCATTATTATGCAGCTTTTGACCATGATTTTTCCCCAATTGGAAGCGCTTTATAAAGAAGAAGGGGAAGCCGGTCGTCGAAAATTTAACCAATACAGCCGGATGTTGACCGTGCCTTTGGCCGGCTTGCAATCCTATGGTATGTTAACCATTTTGAGTCGACAAGGCATTATCAGTTCTCTTTCTCTAGGCCAGTGGGTCATTTCCATTTCAGTGACCGCCGCCGGCGCCATGTTTTTAATGTGGCTGGGCGAATTAATTTCTGAAAAAGGCATTGGCAACGGAGTTTCTTTGTTGATTTTCGCCGGTATTGTTTCCAGCGTGCCTCTTTCCGTCAGAGAATTGATTGTTACTTATGACCCTTCTAAAATTCCTTCCTATTTGGCTTTCTTTGCCTTGGCTTTGATTATTACGGCCGGTGTGGTGATTATTACGGAAGGCCGGCGTAATATTCCGGTTTCTTATGCCAAACGGGTGCGCGGTCATCGGGTCTATGGCGGGGTTTCCACATATTTGCCTTTGAACGTTAATCCGGCCGGCGTTATCCCGATTATTTTCGCCTTATCCATTATGCTTTTTCCCGGCATGGTTGCCAATTTTTTCGGCGGCTCCAGTATTACCTGGTTAGCTAATTTTGCCCAGACAATTGGTCGTCTTTTTGAGAATGCCTGGTTCTATGGCATTTGTTATTTCATCCTGGTCGTTCTTTTTACTTATTTTTACACGGCTGTCACCTTTGACCCGAAAAACGTGGCTAATAATTTGCAGAAAATGGGCGGTTTTATTCCGGGCATTCGTCCGGGTCCGCCCACCTCCACCTTCCTTTATTTTATCCTCAACCGGGTCTTGCTTTTTGGAGCTATCTTTTTAGGCACGATTGCCGTTTTGCCCTCAATTATTCAGGGGGCGACCGGCATCACCGCCTTTGGTTTTGCCATTGGCGGCACTGCTCTCTTGATTGTCGTCTCGGTGGTTCTGGAAACCATGCGCCAAATCAACTCTCAATTGACCATGAGAGATTACGAGGGGTTTTAATCTATGCCCAGGAAATCTTCTCAAATCATTATTCTCTTTGGCCGGTCTGGTTGCGGCAAAGGAACCCAGGCCAAGCTGCTCATTAAAGAGTTTGGTTTTAATTATTTGAGCAGCGGTCAATTATTGAGAGACAGAGCGAAGAAAAAGGATTTTTCGGGCAAAAAGCTGAAGCAGGTAATGAAAAAAGGGGAATTGGTGCCGACGCCGGTTATCTTTAGATTCTGGGCAGAAAAAATAGCCGAGATGAGGAATAAGATAAACAGAAAGGGTTTGATTATTGATGGCAGCCCCCGTTCCTCATTGGAGGCCCAATTAATGGATAAGGCCTTTGAGTGGTATGAATGGAAGAATATTAAAGTTGTTTTATTGGGCATTTCCGACCAGGAGGCCTTTGAGCGTTTGTCCAAACGGCGCATTTGTCAGAAATGCGGCCGCCTGATTCCCTGGGTAGGCGATTTCAGGGGGATGAAGGTCTGCGACAAATGCGGCGGCGAATTAATAACCCGGCTTGATGACAAACCAGAGGCCATCAGAACCCGTTTGAATTATTACAAAAGGGATGTTGAACCGGCCATTGATTATTACAAGAAGCAGGGTCGTTTAATCAGAGTTGATGGCGAAAAGTCCATTGAGGATGTTTATTATGACGTTAAAAAGGCAATATCTTAAGATATGATTCCCATCAAAACTCCTGAACAAATTGCCGTGATGGCTCAGGGGGGCAAGCTGCTGGCTGAGATTATCAGAGAACTGAAAGCCAGAGTAGAGCCCGGCTTGACTACTCAAGAATTAGATAAGCTCGCCCAGGAGCTTATTTTTAACCACGGCGCCCAGCCGGCTTTTAAGGACTATCAGGGTTTCCCGGCCAGTTTATGCACTTCAATTAACGAACAGATTGTTCATGGTCTGCCCTCAACCAGACAATTGAAAGAGGGCGATATTTTAAGTTTGGATTTAGGACTTATTTATAAGGGCTTTTATGCTGATATGGCCGTAACTGTGCCTATCGGTTCAACCTCTCCGGAGATTGGTCGTTTGCTCCGGGTAACTAAGAAAGCCCTGCGCCGGGCCATTGCCCGGGCCAAACCCAACAAAACGATTGGTGATATGGCTTTTGCCATTCAGAAGCACGTGGAAGCGCAGGATTTTCAGGTAATCCGGGACCTCTGCGGTCATGGGATTGGCCAGCACCTTCATGAAGAGCCGGAAATACCTAATTTCGGCCATCGTCACAAAGGACCGAAATTAGAAGTTGGCATGGTCTTGGCCATTGAGCCAATGGTTTGTCTGGGTCAGCCCGGAATAAAAAAAGCCCCTGACGGCTTTGGTTACCAGACAGCTGACAACGGCTTATCAGCCCATTTTGAACATACAGTGGCAGTGACTGAAAAGGGCCCGCAGGTGCTTACTGAATAGGTTTAATCTCCGGCCTTATCAGTAATCTCCTGTTTAATCCTTTCAATAAATTTATTAGTTTTAATAGGGCCGAGGTCGCCCTTTTTTCTGTTCCTGACGCCGACCGAGCCGGATTTCTCTTCTTTGTCACCGACTACCAGAAGATAGGGGATTTTTTGCAGTTCGCCCTCGCGGATTTTCTTGGAAACAGTTTCATTATCGTCTTTTAATTCAAAACGGAGGTTTTCTTCCTGAAGTTGTTTGGCAATCTGCTGGGCATATTTTTTATGGCGATTGCCTACCGGGATGAGCCAGACCTGAACAGGCGCTAGCCAGATTGGAAAAGCGCCGGCAAAATGCTCAATTAGCAAGGCCAGGAATCTTTCATAAGAGCCGAGGATGGCCCGGTGAACCATAACCGGGTTTATTTTTTTGCCTTTTTCGTCAACATAGGTTAAATCAAAACGCTTGGCCGTGGCAAAATCCAATTGGACAGTCGGTATTTGTATCTCCTTGCCCAGTGAATCTTTAAACATAAAATCAAGCTTAGGTCCGTATAAAGCGGCTTCTCCTTTCATTCTCTTGGCTGCCAAATTCATTTCTTTGGCAACGTCAGCCAACATTTTTTCGCATTTATCCCAGTCCTTTTTTTCGCCTATGTATTTTTCAGGATGGTCAGGGT
>CAZGZU010000011.1:0-11358 GCA_964529855.1 uncultured Candidatus Saccharibacteria bacterium | reverse complement strand
TAGTGTAAAAGTTTTTGATTATCTTGACCATGGCCTTGACCTCTTCTTTAACCTGGTCAATTCGGCAGAAAGAATGACCGTCTTCAACAGTGATTGCATAAACTCTGTTTAGGCCGCCCACTTCACCTGATTTTTCAGCCCGATATTGCTTTCCTGATTCCATATATCTAATCGGCAAATCGCGATAGGAACGTATTCGGGAGGCATAGATTTGGGTTTGATGAGGACATTGTACCGGCTTGATGACAAATTCATGAGCGCGTTTTGAAGTGACTCTAAAAAGCTCTTCGCTGAATTTCTTGGCATGGCCTGACAGTTCAAATAACTTTATCTTGGCCAGATGAGGAGTCATTACTTTTTCAAACCCGTAACCCCGGCAGATTGATTCAATATGATTCCTTAATTCATCAATGATAACCACTCCCTTGGGAGTGAATAAGGGCAGGCCCGGTCCGACTAAATCGGAAAAAACAAATAAATCCAATTTCTGACCCAGAACCCGATGATCTCTTTTTTCGGCCTCTGCCTGATTGGCTAAATATTGGTTTAGTTCCTTTTTAGTATTAAAAGCCACTCCGTAGATTCGCTGGAGCATTTTGTTTTTTTCATCGCCTTTCCAGTAAGCGCCGGCTATTTTAGTCAATTTGAAAGCATCAGGATTAATTTCTTTGGTGGATTTAACGTGCGGACCCTTGCACAAGTTTTCAAACCAGTCAGATTTGTAAAAGCTTACTTTTTTTTCGCCTGCTTTCTTTAAATCTTTTATCATTTCAGTCTTATAAGGGTCTTTTTTATAAAGCTTCAGGGCCTCGTTAAAGTTCATATCATGCTGTTCAAACTTAATATCCTTTTTTATCAGTTTTTTGATTTCTTTCTCCAGCTTGGGTAGCAGTCCCGGAGAAATGGATTCAGGCAAATCATAATCCTGATAAAAGCCGTTTTCTATGGCCGGTCCAACGCCCAGTCCTGTATTGGGATACATTTCCATGATGACCATACTCATCAGATGAGACAGGGAATGACGTATTTTTTCTAATTGTAATTCGTCTTTTTTGGCCATAATCCTTATCTTATTTGAGCAATACAATTGCTCAATTTAATCTATTCCAATACCTTAACATTATCGCAAAGGATTTTCAAGTTGCCGTCGCGGTCACTCAAACGGCCGCTGACCAGGACAACTTTTTCTTCCTGCCAGGCAGTGGCTGTTTGTTCCAGGACAGCCGGAAAAACCAGAGCTTCAATGCGGCCGCTCAGGTCTTCTAATTGAACGAAAAGCATTGGCTGACCGGTTCGCGTATTAACTTTTTGTATCTTGTTAATAATACCGCCGATTTTTACCCGATGACCGATTTGGTTCTTGGACAAGCTTTGACAGAGAGTAGCTGACTTAGCCAGCTGTTCCTGGCGGTCTTTGAGAGGGTGCTCGGAAACGTAGAGACCGAGTAATTCTCTTTCCCAGCTTAGACAATCCTTTTTGTTGGCCGGGGCAATCACCGGCAGTTTTAAGGAGGGACCACTTATGGCCGGCTGGTCGTCAAATAAACTGACCTGGCCGTTTTGTTTAGCCCGTTGGGTTTCCCGAGCTAAACTAAGCATTTGTTCCAAAGCGGCCAAGAGTTGATTCCTTTCGCCAAAATCATCCAGAGCGCCGCATTTGATTAAGCTCTCCAGCGATTTTTTATTAAGGTCTTTGGATTCAACCCGTTCAATAAAATCAGCGATTGATTTAAATGGTCCTTTGGCTTTTCTTTGTTGGACAATCGCCTCAACCACGTGCTGACCGACGTTTTTAATGGCCTTAAGTCCGAAATGGATTGTCTTTTCAGCCGCTCTGCTGAAATCCTGGTCGCTTTCATTAACGTTGGGCGGCAGAACCTGCATGTTCATTCGTTTACATTCGTCAACCAAAAAGGCGATTCGTTCAATGTCATTTTGTTCCGAAGTCATCAGAGCAGCCATAAATTCAGTCGGAAAATGAGCTTTGAGATAGGCGGTCTGATAACCGATAAGGGCATAGCAGGTGGAATGGGCCTTGTTAAAGCCGTACTGGGCAAAGGGTTCAATGGTCCGCCAGATTCTCTTGGCTATTTTCGGCTCAACTTCATTGGCGACCATTCCTTCAATCATTTTTTCTTTTTGCTCATCCAATAGTTTTTTGATTTTTTTGCCGACTGCTTTACGCAAAACATCAGCTTCCGAAGGAGTAAAGCCGGCCAAATCACGGGCAATTCTCATCAGCTCTTCCTGGTAAACGCAGATTCCATAAGTGCTTTCCAAAATTGGTTTTAATTTGGGATGGAGATATTTGACTTCTTTGCGGCCGTGTTTGCGGGCAATGAATTCCGGGATAAATTCCATCGGTCCCGGACGATAAAGAGCGACCATGGCAATAATATCTTCAAATTGGCTTGGCCTTAAATCCTTGAGATGCCTTTTCATGCCGTTTGATTCCAGTTGGAAGACACCAGTCGTGTTGGCCCGGCGAAATAACTGGAAGGTTTGCTGGTCATTCAGAGGAAGATTGGGCAAATCAATTTCCTGACCGCTTGATTCCTTGATTTGATTAAGGGCATTTTGGATGACGGTTAAGGTTTTCAGACCGAGAAAATCCATTTTTAAAAGACCTAAATCCTCAATGGAGTGCATTTCATATTGGGTAACAATCGCTTGTTCGCCTTGAACCGGATGTTGGCAGGGGACAGTCAGGCGAAGAGGGTCTTTGGTGATAACCACTCCGCAGGCATGGGTGGAGGCATGACGGACCACTCCCTCCAATTTCATGGCCGTATCAATCAGCTGTTTGGTATTCTCGTCTGATTCATAACTTTGATGCAATTCCTGTGATTCGTGAATGGCTTTTTCTAAAGTAGAGCCAAAAGGAATCATTTTGGCTATCTGGTCGCAGAAATTGTATGAATAATCAAGAGCCCGGCCAACGTCCCGGACAGCTGCCCGGGCAGCCATTGTCCCAAAGGTGATAATTTGGGCTACCCGCTCCGAACCATATTTTTTAGTAACGTATTCAATGACTTCGTCGCGCCGGTCATCAGCAAAGTCCAAATCAATGTCAGGCATGGAAATTCTTTCGGGATTGATAAAGCGTTCAAAGAGCAGGTCATATTTAAGCGGGTCAATATCAGTGATGTTTAAAAGATAAGAAACCACAGAACCGGCCGCGCTGCCCCGGCCCGGCCCAACGACAATCTTTTTTGACTTGGCCCAGTTAACGAAATCCTGGACAATCAAAAAATAGGAAGCAAAACCGGTTTCTTTAATGGCCCCTAATTCATAATCAAGGCGTTCCAGAACCTGTTGCAAAGGTTGGTCAAATTGACGTTGGCTAAGTCCTTCCTGACATAGTTTTTTAAGGTGTTCATCCGGCGTTTGTCCATTGGGTACTTCAAAATGAGGCAGTTGGATTTTGCCAAGTTCAAATTCAAACTTGCACTGCTCAATGATTTTTTGCGTATTAGTGATGGCCGAAGGAACTTTCTTAAAATCTTTGACCATTTGTTCAATCGGTCGCAGAGAAAAATCATCGGCTTTCATACTCAAACGGTCCTGGTCTTCCAGTCTTTTGTCGGTCTGGATGCTCATTAAGACGTCTTGGGCATCGGCATCCTCCGGCTTAACATAATGAACGTCATTGGTAGCCACCAGGGGAATGTGGTGTTTCTGACTGATTTTAATCAAGGCCTGATTAGCCGGCTCCTGGTTAGGTAGACCGGGATGGTGCTGCAGTTCTAAATAGAAATTACCTTTACCGAATATTTCCTGATATTCCAGAGCTGTTTTTTCCGCTTCCGCCAGTTGGCCGTTGAGGACCATCTTGGGAATTTCTCCGCTCAGGCAGGCGGAAAGTCCGATTAAACCTTGGCTGTGCTTTTTCAACAGTTCCTTGTCAATGCGCGGTTTGTAATAAAAGCCCTCTAAAAAGGCCTTGGTCGTCAGTTGGACTAAATTGCTGTAACCTTGTTTGTCTTTGACTAAGAGAACCAAATGATAAAGCTTGTTGTCAATGTTGGGTCGTCGTTGGTCCATACCCTGAGGAGCCAAATACATTTCACTGCCAATAATCGGCCTGACGCCTCTTTTTTTGGCTTTTTGAAAAAACTCAACCAGACCATACATTGAACCATGGTCAGTCAAAGCAAGGGAGGGCATCTTTAATTCCTGACAAGCGTCCAAAAGCTGGTCAATTTTGGCCAGTCCGTCCAACAGGGAATAGTGGGAGTGAACGTGGAGGTGAGTAAACTTCATAAGCTGATTCCAGTATATCATTTTTTCCTGTCCGGGCAAATCCGTTAAAAAAATCCCCGCCCGGACTATTGATTAATTTTAGTCCGAACGGGGATTTATTTTTAGGGTTGACGATAGGATTCACCCTGTGACATATCAGTCTCTTGAGCATTTGTTTGCCCGCCTGTCATTACAAGATGAATTCGGAAAGGGGTGTGACCTTTGAGCCAGGCCTTTATATGTCGTGTTGCCCGGCCAAAATTATCCTGAAAAAGCGCTTCTGGATATTCAGAATCCACTTGGATGCTGATTATTACTTCAAATAGATGATTATATTTGAAGTCGATATTGCCCAATACATATTCAGATTTACCAATCTCTTCTCTATGCGACCAGCTGTGACCGTCAGTCATCTCCTCAATAAGCTTTTGAATACATCGGTCAACTGCAGCCTTAGTTTCAGCATTTCTTTTAAAAAGCTCAATAGCTGCTTCGCTTCGCTCTTCTGGAACAAATGAACGGACTAATTCAGCATTACGGATATCAGCTCGCCAGAGATTCCTTCCTCCATTGCGAGTTCGGGCAATGGCTAAGATTCTTTCAAATTCACTAGGCAGGGAGGGTTGTTCCATCCACTTTTCCAGTTCTTCAGGATTAAATCGGGTATCCTGTTCTGTAATCAAGCTGATAATCTGTTTTTGCTCTTCTGGCGATACCCAGCGGCCTTCTGACTTTTCCTTGAACTCTTCACCAACAGAGCGGCAGCCCTCCCCTAATGGTTCATAGGCAGCGATCAGAAATCGGAAAGCTCTTTCAACATCTTTTTCAGAGAAGCTATCGATTGATGTCCATTGTGAGGTTTCCCACTCTTTAGCAATTCGTTCCAAGATATAGAATTTTGTTTGGAGCATGATTGCTTTCTTATATTCCCGGTGACCTCCGTGCTCCCACTCTTTATCTATTTTTTTATCAGGTAATTGCCAATAAATATCCATTAGCCAGTCGTTAAATTGGCGTTCTGCTCTTCTTGCTGCGTTGCCTAAATGATGGTCTCCGTTAGGTCCTTCAGCAATATGCTGTTCTTTGAAGTCATAGGTTTTTTCTAGAAGCTTAAGAAGATAGAGCATTGCTTTATCTTCATTAGATTTGCAAGCCAGCCAAAAAAGATTTTTGATTTGTACAATTTTTTCTCGGTCATTTTCTGTTTCCAGAAATATTTCTCCAAGAGTCTTATTAGCAACAAGCTTTTTGAATTCATCAGGTTCAGAAGCAGAGTCCTTTAAATGTTCAAGAAATCCTTCCATTTCCTTTCTTATGTCTTTCATTTTTACTCTCCTTTCCAGCCTTGGCTGTTTAGATTTATCTTTTCCCTTAGGAAAAGAGCGCTAAAGAATAGTCCATAGATTCTTCTTTAGCTGTGTTAAGAACTTTTCGCATCTTATTATATCCCTCCAACTAAGTCAAGCTTGAAAGCAGCATATTTAGGCGCTATACTAACTATATGACCAAACAAGAGGCGGCCAAAAGAATAGCCAAATTAAGAAAGGTTATTAATCACCACAATTATTTGTATCATGTTCTGGATAAACCGGAGATGTCTGATGCGGCTTTTGATTCTTTGAAGCATGAATTATATAAATTAGAGCAGCAATATCCGGATTTGATTACCCCGGATTCGCCGACCCAGCGGGTCAGCGGCCAGGCCCTGGATAAGTTTGTTAAAGTCAGGCATAAAAAGAAAATGCTTTCTTTGGAGGATGTTTTTTATGAAGAGGAATTAGAGGCCTGGCAGGAGCGGATTCAAAAACTGGTCCCTTCGCAAAAGCTTAACTACTTTGCTGAATTGAAAATTGATGGTTTTGCCGTGACTTTGGTCTACAGAAACGGGGTTTTTGTTCAGGGAGCGACCCGGGGCGATGGTCGGATAGGTGAGGACGTTACCCAGAATCTTAAAACCATTCCTTCTATTCCCCTGAAACTGGAGATTAAACAAAAACCCTCTTCCAGGAACATTGAAAAAAATATCAAAGCAGCTTTGGAAAAAGGGGAAATAGAGATTCGCGGCGAGGTCTACATGACCATCAAGGCATTTGAAAAAGTTAATCAGGAGCGTAAGAAAAAGGGTTTGTCTCTTTATGCTAATCCGCGCAATACAGCGGCTGGTAGCATCAGGCAGCTTGACCCGAAAATAGCCGCTTCCCGGCAATTAAACTTTCTGGCCTATGACCTGGTTACTGATTTAGGCCAGAAAACTCATCAGGAAAAACATCAGATTGCCCGGACTTTGGGATTTCGGACTAGTCAGGAGCAAACGTGTGCTAATTTGTCCGAAGTCATCAGATTTTGGCAGAGAATTAAAAAAAACAGAGCCAAACTGGCTTATCAGATTGACGGGGTGGTTATTAGCGTGAATAATAATCAGGTTTTTAATAAGTTGGGCGTAGTTGGCAAAGCGCCTCGGGGAGCCATTGCTTTTAAGTTCCCGGCCAAAGAGGTGACCACGGTGATTGAGGATATCGTGGTTCAGGTTGGCCGAACCGGTGCTTTAACGCCAGTGGCTCATCTGAAACCGGTTCATTTAGGAGGTATTTTAATTACCCGGGCGACTCTTCATAATGCTGATGAGATAAAGCGATTGGGAGTCAAAATAGGGGATACGGTCATTATTCAGCGAGCCGGCGATGTTATTCCAGACGTGGTCAAGGTAATCAAGAAGTTGAGAACCGGCAAAGAAAAAAAGTTCCGGATGCCCAAGAAGTGTCCGGTTTGCGGCGGTCCGGTTGTCAGGCCCAAGGGAGAGGCGGTTCATCGTTGTATTAATAAAAAATGCGCTTCTATCCAAAGACGACGCATTGTCCATTTCGCTTCCAAAAAGGCCTTTGACATTGAAGGATTGGGTCCCCAGATTGTTAATCAGCTTATTGACGAGGGATTGATTACCAATCCGGCTGACCTTTTTTCCTTAACCGAGGGTGATTTGGTGCCTTTGGAGCGTTTTGCTGAAAAATCAGCTGAAAATCTGGTTGAGGCGATTAATCAGAGCAAAAAAATCTCTTTAGCCAGGTTTATCTATGCCCTGGGCATTCGTCATGTGGGCGAGGAAACAGCCATTGCCCTGGCCAGACATTTTGCCAGTTTAGACAGATTAAATAAAGCCGGCATCAAAGAGCTTTCCAGAATTGAGGATGTTGGAGAAGTTGTTGCCAAGAGTATCTATCAATGGTTTAATGATAAGAAGAATAAGACATTTCTTAGCCGATTGATGAGTTCGGGTTTGGAGATTGAAAAGCTGAAACCGGTCAAGAAAAAATTAGCTGGCTTGACACTGGTGCTGACGGGTGAATTAAGGCGTTTTACCCGGGAACAAGCCAAGTCCAAGATTAGACAATTGGGCGGTGATGTTTCCGGTTCGGTTTCCAAAGAGACGGATTTTGTGGTGGCCGGCCAGGAGCCCGGCTCCAAGTATGACAAGGCCAAGAAGTTGGGTTTGAAGATTATTGATGAGAAAGAGTTTTTGGGGATGATTAAACAATGATTAACGTTAATCACGTAGCCAAATTAGCCCGTTTGGGCTTAACAGCTCAGGAACGGAAAAAGTTCAAGCGAGAACTCTCGGCTATTTTGGATTTTGTTAATAAGCTGGAAAAGGCCAAGACAGATAAAGTTGAGCCGACTGCTCAAGTGACCGGCTTGGAAAATGTCAGCCGACCAGATAAAGGCCGGGCCACAACCAAACAAGAAAGGGAGAAGTTACTGGAATTAGCCCCGGAGACCAGGGATGATTATATTAAAGTCAAAGCCGTATTGTAAAATCCGTGGATTTAAACAAACTTACCATTAAACAGGCCCAGCAGGGTTTGAAAAAAAAGGAATTTTCAGCCGTTGAATTGACCGAGGCTTTTTTTAATCGGATTAGAAACAAAGACCAGGAAATCCATGCTTATTTAACCCTAACCGAGGAAATGGCTTTGAAACAGGCCAGAAAAACAGACAAAAGAATTGCTAATGAAGAAAAACTTGGGTCTTTGGCCGGTGTTCCCATGGCCATCAAAGACATTATTCAGGTTAAGGGAATCAGATGTACAGCCGGTTCAAAAATCCTGGAAAACTATATTTCTCCTTATGACGCAAGTGTAATCAAGAAGCTCAAAAGAGCAGGCGCAGTAATTTTAGGAAAGACCAATCTGGACGAGTTTGCCATGGGCAGTTCTGGAGAAAACTCTGCTTTCGGGCCAACCAAAAATCCCCATGATTTGGAAAGGGTGACTGGCGGGAGTTCCAGCGGTTCAACGGCCGCTGTCGCTTCTGATATGTGTCTGGCTGCTTTGGGCTCTGACACAGGCGGCTCTATTCGCCAGCCAGCCTCTTTTTGCGGGGTGATTGGATTTAAACCAAGTTACGGTCGGGTTTCCCGATATGGCTTGATTGCTTTCGCTTCATCCTTTGATGTGATTGGCGCTCTGGCCAAAAATGTGGCGGACATGGAGACGATTTTTGAGGTGATTAAGGGCAAAGACGGGAAAGATTCAACCAGTTTAGATGTAGGACATTCAGTTTCCCAGATTAAAAACCTGAAAATCGGTCTGCCCAAAGAATATTTTATCAAAGGGTTAGACCCGCAAGTGGAAGTAAGCATTAAAAAAGCCGTTGCCCAATGCGAGAAAATGGGCGCCAAGATTGTTAAAGTAAATTTGCCCCAGATGGATTATGCTTTAGCCGCTTATTACATTATCCAACCGGCCGAGGCGTCGGCTAATTTAGCCCGCTATGACGGAATAAAATACGGTCTTTCCGTAAAAGGCAAAGACCTTTTGCAGGGTTATCTTAAAACGCGCCAGCAGGGATTTGGCGATGAAGTCAGACGAAGAATTATGCTGGGCACCTATACTTTATCAGCCGGCTATTATGACGCCTATTATCTGAAAGCCCAGAAAGTAAGGACTTTGATTAAAGAAGATTTTGCCCGGGCCTTTGAAAAAGTGGATGTTTTAATGGGACCGGTCTCGCCAACGCCGGCTTTTAAACTGGGCGAGAAAGTAGATGACCCTGTTTCCATGTATCTCTCCGATATTTATACGGTTTCCATTAACCTGGCCGGTCTGCCAGCCATTTCCATACCTTGCGGCAAAGCAGGCAAACTGCCAATTGGTTTGCAAATTATTGGCCGACAATTTGATGATGAAAGACTTCTTAAAATAGCTCAAGAATATGAGAACAAGTTTACTTAAAATCTATGATGCTTTGACCTCTCAGGTTGGTTCCAATGATTGGCATCAAATAATTCTGTTTCTTAAGATTATTTCAGTAATCATTTCTATCTTGCTGGTCCTGGCCATTATTTCTTTGATTTTTAAAATCAGGAAAAACATTCAGAAATTTCTGGAAATGGCCGGAGAGAGCATTGTTGCCCCGGACCTGCCCAAGAAGGTAATTGTTGAACAATGGCAGTCAATTTCAGAAAAATTAGAAAGCAAAGACGGGAATGCCCATAGAATGGCCGTTATTGAGGCAGATAAAATTTTTGATGACGTGCTAAAAAAAATTGGCTATCAGGGAGAAGACATGGGGGAGCGATTGAAACAGCTGACGCCTGCTCAATTACCTAATCTTGAAGAGCTTTGGCAGGCTCATAAGATCCGTAATCAGATTGTTCATCAGTCCGATTTCCAACTGACCCGCAACCAGGCCGAGCGAGCCGTGGAAATCTATCAGCGCGCTTTGCAGGATTTGGAGGCCCTTTAATAAGGTTTGGCCTTGATTACCTTAATTAGGTTGTGCTCCTTGTAATTAACCCCACCTATTGACACTTGCTTTCTATTCCCCTAAAATAAACTTAATGATATTAAAGACCTATTCTCTTAACTTGTTTGTCTTGTTTACTGGCCCAAGGGAGTTGGTCTTTTTGGATAGATAAATTATATAGTATTGGTACAAAAAGACCGGCTCTCAGCCGGTTTTTTGTTTTTTTAAAAATCAAATATTGAAAGGAGGGATTATGGGAAACGGCAAATGGAGGACCAAGTATCATTGTAAGAAATGTGGAAAGGCCATAGTGCTTGATGATGGTGGACATCTATATGACGGTAAGACGCTTCCATGTGAGCATTGCTTATCTGTGAATGTCTTCAGACCAAAGGGAGCAGGAGGGTATGTGTTAGTATTAGATGAGGAAAGAGAGGTGTACAGAGGTAAAAAAGGCAAGCTAAAGATTAGGAGAAAAAAAAGAACAAAACTTAAAAAGGCGGCCTAAAGGACTGTTTAAAAAGCCCAGGCATATCTGGAAAACCAGCTATCCCCGGGCTTTTTTATGTTATAATTATAAAAGTATGTGGAGATTATTCATTTTTCTATCTTTAATCATTGTTTTGGCTCTGCTTATTTTTATCTGGCCTTTGTTTTTGGCTGACAAGAATTTAAGTCAGCCGGATTTAGCAAATGAGCCAATTGAGAATGAGTCAGTTGAGCAAGAAGCTGATTTAATTGCCCCGGTTAAAGAATTTGAATCCCGAATCACCAAAAAACCGTTTGGTATTTTTATCACTCCGGAAACCTCGCCAGTCCAGCCAGAACGATTTAGAGGTTATCACACCGGGGTTGATGTAGAGTATGATGATGTTGAGGAGGAAGTGCCTGTTCGGGCAATGGCTGACGGTCTAGTTGAATATTCCGGATGGGTCTCCGGCTACGGAGGATTGGTGGCTATTCGTCATTTGGTTGGTAATCAAAGGTATTTAGCTATTTATGGACACCTTAATCCAACCAGCTTGGTTGCCCAAGGGCAAAATGTTGTTAAGGGCGAACAGATTGGAATTTTAGGGAGAGGGAATACCTCTGAAACTGATGGCGAACGCAAACATCTGCATTTTGCTTTGTATCTTGGAGGTGACCTTAATCTGGCTGGCTATGTTGATTTTCCAGACCAGTTGTCTGCCTGGCTTGACCCAATGGTTCTTTTTTCTCAATGAAGATACATACTGCTTTGTCATAACAAAAGAACACTCTATCCGGGTTTTAATATTGGATTGACAATTTAATGGGATTCGGTTAAGCTAAAAGCAGTCATACCACCGGCCCCCCAGAGGTTGACAAAGCTTGGTAAATAGGAAATGCAAAATA